>JAPLNQ010000231.1 GCA_026401075.1 Planctomycetia bacterium
ATCCGCACAACGGTGTATCGGAAGAAGGCCCCGGTGACAGGTATCGCCCTGACGGTGCTGGCGCTTTCCGGCCTGGCCGGCTGGCTCGTCTACTCCAACGTGTATGGGAAGCTCAAGGGTGGGAAGCCCAAGACCGCTGCGAAGTCGGGCGAGCGTCAGACCGCCCAGGTCGAGCCGGCCGCTGACCCGGTCAGAGCTCCGCAGAAGAACCCGCGGCGAGCCGGTAAAGACGACGACGCTCCGGCCGATCCCGCATCCGATCGCGCCGTGTCGACGAGCAGGCCACCGTCGCCAAGAGCGGAACGCACTCGGCCGTCGCGGCCCAAGCCAGAGCCCGAAGAAGAACCGATGCCGGCTGAGCAGAAGCCAGTCGCGATGAAGGGCGTGCTTGAGAAGCCGGAGGAGGACCAGCCTGCCGATGACCCGCCGGCCGAAGCGATGGCAAAAGAAGACAGCCGACTCGAAGCCACGCTCGCAGAGGCGCTTGAATCGCTGCGACGCCAGGAAGACGACACCGTCATGCAACTGTTGGCGGTGGCGTCCAAGCAGGCGGATGGCGACGAAGCCAAGCAGCGGGTGGCCCGTTGGAAGCTTCTGGCCACGTATTACCAGGGGTTCCTGGACTATCGTGAGAAGGCCCTGGCCGCGGTGAAACCGGGCGACGAATATGACGTCAAAAATCAAAAGGTCGGCGTCGTGGAAATCGATGCCGACACATTCATCTTTCGTACGGCGGGTAGCAACAAGAAGGTCCCCCGCGACAAGATCCCGGCCGGCATCGTGCTGGCGATCGTGATGCAGTGGTTCGACGCCAATCCCGCCAATGATCTCTACATCGGCGCCTACCATCTCGCGAAGCCGGAGCCCGACCCGGAGAAGGCCCGCGAGCATTGGGAGCAGGCCCTCGCGGCGGGGGCGGATGCTTCCGGCCTGCTGCCGCTGCTCGATGATCGGGTGTTTTCCCGGTCTGAGTAGGGCCCGCCACTCAGAGCATGGCCGCGAGCAGACAACGGAGTTCCTCCGTGGCGAGTTGCACCGGATTACCTCGCATGCTTGCGCCCCCGGAATGCTCGGCCAGCCAGTCGATCTGATCGGCCGTGACGCCCAGTTCCGACAGCCTGCGCGGCACGCCCGATTCCAGGCACAGCCGTTCGATCCGCTCCACGAAGGCATCCGCGGCGGTTGCGACATCCCGCGGCGCGGAAGGGTCGACCGCCCGTTCGAGCTGGGCGAACTCGTCTTGAACCGCCTCACGGTTGACCCGCAGCGCGGCAGGCAGCATCACGGCACAGGCCACCCCATGCGGCGTGCCGCATGCGACACCCAGCGCCGCCGCCACGCCGTGTGCCAGGCCAAGGCCCGAGTTGGTCAGCGCGAGCCCCGAGAGCAGCGCCGCATGACTCAGTGCCACCCGATCAGCCGCCCGGCTGTCGATCCAGCGTCGCGGATCATCGTCCGCTGGCTTCGGCATCAACAGCCTGGGCAGCGAGTGCAGCGCCCGCGGCAGCGATTCGAGCACCAGGCAGCGGGGCAGTGGCTTCGCAAACCGGCACACGAACGATTCGATCAACTGCGTGACGCAGTCGAGCCCGGACGCGGCGATGGTGGACGAGTCGCACGACGCTGTCAGGTCGGGGTCGACGAGCGCTGCCCGCGGCACCATCATCGGGCTCCGCATGCTCTTCTTGAACCGCCGTCGTGGGCAGGAGATCACGGCGTTTCGCGTCGCTTCCGCGCCGGTGCCTGCCGTGGTGGGCACCGCGACCATGGGCAGCGGCCACTGCCGGATGGCGAGGCCGCGGCCGACCCCCTCGAGGTGATCGACGACGAAGGTGTCGAGATCGATGCCCGTTCGCTGGTCGATGGGCATGTTCGTCGCCAATGCCGCCAATGCCTTGGCCAGATCGATGGTCGACCCGCCGCCCACCGCTACCACCACAACGCCGTCGAGATCCTCGTGCTGGAGGCCGGCAAGGGCGGCGGCCAGTTGGTCGACCGTTGGCTCGCCGGTGCTCCGGGCAACGACTCGGGACTCGATCCCGGCGGCGGAGAGGCTGGCGTCGATCCGCTGCTGCGCCCCGGACCGTTCGAGACTCGCGGTCCCGCCCACGATCCATGCCCGCCGGCCCCAGAGTCCGACCATCTCGCCAATCTCGTCGATCCGGCCGGCACCAAACCGGATCAGCGGCGGCGCAAAAAAATCGTAGGCGGCGACGGAGTCGTCCATGGACCGTGACATGGCGTTATCATAGCCTGCCTATCCACCATGACCGATCCCCTCGCCATACCCGTCTGCCCGCATCCGATCGTGGGCTCGATCCGGCCGCCGGGATCGAAGAGCATCACCAATCGGGCGCTCGTCTGCGCGGCGTTGGCCCGCGGCGAGAGCCTGCTGACCGGGGTGCTCGACAGTCAGGATACGCGGGTGATGGCCGCGGGCCTGGCAGCGCTCGGCATCGGGGTGATCGCCGACTGGTCGCGGGGCGAGGTCCGCGTGGCGGGGGCGGGCGGAACCGTGCCGGCCGCCGAGGCGACGCTTGATTGCGCCGCCAGCGGCACGACGATTCGCTTCCTCTCGGCGGTCTGCGCGATCGGTCACGGCACCTATCGACTCGACGGCACGCCGCGGATGCGCAAACGACCCATCGGCGATCTGCTGGAGGCGCTGCAGTCGCTCGGCGTCGACGCCAGCGCCGAAAGTCCGGGCGGGTGTCCTCCGGTGGTGATTCGCTCGCGGGGCTTGCAGGGCGGGGCTGCCAGCGTGCGGGGCAGCACGTCGAGCCAGTTTGCCAGCGGGCTGGCCATGGTGGCACCATGCACGTCGCAGGGCATGCAGATTCAATTCGCCGGCACGCTCGTCTCGCTTCCCTATCTCGATATGACACGGCGTGTGATGGAGGCCTTTGGTGCCGACTGCTCGCCGGAGGGAGACCGTGGCTGGCGGATCGCGCCATCGGGCTACCAGGGGCGTGACTACGCGATCGAACCCGATGCCTCGGCGGCCAGCTATTTTCTCGCGGCCGCTGCGATCACCGGCGGCAGCGTGAGAGTGGAGGGACTCTCACGCCGAAGCATGCAGGGCGACGTCGGTTTTGCCGATGCGCTCGGCCGCATGGGCTGCACGGTCGCATGGGATGACGGGCCGGAGGAGTCGATCACGGTGACCGGCCGCGCGGTCCGTGGCATCGACATCGACATGAACGCGATCAGCGACATGGTGCCGACGCTTGCTGTGGTGGCGCTCTTTGCGGACGGGCCGACCACGATCCGCAACGTCGCCCACATCCGCGACAAGGAAACCGACCGCATCGGCGACCTTACCTGCGAACTCCGCCGCCTGGGCGCCACTGTCGAGGAACATGCCGACGGATTCACGATCGCACCGGTCGCGCGCACGGAGGCTGAGTCGCCCGGGCCGGGCGGCGCCGGGCTCCATGGCGCGACCGTGAAGACCTACGACGATCACCGCATGGCGATGAGCCTGGCCCTGGTGGGGCTACGCGTGCCGGGTGTTCTCGTTGCCGATCCCGCCTGCGTTGGCAAGACGTTCCCTCACTACTGGGACCGTCTGGATGCCATCACTCGGGCGTGACTCCCAGCATGGCCGCTGCTCGTTCGATCAATTCGTCCACTATTGAAGACTGAGGCCGGCCCCCTACGACGCGGGGCGTTGTGGTGTTGTCGCAGACGTCGGTGGCAATGAACCCGCCGCCACAGTGCTGGCAGTAGACCCGCTGACCCAGCAGCATGACACGAATGCGGAGGTTGCGACCGCAGACGGGGCAGGATTGGTGGTAGCAGACAGGGTTGTCGTGCTCGTGAATCATCGCATTTCCCCCACGGCTGATTGATGGCGGCGGAATGATGACGGATGGCTGAAAGGTGAAGCGATCTGTGGCCCGATGGAGGGAGATTCTAAATCCACAGGCTCCTCCCGGCAATTCCGGGAAAGATGAGAATTCTGCAAGACAAGCGCGGCTTCACTGGAACTTGCCATGGGGCCGCTATAATCACTCTAGTGAGGGAGCAGACAACTTTTCCCGTCCGCTGTCGTTGAAGCTGGGAAGGATGTCTGGCTTTGTCGCCATCCCCGCGATTTGAGCACCTTTGCCACCCCGCCGGTTGTCGCCATGCTGTACCGCCCCTGGCTGATTCCGCTGGTGGTTCTCTTCTGGTGCGCCAGCAGCGGTTGGCTGCTGTTGGCGAAGATTCTGCCTTCGCTTTCGCCCGGGTCGCCGCCAGGGTATCAGGCGCTCTACATGACGGAGAACCGCCTTGTGCCCGTGGCCTGGACCGTGCTTTGGAATGACCAGCCGCTGGGATGGGCGATGAGCCAGTCGGAACGTACCGAGGCAGGGGGCATGGAGGTGGAGAGCCTGCTCCATTTCGACCGGCTTCCGATCGACGAAGTGCTGCCGGCGTGGACCAAGTTGCTGCTGCGGCAGTCGTTCACTCCCGGCCTGTCATACGCCCTTGACGCGCGGGGCCATCTGACGATCGACCCGCAGGGCGAGCTTCGGTCGTTTCGATCGGTGGTGACTCTGCCGGCCACCGCCGACCGGGTGTTTCTCCACGGCAGGATCGATAAGGGCGAGGTCACCGTCGATGTGCGTGCCCATGGCATGAACTATACCGTCTCCCGACACCTGCCGGCTCAGATCACGATCGGCGACGAACTCTCGCCGCAGGCCACGTTGCCCGGGCTCTACCACAACCGTCAGTGGACGGTTCCGGTCTACAGCCCGCTGCGGCCCGGCCAGGCCCCGATCCAGATTCTTCACGCCAGGGTTGCCGGCGAGGAGTCGATGTTTTGGGATGACACGTTGGTGCGGGTCGATGTCGTGCACTATCAGGACGATCCTGCGACGCACCGCGAGCCACGCTGCCGACTGTGGGTCGATCGCAGCGGCCGCGTGCTGAAGCAGGAATCGCTGATGCTCGGCTCGAAGCTGGTCTTCCTGCGGCGGTCCGACGAGGCCGCCGAAGACCTGATCAGCAGCGTCACGATGCCGTCCGAGGATGGCGAGGCCCCGGCCGGGAATCCCGGTCAGGAGAAACCATGATCGAGTTCGACCACGTCACCCGCACCTACGGGCCCAAGCCCGCCGTCACCGATCTGAGTCTGTCGATCCCCCGGGGCGAACTCTTCGCGCTCCTGGGGCCCAACGGGGCGGGCAAGACCACAACCATCAAGATGTTGGTGGGGCTGCTGCGGCCCTCCCGCGGTGCCGTGCGTATCTGCGGGCATGATCTGGCGAAGGAGGCACGCAGCGCCCACCTGCACACCGGCTACGTGCCCGACGAGCCCACACTCTACGACAAGCTCACCGGCCGGGAATTTCTCTGGTTCATCGCCGACATGTTCGGCATGCCGCGGCACATCGCCACGCAGAAGATCGATCGGGAGATCGACCATTTCGAGCTGGCTGAATTTGCCGACGACCTCGCGGAGAGCTACTCGCTGGGCATGAAGCAACGGCTGGTCTTCGCCGCTGCACTGCTCCACGATCCCGACGTCCTCGTGCTCGACGAGCCGATGGTGGGGCTCGACCCGCGGAGCGTCAGGATCGTCAAAGACCTTCTGAAGACACGCACCCGGGAGGGGATGACGGTCTTCATGTCCACGCACACGCTTGCCATGGCCGAGGAGATGGCCGACCGGGTGGGCATCATGGTGCGAGGGCAGTTGCGGTTTCTTGGCACCATCGCCGAACTTCGCGACCACATGGCCGTGGAAACGACGAACCTCGAGAATCTGTATCTCGAGCTCACGACCGCCAAGCCGGGCTCGCCATGAGCGGCACGGCATGGTGGAGCATGACCGATCGCGGTACGCACTGCGGATCCTGCCGATTGATCCCTGCGGAGGCGGAATCCCGGGTGTTGGCGAGGCTGCGGTCCACGATCGCGCGGGAGACGCTGAAGTCGATGCTGTCGGTGGCGCGGCTGCGGCTGGCTCTGGTGGTTCTGCTGAGCGCGGTCTTCTGGGGGGCGTTGTACGGCCTGTTTGTCGAGGGCTTCTTGTTTCTCGAATCGATTCATGCTGAGTTGATTTCGCTGTTGTTCAATGCGTTTTTCTCGTCGCTGATGATCATGCTGTTGTTCTCCACGGCGATCCTGCTGTACGGAAACATGTATTGCTCGCCCGAGGCGAGGCTGCTGCTGACGCTGCCTGTTCGGGCCGAGGCGATTTTTTCCCACAAGTTTCACGAGGCGATGTGGTTTTCCAGCTGGGGCTTCATCCTGCTGGGCAGCCCGATGCTCGTCGCCTATGGAGTCGTGCGGGGGTCGCCGTGGACCTATTATCTGCTGCTGCTGCCGTTCATGGTGTCGTTTGTGGTGATTCCCGCCACGCTCGGCGGCATCTGCTGCATGTCGGCGGTCGCGTGGCTAGGGCGGCTGAGGGTGCACGCGCTCGCGATCCTCGTCGCGGTCGTCTGTGTGGGAGCGGCATGGCTGGGATGGTCGCTGATCGGTTCGGTGGCCGTAGTCGGTGGGACGTCTGAATGGTTTGAGACGGTGCTGTCGCGGCTGTCCATCACCGAGCAGAAGTTTCTCCCCAGTTGGTGGCTCTCCAGCGGATTGATCGAGGCGGCCCGAGACAGCAAGCGGCCGGAAGCCCGGCTTGCCGCGCTGTCCGAGGCGGTCAAATTCCTTGCGGTACTGGTGTCGAACGGGATGCTGCTGCACTTGTTGGCCCGCTGGCTGGCGCGGTCGTGCTACCGGCAGGGATATAGCCAGTTGGTGGGCGAGGTGCCAGCCCGTCGGCAACGGCAGATCTCCTGGGTCGACCAGGCTCTCTCTGCGGCCGGCACGGCCCGCGGTCGGCCGCTCCGTCTGCTGCTCGTGAAAGACCTGCGGCTTTTCCGACGAGACATCTCCCAGTGGTCGCAGTTTGTGATCTTCTTCGGGCTGCTGGGGCTTTATTTTTTCAACCTCCGGTCGTTCAACTACAACATGGCCTACGCGTCGATGATCAGCTTCCTGAATCTGGCCGTGGCCGGGCTCATCCTCTCGACGTTCACGACCCGATTCGTCTACCCGATGATCAGTCTGGAAGGCCGGCGGTTCTGGATCCTCGGGCTCCTGCCGGTGCACCGTGACCAGATTGTCTGGTCGAAGTTCCTGTTCTCGTTCTTCGGGGGGCTCCTACCCTGTTGCGCCTTGCTATACCTCAGCGATTCCATGCTGGGGATTTCCCGTTCGCTCATCTGGGTTCATGAAATCTGCTGCGTCGTGCTCTGCATGGGACTCTCGGGGATCGCCGTGGGGCTGGGAGCGCGGATGCCCGACCTGCGGGAATCCTCGCCGGCGAAGATCGCGGCCGGCTTCGGCGGCACCCTCTGCCTGGTGCTGAGTTCCCTGTTCATCATGAGCGTGGTGGTCATCGCGGCGATCCCCACGCACCTGGCCATGGCCTCTCGGGCATTCGGCGGTGGAGGACCGCCGCCGACCGGCTTGCTCGGCTGGGCGAGCGGACCGCAGGGGACGGCCACGAGCCTGCTGGTGGTCGGATTCCTGGGGGTAATCGCCGCATTTCTCCCGCTGGAACTGGGTCTGCGGGCCTTCCGCCGCCTCGAGCCGTAGCCGTGGCGGAGAACCTGGCGGTTATAGTTTCGGGTGCGGCTGCGGTTGGAATAGGAGCCCGCACCTGAGGGTCACCGCATGGTCAACCGAATCGCCCTAAAACCGTCCTCCAACGCTGCGAACCCCCGCATCGGCGCGGTGCAATACCTCAACACCAAGCCGTTGGTGTATGGCCTCGCAGGCCGCGGCATCGACGTGGCTTACGATCTGCCCAGTCGTCTGGCTGACCAGCTCTCGGCGGGGCTGCTCGACGTGGCGCTGATACCGTCGATCGAGCTGTTTCGTGGGGCCGGTTATCGCGTCGTCTCCGACGCGTGCATCGGCTGCCGCGGTCCGGTGATGAGCGTGAAGCTGTTCTTTCGCACGCAGCCTGGCCGGGTCGCGAGGCTGGCGGTGGACGAAGGGTCGCGGACGAGCGCCACGCTGGCCCGCATTCTGCTCGCCGAGCGGCATGGAGTCGTGCCGCAGATCGAGGTGCTGCCCATCGGCGCGGGGCTCGCCGATACCTCGGCAGATGCCGTGCTCCTGATCGGCGACCGGGCGATCGGTTCGCAGCGCGGCTCATTCCAACTGATTTGGGATCTCGGCGACGAGTGGTGCCGCTGGACCGGTTTGCCGTTCGTGTTTGCCATCTGGGCCGCACGCCCCGGCATCGACGTACGACCAATCGCGGCCCTGCTGGCGGCGGCCCGCGATGCGGGGCGGGCCAATTTGGCGTCGATTGCGGCCGCCGAGGCGGCGCCACACGGGCTGACCGTGCCGCAGTGCCTGAGCTATCTCCGCGACAACCTTCACTACGAATTGGGCCCACGGGAACGAGCCGCACTGGTGCGTTTCTACCGGCATGCAGAAACCATTGCGTTGGCTCCTGCTGGCTTCGACGTCGCGACGGCACTGCCTTCCTGCGTTTGATTTCGGGGTATGATTTTGGTCGCTTTCATCTTTGGTTTCTTCCTTGGTTTCATCAAAGTTCATGACCGCTTCGATCCGACGCATCTTGGACGACACCGTTGCCGGTCGCAGGCTGGAGTTCGCGGACGCGGTCAAACTGCTCGAGTCGCGGGAACTGGCCGCCATCGGGAGGGCGGCCAACGCGGTGACGCGGCGGCTCCACCCCGAGCCGTATCGCACGTACAACATCGACCGCAACATCAACTACACGAACGTCTGCACGGCGGTCTGCGACTTCTGCGCGTTCTATCGCGGTCCGAAGCATCCCGAGGGCTACGTGCTCGACCGGGAGACGCTGCTTGCAAAGATCGAGGAGATGGTTGCCGTTGGTGGCGATCAGATCCTCATGCAGGGCGGGCTCCACCCGACGCTCACGCTTGAGTGGTATGAAGAACTGCTCCACGACATCAAGGCCCGCTTTCCGCAGGTGAATGTCCACGGCTTCTCGCCGCCGGAGATCTACCACTTCACGAAGATATCGAAGCGGCCGCTACGGGAGGTGCTCGAGCGGCTGGCCCGGGCGGGCTTAGGCTCGCTGCCGGGGGGCGGCGGCGAGATCCTCGTCGATCGGGTGCGGCAGGCGATGACCCGTGGGAAAGTGCTCACCGATGACTGGCTGGAGGTGCACCGCCAGTGGCACGAGCTCGGCGGCCGCAGCACCGCCACGATGATGTTCGGCCACATCGAGACCCTCCCAGAGCGGATCGAACACCTGGAGCGACTGCGACAACTGCAGGACGAGACCGGCGGCCTGACCGCCTTCATCTGCTGGTCGTTTCAGCCCGACAACACCGAGATGGCCGACATTCCGCCGGCCGGGCCGTTCGAATACCTGAAGACGCAGGCCGTGGCCCGGCTCTACCTCGACAACGTGGCGAACATCCAGTCGAGCTGGGTGACGCAGGGCCGGGAGATCGGCCAGCTCGCGCTGCTCTTCGGCGCCAACGACATGGGCAGCCTGATGCTCGAGGAAAACGTGGTCAGTGCCGCGGGCACCGTGCACCATCTCACGCTCGAGCAGATGCGATCGGCGATCTCGGAGTTGGGCTGGATTCCGCGGCGGCGAAATGTCTTCTACGAACTATTTGAGGACGACGACGCCGTCACACCGCTCGATCCCGCGCGGGACAAAGCCCGGGCCGTGCAGCTTCCCGTGGCGGCGACGACGCCGTGAGCGGCGAGAACGACTGCACGACGCCGATTACGCTGCGGGCCCGGCATGTGCTGCCGATGGCCGCGGATCCAATCGAGAATGGCTGGGTGCGGATCCAGCGGGGCAGGATCGCGGCAATCGGTCGTGGCCAGCCCTCCGGACCGGTGGCTGATCTCGGTGATGCGATCATCCTGCCGGCACTGGTCAACGCGCACACGCATCTGGAGTTTTCCGATCTCGACCGCCCGCTGTCTACCGGCGGCGGCCTGCCGGTGTGGATCGAACGGGTCGTCGCGATGCGACGGTCGCGGGCTGCTTCTGGCACCGATGAGGCAGCGAGGCTGCGAGCCGCCGTCGCCAGTGGCCTCGAGGAGTCAGCGGCGGCTGGGGTGACAGCGATCGGCGAGATCGCGACGGCAGTGCATCCGCTGACAACCCATGCTGGGCCACTCGTGCGGGTGTTTCGCGAGACGCTCGGGCTTTCGCCCGCGGCCACGCGCGTGGCCCGGTCGGCTCTGCTTCGCGATCTGGATCAGATGAACGGGGAGGGAGCCTGCACGGGCATCTCCCCCCACGCTCCTTATTCCGTGGCGGAATCGCTCGGCCGTCAGGTGGTCGGCGAGGCGGTGCGTCGGCGGCTACCGGTGATGATGCATCTGGCCGAAAGCCGCGACGAGGCAGAACTGCTCGCGACGGGCGGCGGAGCCTTCCGCACGCTGCTCGAGCAGCTGGGCGCCTGGCAGCCTGATGCGCTGCCGCGGCTCTTGCCGGTGGCGGACTGGATCACGCTCCTGGCAAGAGCCCCGCGGGGCGTCGTGGTGCACGGCACCTTCCTGCCGGAGGATCAAGCCGCCCTCTCGCGACTGGCGCGGCATCGCGATCGGCTCTGCGTGGTCGTCTGTCCGCGAACCACTCTGGCGCTCTCCGGCAGGCTTCCGCCGGTGGAGGCCTTTCGGGCAGCGGGCATCCGCGTGGCGATCGGCACCGACAGCCGTGCGTCGAACCCCGATCTGTCTGTGCTGGCTGAGTGTCGGGCGCTTGTCGAGGGCGGCGTGGTCAGTCCGCGTGAAGCTCTCACGATGGCCACGACGCAGGGCGCGTGGGCTCTGGCCTTCGAACGTCGCTGCGGCCTGCTCGCATCAGGGCGATTCGCCGATCTCGTCATTCTCCGGCCGGCCTCGCGGCACGCCGATCCCAGCGAAGCCGTGCTCGATCCTGCCACGCAGGTTGCCGCCACGCTCCGCCGCGGCCGCGTCATCGCCGGTGCCCTCCCCTGACTGGAAAAAGGCGACGGGAGCAGCAGTGTTCGGCGCGATACGTCCGTATTCTCCCGTGGGGGCAAGTTTTCAACTTGCCCGGAGTTGATGCAGATGTGGTAGCTGACCCCGGTTTCACCGATCCGGAATTTGAACGGCAGCGATCAAGGAACATGGGGGGGAGGGAATTCAGCCCCTTGCCGAGGAATGTGCCGGTCAGGCCGCCTTTCGCCGCCGACGCTCAAGCAGCCCCAGCGATCCCAGCACGAGAGTCAGAACGCTTCCAAGGCTATTCGGGTCGATCTCAGGAACTGCACTGGCTCCCATCTGAAGGAGCAGCGAGTTGCCGCTCTGAACAATTGAGGCTTTTTCGGCAAACGTACCCATCACATCGAACTGCGAAGCGGAGAACCCGCTGATACCACCCGCCGCAGTCAAAAACGTCAACGAGTACGGTGATGTGGGGTCATATCCAGCCGGCGTGCCGGCCAGTAGTCCGTTGTAGCCAAAGACGTTGAAGGTGATGGCGGACGGTCCATACGAGGACAGGTCCACGGGGACGCTAGACTGCCATAACGTCCACCCGACGCCAGCACCGGCCGTCATGTCGTTGACACCAAAGTTCCAGACCGCGTTTGGGAGCGGCGTCGAACTGAACGCAGCAGTCGCAACCAACGGAAGCGTCGATTGCTTCTGGACGTTGTATTCGCTCAGCGTTCTGCCATCTTCCAGAAGCGTGCCACCGAAGTAGAGATACTGGCTGGCGGGGTCTATGCCGGTGACGTCTTGTGTCTTTTGCTTGACGTTGTCGATGGAGTCGCTGGGCTCAACTTCGAGAGTGCGAGATGTATACGTCGAATCCACAACATAAATTTGTATTGCGTGCGAAGTTTGGGAAAGGCACGTGAGCCAAGCAACGGCTGACGCCATGAAAGCCAATAGGCACGTCTGGTTGGTGATCCCGCGACAACGAACTTTCATCGCGATGCGGCGACCTTGTCCACGATTCGACATGTGCATGTCCGTTGGGAGCCGACGTTACGACTGCCGTATCAATCCAGGTTGAGTCCATGCCAAACGCTATGTCCGGAGCGTATGACCATGCCCTACGGTTTGCAATCAACCGGACGCAACAAAATGCCGAATCGCGAATGGCGCGCACGAATCGACACCAGCGCGCACGAATCAGCGCGAAGGCGCGCACGAATTGACACGGGCCGCTGTGCCGTCGCCACGGTTTGCGGAGGCCGCGGTGCGGATTCCTCGCGATTGCGCTTCGGGCTTGCATGGAAATCCCTCTTCATCCAAGCCCGCAGCGCAAGCAAGGGAAGGCGGGCCGCCTGCGGAACCGGTGCCCAACCCATGCCGCTCCCGTCCCCGATTTCCGGTCCAAATTTCCCTTTTTAGCTGATACAAGGCTTGGGCGATCCGGTACACTTAAGATGAAGACAGAGGTAGCCATGTCGCTCGATATCCAGCTTGATTCCATGTCGGTCGCCGAGAAGGTGCAACTTCTTGAGAGCGTGTGGCAGAGCCTGTGTGGCTGCCCAGGGGATGTGCAGTCGCCAGAGTGGCACCGCGAAGTGCTGGAGGAGCGGAGTCGTCGGCTTGAGGATGGTCGCGCCACGATTTCCGCTTGGACCGATGCAAAGGCCCGATTGATGCAACTTGGCCGATGATCATCAGCATTTCCTCCGATGCTGAAGCGGATCTCGCCGAGGGCTATTGGTTCTATGAGCGGCAATCGACCGGGCTCGGTGACTATTTTCGCAGTTGTTTGATCGCGGACATCGAATCGCTCGCGTACTACGGCGGCATCCATGAAGTGGAGTATGGTTATCATCGGTCGCTGTCAAAGCGATTTCCTTTTTGCGTCTACTACGCTCGCGGCGATGGAATGCTGTTGGTCGTCGCGGTGATCGATGCCAGGCGTGATCCGCTCTGGATTCGCAAGAGGCTAGTCTAGCGACGCTGCCACAGTGCGGATTCCCTTGCTCGCGCGTCGGGCTTGCATGGTGGCGACGATCCGTTACCAACTGCCGTGCTTCGCTGACGACGTGATCTGCAAGTCCAGTCTGCTTGGCGAGCTCAACCTCGGGCGATAGCCAAAACTTCGCCTCGCCATCCGGATACGACACATGGACGTGCATTCTTGTCTCCTCGCGAGAGAGGACGGCCGCCAGGTTGCCGTCTGTCTCGCAAAAGTGGCTCCCGCCCCCGATTTCCCTCCCAAGATGCGCGACGGTCCGTACGCCCTCCTGTTGCTTTTTGGCCAACCAAAACTTATATTTTGAGGAATCAAAATAACGTTTTTGAGGAGCCAAAACATGCGGCGTCGCGGATTTACGCTGGTGGAACTGCTGGTCGTGATCGCGATCATCGGTGGGCTCGTGGGCCTGCTCCTGCCCGCGGTGCAAGCGGCGCGGGAGTCTGCTCGTCGCGGGCAGTGCGGCAACAGTCTCCGCCAGATCGGCATCGCGATGCAGACCTTTCTCGACGGACGTCGTCACTTTCCGTCCGGGTATCTGGCCGACACCGCGGCTGCTGGACGCGATTCCGCTACGTTCGACGCACCGCCGGGCACGGGGTGGGGGCTGGCGATCGCTCCGTATCTGGAGGAGGGGGCTGCTACGGCAGCCTACGATGCAACGGCGGGCGTGGCTGCCGTCGCGAATCGGCCGATCGTTTCACGCCGGCTGACGACCTTTCTGTGCCCATCGTCAACCGGCCTTCGCGATGCGTTCGCCGTCCTCGACGCAAGTGGTGTGGCTCACGCATCTGGGGCGGTGCTTGGTCGCAGTGACTATGTGGCCAACGCCGGCCATGAGGATCCTTGGGATGGATCACCCCGCGTGGAATGGCGAGGCATCGCCAATGGACCGCTCTATCGCAACTCAAAGCTGCGAGCAGCCGAGGTGACCGATGGTCTGTCGAAGACCGTGTTCGTAGGCGAACACTCTCAGGCCCTCTCGCAAAAGTCCTGGGCCGGCATCGTGGCGGGCGGTTTTAGTCATCCGGCGGAGGCTTTTCGTGGCACTACAACTGCCGAGCACGCAGCCGCCCTCGTGCTGTCGCACAGCGGCCCGGCGGCCGGAGAAGCTGGAATCATTCACGCGCCCAACGATCCCGCCGGCCACTGTGATCAAATGTATTCGCAGCATCCTGCCGGCGCGAACGTCGTGATGGGAGACGGGGCCATGCGGTTCATCGCCGCGGCCATCGACCGCACCACGTGGGCCGCGTTGGCAAGCGCCTCTGGTGGCGAGGTCGCCACCGTCGACTAGAAAAGGTGCCAGCCACCTTCGTTACAGCCGGCAGTTGGCGATCTGCGTTTCGATGATCGCCGAGGCGCCGATGGCGTCGAGCCGTTCCATGATCGCGTGGGCCTCGCCCCGCTTCACCATCGATCGCACGGCGCACCAGCCGGGGTCTTCCAGTCCGCTGACTGTCGGCGAGTTGAAGCCGGGGGTGATCTTCTCCGCCTCGGCGAGCCGCGTTCGCGGCACGTTGTATTCGAGGAGCGACCAGTTGCGGGCGATCACGATCCCCTCCAGCCGCCGCACGATCCGGTCGGCCGTCGCCGCGTCGCGGACCTTTTCGTTCTGCACGAGCACCGTTTCATAGCGGCCGATTTCGTCGAGCACGCGGAGACGGTTGGCCGCGAGCGTGCTGCCCGTCTCGACCAGATCGACGATCGCGTCGGCGACGCCGAGATTGATCATGATCTCGACGCTGCCGGACAGCTCCACGAAGTGCGCCTCCACGCCGCGATCGGCCAGCCACTGCCGCGTGATCCGTGGGAAACTGGTGGCGACCCGCTTGCCGGCGAGCTGACGGGCATCGGTCACGGGTGAGTCGTCGGCAACGCAGAGCGCCAGCCGGCAGGAGCCGATGCCGAGGTCGAGCCGGTGGACGAGCTTCTCACCGCTCTCAGCGACGAGGTCGGCACCGGTGATACCGAGATCGATCGCTCCTTCGGCCGTGAGCACGGGAATGTCGTCAGTCCGCAGGAAGATCACCTCGACCGGCATGCCGCGGCATAACGCAAAGAGACTTCGTTCATTGCGGCGAAAGGAGACGCCGGCGTCGTTGAGCAGCTGCGCGGAGATTTCCGCGAGGCGTCCCTTGCTGGGAACGCCGATTCGCAGCAGCGGTGTTTTGGCGTGATCACTCACAAGGTGGCTCCGTCGGGGCGT
>JAPLNQ010000057.1 GCA_026401075.1 Planctomycetia bacterium
CGGGGATCCGACCCTTCGTCGCTGAACCGGACGTAGCCGAGGCCGATCGCATCCCACAACCGCCGTAGGCCGGCCGGGCTGAAGACGTCGATCAACTGAGTGCGGAACCGACGCTCGAAGTCGTCGGCCATCGCCTCCACCACCGCGTCGGTGACGGTCGGCACCGCGGGAGTGCCGGCCAGTTCCGGCCAGAGCCGGACCTGGGTCTCGAGGTAGGTGCGGGCGAGCGATCGGAGCGAATCACGTGGCGGCAGGCCCCGCTCCTCCCGGTCCTTCTCTCGGCTGCGGTACGGCAGCGTCGGAGCGGCGGGGTTTGTCCGACTATCGTTGGAAATGTACCCTTGGCCGGCGGTGCCGGTGGCGGGGCGATTGGAAACAGAATCCTTGGAAACTTCGTGGCTTTTCATGGCCATCTCCTGAACCACGAGGGGTGGAGTGGCCTGAGCCAAGGACAGGGCTTCCGGGCGAACGCCGGGCCACGCGGCCGCGGCAGGAATTCCCCCTAAAACCACACGGGCTGCGGCAAAATCGCTAGGATAAGCCGGAGTGCCCTCCAGTCGTTCGGTCGCAGCAGTGGAGGGCCGCTGCTATTCCCTTTGGATAACCGTCCGGTCCTAGTCGGCTGACGAGGGTTTTTGGCATCGACCGAAGTCCCGACACCGCCGCCCCGCGACGGGTCGTTCGTTTCGGTCGACTTGCCCCTTCGACGCGAAGGGGCAGTTCTACTACCGGCAGGGCTCTGAGCCTTGCCGAAGTGTTCTTCATGGCGGCCATCACAGCCGCCGTCAGGGTGCTGGTCATGAGCGTGCCCGTGCTCCTGCGGTGGCTGCCCGCCGACGATCGGGCGGCCGCCACTCGTCCGTAATGGGCAGGGCAGCAGCCGGTTGCCAAACGCCATGATGCCACCCTGAAGCACCCGTGCCGGCCGATTATTCGTGATGCCTGCACGGAAGTTGAGTCCAATCCGGAGGCCCAGGTCGTCGAGCACTCTGGGGAGCTCACCCCGGGCGACCGGATCCGCGCACACGATCTCGACCCGCTGCAGGAGATCCATGGCCTTCTGGACCTCCTCCTCGATGTCACCCACGCCTCCTGCGGCACCGTGGGAGCTCGCTTGATCCAGCTGCTGCTCCGCATCAGCCAACTCGACCGAAAGATCACGGGCCGCCGACCTCAACTGTGCACGCATCGCCTCGTCCTCTTCTTCGAGGATGCGCCGGGGAGCCTGTTCGACTTGCCGCCTGAGCCGTTGCACCTTGGACTCGAGTTCATCACGGACAGCTTGCTCCGGTGACCGTGACTCCACCGCCAACGCCTCGATCCGAGCCCGGATGGCAGCCCTCAGCTTTTCCATACCGGCAGCCCTTTTCACGATTGTCGCGATCGTACTGACGGCAAATCGCAAGAGGGCCTCGGCATCGACCGTATTGTGATGGCACTCGCCCCGGCGTTTCATATACACGCCGCATCGATACGTCGGCCGTCCTTCGCCCCGATCCCTACGAGCAGCCCCCTGCATGATTGATCCGCACCCATCCGTCAGATCAAACACCCGGGTGGCGAGCGGGTATGCGTTGGGGTCGCTGGCCCTGCGTTTGCCACGCTGGGCCTGGCCACGCTCGGCCAGTTTGGCCTGGAGACGATGCCAACGGTCAGCATCGAAGAACGCGCCTCCGCCGGAATCGGCACGGATCCATAACGTGCTATCGTTCTCGATCACACGACCCGAACCGTCGGCAAACAATTCGTCCTCGCTCACAGCCCGCGGACCGCCCGGTCCTACGCGAAAGTGCATTCCTCGGCTGAATCGACCGTATTCCTTTTCGCCGATGATCAGCGGATTCATCGCGAGCGATCGCACCGTGTTGTGGTTCCATTTCCCCGATACACGGCCCGCGAATGTTCTGCCGCCACGTACACGGCCGATGTCCGGCGCGGGAATGCCAAGCTTGTTGAGGTGCTCCGCAACCCGTTTATAGCCCCAGCCCGTCTCGAGCCATTCGAGGATCCTCACCCAGACGCCAATTTTTGACTCGTCGGTCGGCAGGAACCGCACATGACAGCCTGGCTCCTTGACCTTGCGACGGGCCTTGAGTTCCTCGACCACGCGTCCGGACGCATCGACCAAGAAGCGACCGAAACCGTAGGGCGGTCTGCCGCCGGCGCTGTAGCCCCGGCTGGCATTCGCGACCTGCACCAACACGATCCGCTCCGAGAGTTTTTTGCTGAACTCGCCGCTTTCGAAATAGCCGAAAAGCGACATGGCTTTCTGGCCCAAGGCGTTAGTCCCTTGCTCGCTCGGATCGATGACGCCATCGGACATTTCAATCATCACGCCCCAGGATCGTAGATCTCGCTCGACGACCATCATGTCGAGGGGATCACGAGGCCGCCCCAGCCGATCTCGTTTGAATACGAACAGGTGGGAAACCTTCAGGTTCTGCCGGATACCCGCGAGCATGGCGTCAAAGCCTGGTCGCTTTGTCCTGCCTCCGCTCACTGCATCATCCAGGTAGATTCCCCGATACGATGCCAGCTGATGGCGCTGCATGTGCTCTA
>JAPLNQ010000213.1 GCA_026401075.1 Planctomycetia bacterium
GCGACCACAATATTGACGGCTTCACCTGCTGGCTGGCCGGGGCCGGTGTGAAGCGGGGGTTTAGTTTTGGCGCCACCGACGAACTGGGCTGGAAGGCCGTGTCGGACCGGCGGACACTCTACGATTTCAACGCCACGATCCTCCACCTGCTCGGGCTCGACCACGAGCGGCTGAGCTTCCCGGTGAGCGGCACGGAACGCCGTCTAACCGACGTGCACGGCCACGTGATCCGCGAGGTGCTCGCGTGAGACGTTCTTCATTCGTCGCATTCTGTCTCCTCGTGCTGGCCGCCTTGCCGACTCACAGCAGCACCGCGTCGAGGGCAGCGGACAAGGCTGACACGAAGTCGGCCGGGGAAATCAACTTCGACCGCGACGTGCTGCCGATCCTGCGGGCCCGCTGCGTGGAGTGCCACGGGCCTGATGCGCAGGAATCGGGGCTGCGGGTGGACAGCCGTCAGGCTCTGCTCTCGGGTGGTGACTTCGGCCCGTCGGTTGTGCCAGGCGAGCCGACCAAAACAGAAATCCTCCGCCGCATGACCGCGACCGATTCCGACGAGCGGATGCCACCGGAAGGGGAGCCACTCACGGCTACCGAGATCGCGGCAGTGTCGCGGTGGGTCGCGGCCGGCGCGATCTGGCCCGGTCAGATGGAGGCGGTTGGCTCCGCACGACGCACGAGCGAACACTGGGCGTTTCAATCGCTGCCCGCATCATTCGCCCACGACTCGATCGACGGTTTTCTCGCTGCAGAACTCGCCACGCGAGGCCTTGCCCCGTCGCCCCCCGCCGACCGTCGCACGCTGATCCGCCGACTGTCGCTCGATCTGAACGGCCTTCCGCCCACCCCCGACGAGGTCGAGGCGTTTCTCGACGACAAGAGCCCGCAGGCCGTGGAGGCGCTCGTCGACCGGCTACTCGCTTCGCCGCGATACGGCGAACGCTGGGCCCAACACTGGCTCGACGTCATTCGCTACGCCGACACGCGGGGCTATGAATACAACACGCTCCGCGAGCATGCCTGGCCGTATCGCGACTGGGTGATCGACGCCCTCAACCGCGACCTGCCCTACGATCGCTTTCTCTTTCAACAGCTTGCCGGAGACACCTTGGGTGTTGATCCGGCCACCGGGTTCCTCGTCACTGCGCCATTGCCCACGCCGCCGGAGGTAGGCGAGGAGCCGGCAGCCATCCGGCAGGCACGGCTCAACAGCCTCGACGAGGTGGTGCAAAACGTGGGCGCGGCGGTCCTCGGCCTGACCGTCGGCTGCGCCCGCTGCCACAACCACAAGTTCGATCCGATCTCCTCCCGCGACTATTACCGGATGACTGCCGTGTTTTCCGGCCTGCGCTACGACGACCGACCCTGGCGACGGGACGACGACGACAACCGCGTGGCAAAGATCCGCGACATCGAACAGGCCATCGAGGCCGTCGAGCGTGAGCTGGCTGGCTTTCCGCACTGGCGCAGCGTCGAGGCGGGACGATTCACCGACCACTTCCAGCCGGTGACCGCGCAGCGGATTCGCCTGAATATCATCGCCACCGACGCGACCAGCGAGGGCCCCGCCTTCGAAGAACTCGAGGTCTGGGGAACGGGCGTGACCGACCAAGCCGCAGCCGCTCAGCCGGCGACGAATCTGGCCGCAGCGAAGCTCGGCGGCAAGGCATCGTCGTCGGGGGCCGCGACGCAGGCGGGTGGCGACGATGGCGTGCTCAACGACGGCAAGTATGGAAGAGGATCGACATGGGTGGCCGATCGTCGTCCGCCCGCCTGGGTGGAGATCGACCTGCCACAGCCGGCGCGGATCGACCGCGTGACCTGGAGCCGCAACCGCAACCTCGCGAAACAAAACTCTCCCGACCATGCGTCGCGGCTCACGAGCCGCTGGGCGATCGAGATCGACGATGGCGTGGGCGGTTGGCGGACGCTCGTCGACGCGGCTCGCACGAGCGGCATCGATGCGGAAACAGGAAAACGCCGCCGGGAGTGCGAGGCGCGGCTCGCGGCCCTCAGGGCTGAGCGGGCGGCATTCCAGCAACGTGTGGTCTTTGCCGGAAAGTTCACCACGCCCGAGCCCGTGCACCTGCTGCTCCGGGGCGATCCCGCGCAGCCGACCGTTTCCGTCGGCCCCGGCGGGCTCGAGGTGCTCCGTGGCGTCGAACTGGCCGGCGACACGCCGGAGCCGGATCGCCGCGTGGCGCTGGCCCGATGGCTCGTGGGGGATGCGGCCCCGCTGGTGGCCCGCGCGATCGTCAACCGCGTCTGGCACCACCACTTCGGCACCGGCCTCGTCTCGACCACGAGCGACTTTGGCACAAGTGGCGAGCGGCCGTCGCACCCTGCGCTCCTCGACTGGCTGGCCCGACGGTTCGTCGACCGCGGCTGGAGCCTTAAGTCTCTGCATCGCGACATCGTCACGTCGGCCGCCTATCGGCAGGCCAGCAGTCCGGTCGCCGCGGCCGTCGCCGTCGATCCCGACTCGCGGCTGCTATGGCGGTATCCTCCGCAACGACTCGACGCCGAATCGATCCACGACGCGATGCTCTCCGCGGCGGGCGTGCTCGATCTCGTGATGGGAGGCCCCGGTGTGATCACC
>JAPLNQ010000127.1 GCA_026401075.1 Planctomycetia bacterium
AGCCCGGTGCCGAAATGGTGATGCCAGAGCCGGTTGACGATCACGCGGGGAGTGAGCGGGTTTGCTGGCGCCGTGATCCACTCTGCGAGCCCGCGGCGGCGCTGGCCCTCGGGGGTGGTGTTGTCGCCGAGCGTCGCGGGCAGCTGCGGATTCCAGCTCAACGTGCCCGGCACGACCTCGTCGGTCTCGTCCTCCGGGTTGCCGCGGCGCTGCACGCGCACGGGCTTCGGCAGCTGCGTGTTGGTGAGTGCGTAGACCACCGGCAGCTCGGCGAGATCGCGGAGTTTCTGCTGGAGCCGCCCGCTCTCCGCCTGCAGCTCCTCGAGCCTGGCGATCTCGGGCGGCGACAATGCCGCGTTCGCCACGGGCCGCAGTCGGGCGTCGCCCAGGAAGAGCTGATCCATGCCGATGCCGTCACCGCCGTCGGTGGTGACGAGGGTGAGGAACCGCACCGACTCCGGGATCTCCACCACCACGCTCAGGGCCTGGTCCTTGCGCAGGCCGGCGCGGAACAGCTTCCGCTCGGCGTCGAGGTAGAGGCTGAAGTCGGCCTTCGTGCTCGGGTCGACCTCGGCCGATCCAAAGCCCACCGTGGCCGTCAACCGCAGGGCACCCAGCGAGTGGGCCTGGCGAATCTCTGCGAGGTCGAACGTGATGCCGCTGTTGGAGTGCAGGCCGAGCACCGAGTGGCCGTCGGTGGTGAAGTCGATGCCGTGGGCCTTTGCCAGTGGCTGATGACTCACCTTGCCGTTCCGGATCCGGTCCCACGACTGGCCGCTGGACGGCGGCAGGTCGGTGATCACGACATTCTCCGTCAGCTTCAGTTCCGTCGGCTTTAATTCGACCGGAACCGCGTCGGGCTTCGGCGGCTTGGCGTCCTGCTTGACGCCCTGCGGCACGAACACGCCCTTGACGAATCCCGGCTTGAACGCCGGCAGCTTCGTTTCAGCAGCAGGGATAACCGGCAGCAACACGTTTGGTTGCTCGGTCTTGAGGAAGTTCAGTCCGGCCGTGCCGGACTCGCCCTTCAACACCTCGATGCCTGAGCCCGGGGTGCCGGTGCCGCGGCCGTCGCCGCCGCCCACGATGTCGGCCAGGTCGATGCCGGGGCCGAGGAGGCTTGCGATGTCGGCCTCGACCGCGGCGAGCTGCCGGTCGGCCCGCGACCGCTCCGTGTCGATCGGCCGGTCGCCACGCTTGACCCCCGCGAACACGGATACGAGCGAGTAGTAGTCGCGCTGCGGGATCGGGTCGAGCTTGTGGTCGTGGCAGCGGGCGCAGTTGATCGTCACGCCACAGCAGCTGGTCATCACCTGCGTGATCATGTCGTCGAGATCGTCGGCGCGGGCCTGCCGCCGGAGCATGTCGCTCTTGGTCTCGACCTGGCCGACGAAATCCCACGGCCCAGCGGCCAGGAATCCGGTGGCGATCACCGCGTCGGCATCGTCAGGCGCGACCACGTCGCCGGCGATCTGTCTCCGAAGAAACTCGTCGTAGGGGAGGTCGGCATTGAGGGTCTTGATCACCCAGTCGCGATACCGCCAGGCGTTGGGCCGGAGCTGATCGCGTTCGAAGCCGTGGGTGTCGGCGTAGTGGGCGATGTCGAGCCAGTGGCGGGCCCAGCGCTCGCCATAGTGGGGCGAGGCGAGCAGGCGGTCGACGAGTTTTTCATACGCATCGGGTGATTCGTCGGCGACGAACGCAGCCACATCCTCGGGCGCGGGCGGCAGGCCGAGGAGGTCGAACGAGAGCCGGCGAATGAGCGTGCGGCGATCGGCCTCCGGTGCGGGAGATAGGTTGCTGGCGGCGAGCTTGGACTGAATGAACCGGTCGATGTCGTTGCGGGCCGGCGCGTCGGCCGCTGGAGCCGGCGGCACGGTAGGTCTGGCCACCGGCTGCCAGGCCCAGTGGTCGAGCCGGGGATCGCGATCGCCTTCGCGGGCCAGCCGGTCGGCATCGGACTCGGGCCAGGCGGCGCCCGAGTCGATCCATTGTTGGACGAGCGCGATCTCGGCGGCGGAGAGCCGGTCGCCATCAGGAGGCATCATCTTCTTGTCGTCGGTGCTCTTGATCCGGCGGATCAGTTCACTGTCGCCGCTCTTGCCGGCGACGATCACCGGCCCGAAGTCGCCCCCCTTCAGCGCCCGGTGCTTCACATCGAGCCGCAGGCGGCTCTCCTGCGTGTCGGGGCCGTGGCAGTCGCCGCAGCGGCCGACGAGCAGCGGCCGGATCTGCCGCTCAAAGTCGATGGCGGCAGGAGCATCTGCTGCGGGAGAGGCCGCCGGCGGCTCGCCTGAGGCCGGCAACGAGAACCCGATGGCCACGATCAGGCAGGCCGCGAAGCAGCCATTCCAGAATCGTTTGAAGGAGCGATTGCAGGATCGAGTTCGTGATGCCATGAACACCTCGGCACGCGTCGGCTGCAGGCCGTGAGCCTGCCTCTTCTTCAAACCCTTATAGTATAAGTCCAATGAGCGTCAGGGTAGTGACCAAAATCATTACGCATTCACGGCCAATGTTTACGTTTTCTCGCCCTCGGCCGCGCAGGGTGGTTGCGTCAACGAGCCCTAACGCGGGATGGCGATGATCTTGAGGTGTTTCCCGGCCTTCCGCAGATCCGCGTTCGCGGCTCCGGAACCCATGATGCGGACCGTGCCGGTGCCCGAGAGCAGCTGTCCCTCTCGCATAACGACGCCATCGGCGCCGATCGCCGCCAGTTCGAGCGTGCCGTTGACGACGAGCTCCTTGACTGTCGGCGGAATGCCGGGGCCGCTGACCGTGACCTTCGCCCCCGGTTCGATCGTGATCTTCTTGCAGCCGCTCGCCGGTCCGAGCCCGAGACTCGTGTGGTTCACTCCGCCGTCGGCGCGGCCCACAACGAGCAGGTCGCCGGGTCCGGCATAGTCCATCACCGCGATCGATTGCATCGTGCCGGAGTCGAGTCGCAGGGGCCCATCGGAATGGACGGCCGCCCGGATCGTCGCCATGCCGTCGCCTATTCCCTTGATCTCCGCAGGCTGGCCGCGGTTGTCGAAGACCAGCCGGCCCGTGCCCGCGGTGGGGTGCGTGCCGGCCACGATCGCGCCACCGTCGCCACCGAGATACAGCCTGCCGATCGTGACCGGTGAATACGCGAGCGTGATCCCGTGCGGGCCGCCGTAGGCGCTGTTGCCATCGACCGGCCACCGCTCGATCGTCACGGTCGCGCCGGGATGCACGGCCGGCGCGATGCGGTCGGACCAGTTGGCCTTCGCATGCCACTGCTGCACTTCCCAGGCCTTCGAATCGGCCCCGGGGGGCACGCCGACCCACGTGAACTCGGTCGGCACATAGTCGCTCGAGCCGGACGCCGCGTTGAGCGCAGCCACCTGGCAGTCATAGGCCTGCGGCAGCGGATGGATGAAATCCCCCTGGTACTCGAGCTTCGGCGTCACGGCCGAGACGGTGGCGGGATAGTTGCGGACCGCCCATGCCTGCCACTCGGGCAACGAGGCATCCGGCTTCGGCGTCTTGAGCAGGTCGTAGTGATCGATCAGCACGACGTGCGGCTCCTTGGCATGACTCCGCAGCACCTCCCGAATACGGGCATAGGCGGCGTACTGCTGTCGCTCGGGTTTGCCGGGCACGCTCAGATGGCCGCCCGGTTCCACCACGAGGATCAGGCACTGCCCGTTGGCCTTCGTCCGTTCGACCAGGTGGGCGACGGCGGGGGCGTAGCGGGCGTCGACATTCTGGACCGAATAGGCGTCGTTCACGGCCCATCCGAAATAGATGATGTCGCATTTTCCATCTGCCGACGTGTCGAGCATGGAGGCGTCGAACGCATCGTAGAGGCTTGCCGGCTGGATCGAGGTAGGGATATTCCATTGCTCGACCGCCCCCGGAAGCGTGAGCAGATGCTCGACCGCCGTGGCTCCCATCGCGCCATCGATGAACTCGATCCCCGGCCTGTCGAGCCGCTGGGTGACGGCCTCGATGTAGACATGCCCCGAGGTCGGCGGCTTGAGCGTCAACCGGCGATATTTGGCATCCGGGAAGTCGAGCACGAGCTTCCGGTTGTAGGCCTGCGCACCACCGCACTCGATCGTGCCGGCCTTCTGCTCGTCGACATACACGTCGCACGTGCCGCCATCGGTCTCGACGGCGTAGTGGATGATCAGCTTCGTGCCGAACGTGTTGGGGAAGACGAGGTCCTTCGACTCGCTGTCGCCCCGCAGGCGGACCATCAGCCCGCCCGACTGCTTCTTCCAGCCGGCATAGGGGGCGAGCGATCCGCCCAGCCCCTTCACCGTCATCGTGGAATTCCCAGAGTCACCGTAGGTGTGCCGCAGGTTTTCGAGCCACCGCAGGCCACCGTATGGGGTGCACTGGATCGACGTGCCACCATGGAAGATCCGGACCGGCCGCACCCGGGCCTCGGCCAACACGGCGCGGAGCATCTGCTCGCCGGGCGACGGCGGGTCGGCTGCACGTGCGGCGTCAGCAGACACCAGGGCCGCGACGAGCGACAGGATGAGGACGGCGACGCATGCGCGGACGTGGTTCATAGGTGCGGCAGCCTTTGGTAGGAGAAGGTGGTGGTGGTGCACGCATCAGCGCTGCGAAAGCAATTTCTGAAGCAGATCGCCGACCCCGACGGAGACCGCCATCTGCTGCATGTATTCCCTGTCGAGCCGTGGTCCGTGCAAGTCCACAAGCCGGCTGACATCCCCCCACTGCCGTTCCGATGTCTCGTCGGTAAGCCGAAACCACTCGAGCTTGCTGACGATCGAATCCTCGGCGGTGGCCACTGGCACGCTGACCGAACGACCGACACCGATGGTTTCCACCGCCGCACGCTGCTCCGCCTGCCATCGGCCCACCTCTTCAGCGAGCGAGCGGCCGTACGCGATCTCGATCATTTTCAGTTTCACCGTGCGTTCGTCAGCGGAAGGGTGGAGCCGCCGAATCGCCTGGATCGCCATCCGTCTGGCTTGCTGCGAAAGCCGGCAAGCCGTCAGCATCCTTTCCGCCGGCGTCATCTGACGAAAGCGCTGGAGTTGGATCGCATACGCTTCAGACGACGTGTCGGTTGTGTATGGAGCAGCACCCATGTCTGGCATTGTACGGCCAGTTCCAACCCCACCCAACGGGCTCATGGGCACAGCCGCCTACCGCCGCTTGTCGCGGCGGGCCTGCGAACGCTTGCCGGAGGCGATCGTGTGACTTGCCCGACGGGTCGCCAACCCTTCCATCTTCAGGCGGGAGTTCTTGGCGGCCGTCCGAGCCGATCGCTGCTTTGCGACGTCAAAACGGACCGCCTGCACCGCAGCCTTGGCCGGGGCGAGCTTCCGCTTCTTCGATGTCGTCTTCGATGCGGTCTTCGACGTGGCTGTCGCCTTCACAACCGTCTGGTCGGCCGCAGCAACGGCCGGCTTCGACGCAACAGGCTTCGCCTTGGCAGTGGCCGGCTTCGCAACCACCGGGTTGAGCGCGGCGAGTTGACGGGAAAGTTCCTTGCGAACGCCCGCTCGCGATGCGCGGTTGCTGACGACCCGGGCCCGCTTCGGTGTCTTCGTGCGGCCGGTCAGTGACTTCACGGCCGACTGTGCGGCAGAGGTCACCGCCGATGCAGCTGCCTTGAGATGCGCCTCGAATCGCTTCACGGCGCCGTCAAACAGTTCGGCCTTCGCATGGCTGCGGGCATTGGCCTCGGCGACGGCCTTCGGCGAACGCTTCACCACGCGGGTCTGCTGGCCGACCATCGCCCGCCACTTGTCGCGGGCCGACCGGGCCCGTGTCATCAACGCGTGCACCTCGGCATGCGCGGCCTTGGAGATGCCGGTGCTTTCGCTCATCTCGAGCAGTTTCCGCTCCGCCGCTGTGCAGAGGCTCCGCAGCCGACTGAGTGACACGCCCGAACCAGACGACACCGAAACCCGCGACGACTTGGCCATGAATACCTGCTCCAGAGTGTGATTGGAAAACCGCGTTTGAAAACGCCTGAAAAAGATTGCCGGGGAACCGCAGCCTCCGAGACGAAGGCCGGGGTCGGAATCATACGCCACGACACGCCCGGGTGGCGAATCCGCTCACCACTTGGTCTCGACGGCTAGCCCGCCCATGTCGGCCATCGGTAGGGGAACCACCCGCACCTCCATCCCCGCGAAGTGCGTCTCAGTGCGGCTCACGGCCATGGAACTGGCCCAGGCCAGGTACCACCCGAGGAACACCTGCGACGGATAGTGGGCGTTGTCGGTCATCCGTGAAAAGCCGACGAACGTCGAGCAGACATAGAGTGTGCCCTTCGCCAGCGGGTTTTCCACCATCTCGGCCGCGGCGAGGAAGGGAATCGCCCCCACGAAGGCATGGCCGCTGACGCCGTTGTTGTCGTTGTTGAAGTGCCACCTGCTGCCGGCGCTGCTGTCGTCCGCCGGCCGGGAGGCGCCGGTGGCCAGCTGGAGCACGTAGAGCGGCGGCGCGCCAACCACGAACATGCGGAGTGAACGCGATCCCCACTCGCCGATGATGTCGCCGGACGGCCGGCCCTCCAGCATGATGCCCGTGGCAGCCGCCGCGCCAAACACGGCGAGGGCGTACTTCCCTTCGCCGATCGGCTTGCAGTCGGAGAAGAACGTGCCGACATCGGTGGGCGCCACCCCCTGTTGCCAGGCGTTTTGCATGGTCGTATCGAAGCCGGTGTTGGCCATCAAGGCGCCGGCACCAAAGGCCGCCGTGAGACAGGTGAGGCTCTCACAGGAGTAGAAGTTGCGGTAGTCCTCGAGCACCTTGTAGCCCGTACGGGCGAGGCGGGGATGCTGGCTGTGCGCCCAGGGCGGCTCCGCGGGCCCGCCGCCTAGAACGCCATCCTCCTCGAGCGCCGGCAGCGAGTAGACAGGCTCAGCCACACCGCCGGGAGCGGTGGCCATGCGGGCGGCCAGCGTGGTGGTGATGTTGGTGCGGTCCCCTCCGGAGCTGATCGTGGGCCAGCCGCCCGTCAGTTCCACGCCGCCGGGCGTCGACGCGGAGTAGGCATCGGCGATCGACTGCGTCTCCACGATCGCGTCGATCCAGGCGCCGTTGACGGCAGGCACGACGCGGATGACCACCCGCTGTCGCCGCGGCGGCCAGGCATTGTCTGTGGTCGGCAGGCCACGGGCCGCGGGCATGGAATCCTGTGGCTCGAGCCACGCCGATTCGATCAGGCCCTCCCGCGGCGGAGTGGCGCGGAAGTCGGGCTCGACCGTCCGCACGATCGGCCAGTCGGCCGACACGGTGGCGAGGGTCTGCCGCCAGAGCTTGGTGCCACTGTCGCTGGGCAGAAACATGCCGCCCGTCTTCTTTGGCAGCGACATTGCGATGCCCGCGCTCTCGGCCCCCGCCACGCTGGAAGGCGTGTATTCGGAAGGCGTGTATATGGAAGGAGCAACGCTATCGACCCCTTCAAACTCAACGGCAAAGGCTGCCGGATGCGGCCAGACCATAAGAGCCAGCATGACCAGCCTGACTGGCCTGACCAGGCGGGCAAGCGTCGCGCGTACCGCGATCCGGCTCATCACGACGGCGGTAGTTCGGGGCCGGTTTTTTGGCATGGCTTGGGCGGGGAATGTCCCACCGAGCCGGTGCCGGGGCAAGGCAGGTTTACCACCGTTGCCGCAATGAAAGCTTCCTACGCGGGCCGGTCCATTCCCCCTGGCTTTCCTCCGCCCCTGCCCCGCTTACGCCCCCGGAGCGGACGGTGTTCCAGCACCCGAGGCGGGCGGCATGTCAGCTTCAATGAAGACCTCCACCTGCTGCCCGACGAAAAGGGGCGGCAGGCCGGCGGGGTCGAATTCATAGATCACCTGCAGCACCCGCGTGTCGACCCGCTCGGTGTTGTCTCCGGTAAGCGACTTCTTCGGGATGACGAACGGCTCCACGCGGACAAACGTCAGCGGATACCGCACCTGCAGATTGCCACGTGGCACCGCTGTGGCGGGCACATCGCTGCGGAACCGTGCGATGTCGTACTCGTCGATGTCAACCCGCACGTGCAGCGTCTCGATGTTGCCGAGGATCACGAGCGGCTGGTTCGCCGGCGTGCCGACGTATTCTCCCGGTCGCACCTTCAACTGGAGCACCTCCCCTGCCACGAGCGCCCGCACGACCAGTCGATCCAGTTCGATCTCGGCCTTGGCCACGTCTGCCTCGGCCTTGGAGATGCCCTCGCGGGCCACGTCGCGGTCATACTGCCACGAACCGGCCTTGAGCAGGTCGAGATCGGCCTGCGACTTGTCGAGCACCGCCTGGGCAGCTGCCAACGCCTCACGCCGCGCAATCAACTCCTGCTCGGTGATGACCTTGCGGGCAAACGTCTCCTCCGTGCGTTTCAGTGCGTCGGTCTCGCGGATCACCGCCGCCCGCGCCTCGTTGACCTGGGCCACGATGACCGGAATCTTTTCCTTGCGGGGCTCGGCCTCGAGCCGGATCAGTTCGCTCTTCGCCTGCGAGACCATCGCCCGCTTCACAGCCAGTTC
>JAPLNQ010000204.1 GCA_026401075.1 Planctomycetia bacterium
CCAGGAAAAGCCGTGCGGCCGGGTGCGGGCCTTTGTCTGCCGCTCGATCTCGTGCGCCCTGCGAGGGGGCGACCACCTGCTCGAGCACCTCTGCCACAAAAACGGCGTCGATCCGTACGGCACCACGCCCGACGGCGAGTTGACGATCGAGCCCGCGGAGTGCCTCGGGGCCTGCGACTTCGCCCCCTGCATCCTCGCCAACGACGACCTTCTCAAGAACATGACCCCCGAGACCGCCGAGGCGGAACTCAAGAAGCCACGGGCGAGGGCCACCTGACATGCAGCCATTCAAACCGGTCCTCCTCGAGGCCGTCGGCGTGCCCGATGGCCAGACGATTGCCAGCTACAAAAGCCGCGGCGGCTATGAGCCGCTCGAGAGACTGCTCAAAGAAAAGCAGCCCATCGACGTCGTCGAGATGGTGAAGGCGTCGGGCCTCCGCGGCCGCGGCGGTGCCGGCTTCTCCACCGGGCTCAAGTGGACGTTCCTGCCCAAGGATCATCCCGGCCCGATCTATCTCTGCATCAACGCCGACGAGAGCGAGCCGGGCACGTTCAACAACCGGATCCTGATGGAGGATGATCCTCATCAGGTGATCGAGGGAATCATCCTCTCGGCCTACGCCACGCGGGCCAGCACCGCCTACATCTATCTTCGCTACGAATACCCACAGAGTTGGCAGCGGCTGCAGACGGCGATCGACGAGGCCTATGCCGCCGGCTACCTCGGCAAGAACATCAAGGGGAGCGGCTTCTCGCTCGACGTCTACCTCCATCGCGGTGCCGCCGCATACATCTGCGGCGAAGAGACCGGCCTGATCGAGAGCCTCGAAGGCAAGCGGGCCTGGCCACGGATCAAGCCGCCGTTTCCTGCCATCGAGGGCCTCTTTCGCAAGCCGACGGTCGTCAACATCATCGAGACGATGGCCTGCGTGGCGCAGATCGCCCGCCGCGGCGTCGACTGGTTTCGCTCGATCGGCGTGCCCGCCGACCCGAACAATCCCCGCGATCCCGGCAGCTACGGTCCGAAGCTCTACTGCCTCTCGGGCCACGTGGAGCGGCCGGGCTGCTATGAGACACCGCTCGGGATCACGGCACGGCAACTCATCGACGAATATGGCGGCGGCGTCTGGAAGGGCCGCAAGGCCAAGGCGGTGATCCCCGGCGGCATCTCGATGGGCCTGATGACCGAGTCCGAACTCGACACCCCGCTCGACTTCGCCGGCCCCGGCAAGGTGGGCTGCCTCGGCCTGGGCACCGCGGCCGTCGTCGTGATCGACGAGACGGTGAGCATCGTCGACTTTTTGCACAACTCCTGTCGGTTTTTTGCCCACGAGTCGTGCGGCCAGTGCACGCCCTGCCGCGAGGGCACGAACTGGTCGCTGCGCATGCTCGAGCGGATCAAGGCCGGCAAGGGACGCCTCAGGGATCTCGACCTGCTCGCCGAGATCGGCAACACGATGGGCATGATGCCCGGCTCGACGATCTGTGGGCTCGCCGACGGGGCCGCCTGGCCAATCAAGAACGCGATCAAGAAGTTCCGCGGCGAGTTCGAGGACTACATCAAGCAGACGAATCCGCAGGGATGGATGGTGACGGATCCCGTTCCCGCCCTGCAAATTGTTGGAGCCCACTGATGGAAAAGGTGCCTGCCACCATTTTCGCCAACGGTTCCGAATGGCTCATAAGCCCCATGAAAATGGTGGCTGGCACCTTTTCCAACTGACCGCGATGCCGCCACAGGCAAGATCTCGATGATGCCGAAGCTGGTGCCTGGCTGCCAGACGCCGGCGAAGGACGGCACGGTGATCGTCACCGAGAGCCAGTTGGTCAAGGACAGCCGTGCCCGGGTTGAAGAGGCGCTCCTCATCGACCATCCGATCGACTGCCCGATCTGCGACAAGGCGGGCGAATGCCTGCTCCAGGACTACCACTTCCAGCACGGCCAAGCGGAACGCCGCGCCGATCTCCATGCCTTCACGAGCCGCCGTCGCGACGTCGGCCCGACCGTCACGCTCTTCGTTGATCGCTGCATCATGTGCACGCGGTGCGTACGGTTCACTCGCGAAGTGTCGGGCACCGCAGAGCTGATGGTATCGGCCCGTGGTAGTAAAGAAGAGATCGACATCTTCCCGGGCCATCCGCTCGACAACAAACTCTCCGGCAACGTCGTCGACCTCTGCCCTGTGGGTGCTCTCGGCGACAAGGACTTCCTCTACCAGCAGCGTGTCTGGTTCATGAAGCGGGAAGCCAACGTCTGCGGTGGCTGCTCCGCCGGCTGTTCGATCCACACCGAGCACAATCAAGACACCGTCTACCGTCTCAAGCCGCGTGAAAACCCGCACGTCAACACGTGGTGGATCTGCGATGACGGCCGCTATGGCTGGCACCACATCCACGACACCTCGCGGCTCGTGGGGGCCGGTCGCCGCGCCAACTCCAGCACCGACCGCAGCACCGACTCAAGCACGCCGCTGGAGGCCGTGGAGTGGATGGAGGTTGTGCCGCGTCTGCGGGCCGACCTCAAGGCTGCCGGCCGGCTGGCCGTGGCCGTCTCGCCGATGCTCACGGTCGAGGAGGCCTGGATGCTCTGCGCGGTCGCGCGGTCGATCGATCCGCAGGCGCTGCTCGCCGTCGGCTACGTGCCGCGGACGGGCGAAGACCAGACGTTCCCCGGCGGCTTCACAATCCGTGCGGAGAAGTGCCCGAACCGGCTGGGAGTGGAAGGGGTGGTCGCACTGTTCGACCCCTCCGTGCCGTCGTGGAGCCGACTCGTCGAGCATGTTCGCGCAGGCCACGCCGACGCCGCCTGGATCACCGGAGCGTATCCCGCCGCCTGGATCGACGACGTCACCGCCGCGGCGTTCGCCGATCTCACGTGCCTCGTGGTGCAGGACCTATTCGACTCGCCGCTGTCGGCGCTGGCGACCTGGAGGCTCCCCGCCGCCGGCTTCGCGGAGCGGGCCGGCACCTGGGTGAACGTTGCCCACCGGGCACAAACCTTCGAGCAGGCCGTCCGCCCGCCCGCCGGGGTCTGGCCGGAAGGCCGGCTCTACTGGAACATGCTCGGTCGTCGCGGCCTCTACGATCCAACCGCCGTGCGGCGGCAGATCGCCGAATCCTCCGCCACCTTCGCGGCGCTCGCCGGCGAGATCCCTGCCACCGGCGTCGACCTCCGCATCCACCAACTCGCCTAAGAAAAAGGTGCCTGCCACCATTTTCATAACCGCCTAAGAAAAAGGTGCCTGCCACCATTTTCATAACCACAATTCACCATGTGAACCAGCCACAGGAAAATGGTGGCTGGCACCTTTTTCTTCCTACTCCCTTATGAACACTCTCGCCCCCTTCCTGCCCACGATCGCTGCGCTCGTGAAGATCGGCCTGCTCGTCGGCGGCCTGATGACGGCGGCGGCCTACCTCGTGCTCGTCGAGCGGTGGATGGCCGCCTGGGTGCAGGACCGCAAGGGCCCAAACCGCGTCGGCATCCCGCTCACGAAGATCCGCCTATTTGGCCTGGGGCAACCGCTGGCCGACGGCCTGAAGATCATCCTGAAGGAAGACTTCACGCCGCGGCATGTCGACAAGGTGCTCTACACCGCCGCGCCGCTGGTGATCCTTGCGGCCTCGCTGGCGATCTTCGCCGCGATCCCCTTCGGGAGCGTGCTGCCGCCGCTGGGCATCCCCGGCCTCCCCGACCCGGTGCCCTTCCTTGTCGCCCCGGGCCTCGATGTGGGCGTGCTCTGGGTCTTTGCCCTTTCGAGCATCGCGGTCTATGGCGTGCTGCTCGGCGGCTGGGCCAGCAACAACAAGTACGGCTTCCTGGGCGGTCTGCGGAGCAGTGCCCAGCTCGTCGCCTACGAGATTCCTCTCGGCCTCGGCCTCCTCGGCGTCGTGCTCGCAGCCGGATCACTCAAACTCGACGCGATCATGAACGCCCAGGCGGAGAGCGGCGTCTGGTATGCGTTCGCACAGCCGCTGGGCTTCATCGTCTTTCTCGTGGCCAGCTTCGCCGAGGCGGCCCGGCTGCCGTTCGACCTGCCGGAGGCGGAGCAGGAACTGGTGGGCGGCTACCACACCGAATATTCCGGCATCAAGCTGCTGTTGTTTCTCGTGGCCGAGTTCCTGCACATGGTCACGGCGGCCTTCCTGATCGTGATCATGTTCCTGGGCGGCTGGCATCTGTGGGGCGTGACCGGTTCCAGCCAGGAGGTGACCTGGCTCGGGGCATTCATCCGCTTCGGCGTGCTCTCCACGAAGATCTTCGCCGTGATCCTGTTCTTCATGCTCGTCCGTTGGAGCTGGCCGCGGTTCCGGTTCGACCAGCTGATGAATCTCGCCTGGAAGGTGGTGCTGCCGCTGGGCATCGCCAACCTCGTGACCGTGGCAACGATCGAGGAGTTTCGTCCGCAACTCGTGGAGCGGCTCGGTGCCGGCCCGGCCGGAGTGATCGCGCTGGCCGCGCCCTGGGCGGTATTCTTCCTCGGCTGGATTGCTGCCGGCATGCTGACGCCCTCCGGCACCGACAACACGCCGATCCGCACGCACAACATGCTCGACGCCGAGCGCGAACTGGTGGAGGTTTGACATGAAGCCAACCGACCCTTCCGTCACCTGGATCGAGGAGAAGCCGCTGGGCCTGGGCGAGCGGCTCTACCTGCCGCTCTTCGTACAGGGCCTCACCACGACTGCCCGCCATCTGGTGAGCCCGAAGCTGACTGTGAGCTATCCCGAACAGAGGCCCACGGTGGGCAACCCGCTGATCTACCGGGGCGTGCACCGGCTCAACCGCGACACGGAAGGCCGCGTGAAGTGCGTAGCCTGCTTCCTCTGCGCCACCGCCTGCCCGGCCCACTGCATCGACATCGTCGCCACGAACAGCCTCTGGCCCGACCGCGAGAAATACCCCGAGAGCTTTTCGATCGACGAGCTGCGGTGCATCTTCTGCGGCATGTGCGAGGAGGCCTGTCCGGTTGACGCGATCGAGCTGACGAGCCTCCTCGACCTCACGGGCAAGAGCCGTGAGGAGATGATCTTCGACAAGGAGAAACTGCTGAGCGTCTACGACATGACGAAGGACGCCGAGCCGATGAAATCGGCGAGCCTGGGAGGCACGCTGTGACTCCTCTCCCCTTTGATCCCCTTGCCTCCGGACCGCTGCTGGCCGGGGCCGTGCTCGCCACCGTCGCCAGCCTCTGGCTCCTGCTGCCGAACGGCCGCGACACCACCTCGGCCCGCTGGCTTGGCGCGCTCCTGGGCCTCGCGGCGCTGGCAGCCTTCATTGCGACCGGCCGTCGGCTCGGCGGCCTTGGCGAGGAGGCGGTGTTTCTCATCGTGTCCCTCGTGGCCGTCATCTCTGCCGCCGCCACGATCGTGTCGCGGTCGCCGGTCTACGCGGCGATCTGGTTCGCCCTCTCGCTGGCCGGCGTGGCGGGTGTGCTCTTGGTGCTGGGCGCACAGTTCCTCGGCGTGGCCACGATCGTGGTCTATGCCGGCGCGATTCTCGTGATGTTTCTCTTCGTGCTCATGCTCGCGCAGCCGGCAGGCCTCGCCCCGTATGACCGCGTTTCGAACGAGCCCTTCCTGTCTGCGCTTGCCGGGGCGGTGCTGCTCGGCGTGCTCTCGCTCTCGATCGGCCGGCTGTCAGCCGGGCCGGCTTCCTGCTGCGACCTCCCCACGCGGGCCACCGCCACAGTCGACACAACGGCGGCCCCTGCCACCGCTCCTGTCGCGACGGTGGTCGACCCGCTTGCGGAAAACCATGTGGCGCGGCTGGGCGGCGAATTGTTCGGTCGGCATCTCGTGGCCGTCGAAGCGGCTGGCGTTCTATTGCTGGTGGCGCTCATCGGCGCCATCGCCGTCGTCTCACGCGGTGAAGCCGCCCACGCAGCCGAAGCCACCACTGCCAAGGGACCCGCCGCGGGAAGGATCGCCGCCCGATGAACACCATGCAATCGCTGCCCCTGCTGCAAAATGCCCTCACCGTGGGCGCCATCCTCTTCAGCCTCGGCCTCGTGGGCATCCTCACGCGGCGCAATCTGATCGTGATGTTCCTGGCCGCCGAGATGATGCTGCAGGGGATCTCCGTGAGCCTCGTGGCGTGGAGCCGCTACCACGGCGACTGGGGCGGCCACGTGCTCGTGATCTTCGTGCTCACCGTGGCCGCCTGCGAGGCCGCCGTGGCGCTGGTGTTCGTGCTGCAGGCCTTCTCACGGACCGGTCGGCTCGATGCCGCGGCATGGCAGTCGCTCCGCGAGGCCAACGTCGGCCGCACGATCGATCACGAACTCCCCGCGATCGACACCGTGCCGCTGCGATTCCCCACGCTCACGCCCGCGGGCGTTCTGCCGCCCGCCGACGAGAACGAGCCGCTGCAACGCGAACACGTCTAAGCCCGAAGCCCATCCGCGGTTTTCCGTCACCCGATTCCACCCGTCACCCGATTCCACCCGTCACCCGATTCCACCCGTCATCCATCCGCCGTCCACATCCTCCATGCAAGAATTCTCCCCTTCGACGCTGCTGGTGCTCGTGCCGCTCCTGCCCTTGGTGGGAGCGATTCTCACGGTGCTCCTTGGCCGTACCCTCGGTGCCAAAGCCCATCTGCCCGCCATGGCCGGCATCGCAGCAGCAGCCGTCGTGGCCATCGCTCTCTTGGTGGCGACTGCTCGTGATGTGGGCCCCGCACACGGTGCTCATGCCGAGGCCGTCCGACCGGTGGAAATGATCTCGACGCTCTGGAACTGGGCTTCGTTCGATGCGGCCTACACGCCCCCCGCCGGCAGTCCGGCGACGGATGCCCGACTGACACCGCGTGACCTCGCGGCCGCAGAGGACGTTCGCAGCTTCTCGATCCCGGTGGCACTGCGGCTCGATCCGCTCACCGCCACGATGCTGACGATCATCACCTGCGTCGGCCTGCTCGTGGCCATCTACTCAGTTGGCTACATGCACGACGATCCGGGCTACCCGCGGTTTTTCGCACTCGTGGCGATGTTCGTCTTTTCGATGTCGATGCTGGTGGCCGCCAGCAACTTCCTCCTGGTCTACGTCTTCTGGGAGGCCGTGGGCGCCTGCAGCTACCTGCTGATCGGATTCTGGTTCACAAAACCGGAAGCGGCCCGCGCCGCGAAGAAAGCCTTCCTTGTGAACCGCGTTGGCGACTTTGGCCTCGCGATCGCCGTCTTTCTGCTCTGGATGACCTACGGCACACTCGATTTCCACGACACCATCTCGTCGAATGGCGTGATCATGCCCGGCATCCTCGGACAGACCCGGCTGGCCGATGCGGCCGGGTATGCCGGCGGCGCAGTGGGCACTGCGATCTGTCTGCTCCTGCTGCTGGCCGCCTGCGGCAAGAGCGCGCAACTGCCACTGCACGTCTGGCTGCCCGACGCCATGGAGGGCCCCACGCCCGCCAGCGCCCTGATCCATGCGGCAACCATGGTGACGGCCGGCATCTACCTGATCACCCGTTCGGCGCCACTGTTTGCCGCCTGCCCCGGCGCCCTCACGATGGTGTCGATCGTCGGTGCCACGACGGCGCTCGTCGCGGCCCTCATCGGCACGGTGCAGAACGATCTCAAGCGGGTGCTCGCCTACTCCACGATCAGCCAGTTGGGCTACATGTTCGCAAGCCTTGGCACCGGCACCCTGCTCGGCTTCACGGCGGCAATCTTCCACCTGCTCACCCACGCCTGCTTCAAGGCGCTCCTGTTCCTCGGCGCCGGCTCGGTCATGCACGCCATGGGCGGCGTGATCGACATGCGACGGTTCGGCGGCCTGCGGCGGGTGATGCCGATCACGGCGGCGACGTTCTTCGTGGGTGCCGCGGCGCTCGCCGGTGTGGCCCCCTTCGCCGGTTTCTTCAGCAAGGACGAGATCCTCGCCGCATTGCACTCCAAAGGCTGGCCCTCGGCACACGGCGACCACCACGCGGCGGCCGCAGCCGACGGGCCATTCCAGCTCGTCGCGTTCTCGACCGACGCGGCGCATGCCACGGTCACCGCGCCGGCCGTCGGGCTCGACGCCCTCGACCGCCCGGAAACCTGGCAGATCCTCTTCTGGATGTCACTCGTGACGGCCGGGCTCACCGCCTTCTACACGTTCCGCGCCGTGTTCATGACCTTCACCGGACCGACCCGGGTGCCCGAGGGAGCGCATGGCCACGGCGGCCACGATGATGACGGTGGGCATGGTGGGCATGGTGGGCACGAATTCTACGAGTCGCCCTCGGCCATGACCTGGCCGCTGATGATCCTCGCCATCCCATCGGCGCTGGTGGGCTGGCTGCTCTTCAGCACCAACTGGCTGGCACATTTCCTCTCGGCGACCCCGTCGCTCACGGCACCGGCCGTGGCCGCCACCGCCACGCCGCATGTGTTCCACATGAATCTGGCGATCCAAGGCACGCTGGCCGCCGCCATTGGCATCGTCGTCGCCGCGATCGGCCATCTCGGCCGCCGCAGCGACGGCCCGCAATTGGAGCGGTTCCTCGGCCCGCTGCAGACGCTCTTCGCGAACAAGTTTTATTTCGACCAGATCTATTCCGCGCTCATCGTGAAGCCGTTGGAGGGTTTGGCACTCGTCGCAGCCCTCTTCGATCGGCACGTCATCGACGGCACCGTGGACGCCATCGCCGGCCTTCCGGTCGCCCTGGGCAGCATTGTCCGTCGCTCGCAGTCGGGCCTGTTGCAACGGTACGCGTTGGTCGGCGTGATGGGCGTGCTGGCGATCGTCGTGCTGCTCACATGGCAACTCCGCGGCTGACCACTGAATCCACCCACTCCTGACTTCCCCACCCCCCTGCCTCTTCGACGGTTCATTTCCCTCCACTTCTTCCAGCGGCTCCATCTTCCATGAACGGTTATTCCCCTGCGACGCACCTGCTGCTCGTGATCGCCACGCCGCTCATCGGCGCCGTCGTGGCCTGGGTGCTCGGTGGCCGCGGGCTCTCAGCGGTGCGGCAGAGCGCGGTGGTCACGGCGGTCATCACGCTCGTGAATGCTGGCTGGCTCGTGCTGCGTTATCTGCAGAGCCCGGAGGCCGCCACTGGCGGCGCCTATGCAGTCTCCTCGGCCCCCTGGCTTGTGGGCGGCATTTTCGACGTGCGACTGTCGCTGGGCCTCGACGGCCTGTCGATCTGGCTCTTCGGCCTCTCGGCCCTGCTCTCCCTCACGGCGGTGCTCGTCAGTTGGAACGCGATCAAGGAGAAGCCGGTCGGGTTCTACGTGCTGCTGCTCCTCCTGGAAGCGGCGATGCTCGGCGTGTTCGCGGCGCGGGACGTGATCCTGTTCTACGTGTTCTTCGAGTTCACACTCGTGCCGCTCTTCTTCCTGATCGGGATCTGGGGCCACGACGAGCGCCGTCGGGCGGCGGTGAAGTTCTTCATCTACACGCTCACCGGCAGCGTGCTGGCCTTCCTCGGCCTGCTCACGATCGTGCTCTGGAATGCGTCGCACACCGGCGTCGTCACCTTCGACATCGCCAGCCTCACGGCGGGTACGGCCGCTCACCCGCTCCCGATGAGCCGCGAAGGGGGCTGGCTGCAGATGATCGTGTTTCTCGCGCTCTTCGCCGGCTTCGCCGTGAAGGTCCCGATCGTTCCCTTCCACACCTGGCTGCCACTGGCCCACGTCGAGGCCCCCACGGGTGGCAGCGTCGATCTGGCCGGGGTGCTGCTCAAGATCGGCATCTACGGCTTCCTGCGGTTCTCGCTGCCGATGCTTCCCGACGCGACGGCCGCAGCCGCCCCGTGGCTCTTCGGCCTGGGCGTGATCGGAATTCTCTACGGGGCGCTCGTGGCACTGGTGCAGACCGATCTCAAGCGGCTCATCGCCTATTCGTCGGTCAGCCACATGGGCTACATCGTGATGGGCCTGTTCGCCCTCGAGCCTGTTGCCATCGAGGGAGCCAATCTCCAACTGATCAACCACGGGCTGTCTGCGGCCGGACTCTTTGCACTCGTCGGCATGATCTACGAACGGTTTCACACGCGTTCGATCGCCAACCTGGGCGGCATCGCCACGAAGGCCCCCTGGCTGACGGTGCTCTTCATGCTGTTCACTTTTTCCAGCATCGGCCTGCCCGGCCTGAATGGCTTCGTGGGTGAGTTCCTCATCCTTGCAGGGTCCTTCCAACGCGCCTGGACGGGGGTCGCCGGGTCGATCCGCGTGCCGTATCTGATCATGGCGGTGTCGGCCGTGGCCGGCGTCGTGCTCGGCGCGTGGTACATGCTCTGGGCCGTGGAGCGGGTCTTCTTCGGTGGGTCGCGTGAGCCTCCCCGGCAGGCAGCGGCAGGGCATGAACACGGGGCCGGCGGCCACGGCCACGACGGTCATGCAGATCGCTGCGACCTCGAGTGGTTTGAGATCGCAGCCCTCGCGCCGCTGGCGGTCTTCGTGCTCTGGATCGGCCTCGCGCCGGCGGCATTCCTCGCACCGCCCGCGGTCATGCTGCGGGCCGCCACCCGCGGCGCCACCACCGCCTTCGACGCTTCCATGCGGGCATTGGAGGCCGGCGATGCCGGGCCCCATCCCGCCCACGTCGCGGACCGTGTCGTCGCCCACGACCATGCGGCCCCCCGACAGCCCCGCCTTCTGACAATTGGAACACCGACACTGGATCGTCCATGACTTCGCACATGAGTTCATTGCAGAGCTTTTTCCTGCTGAGCCCTGAGATCATTCTCGTGGCCGCGGCCTTGATCGCCTTTCTGGGCGGCGCCTTCGCCGGACTCCGCAGCGGCTGGTCCGTGGCCGTGGTAGGCATCCTCGCGGCGATGCTGGTGGCCGGAGAACAGCCGGCTGAAGGGGCATGGGTCGAGTCGGGTGGCATCCGCATCGACGCCTTCTCGATCTACATCCGCTGGACGGTGCTGGCACTCGGGGCGATCCTCGCCCTCGTGCAGGCGGGCGACCTGTTCCGCAGCGCCGTCACCCGTGGTGGCGGCTTCGGCGGCGGTGGCTTCCACGCCGGCGGCACCTGCGAGGAGGCGGGCACGTTTTTGATCCTGCTGGCCGGCCTCTCCCTGGCGGCGGTTGCCGACGATCTCGTGCTCCTGTTCATCGGTCTCGAACTGGTGTCGATTCCGACCTACATCCTGCTGGCGCTCAAGCGCACCGATGCCCATGGCCAGGAGGCCAGCCTCAAGTATTTCTTCCTGTCCCTGGTGGCCTCGGCTCTGTTCCTGTATGCGGCCGTGTGCCTCTACGGCATCGGCGGCTCCACCAGCCTGTCGATCATCGGTGCCCGCCTGCGTTCCTCGGCCGAGCCGTTGATCGGAATGTCCGTCGTGCTGCTGCCGGTGGCCATTGGCATGGCCATGGCGGGCGCGGCGTTTCGGTTGGCGGCCGTGCCCATGCAGTTCTACGCACCCGACGTCTACGAGGGCACGAGTCCCTCGAACGCCGCCCTGCTCTCCACGCTGCCCAAGGTCGCCGGCATCGTGGTGCTCGTGCGTGTGCTGGCGCTGGCGATCCTTCCGGCTGATGCCGGCGACGCCGGGGTGGGCGCGGCCGCGACGACCCATCTCGCGCTCTTCTGGCCACTGGCCGCCACGCTGGCAGCCGTGACGATGACAGTGGGCAACGTGATGGCGCTCATGCAGCGCAACCTCCGC
>JAPLNQ010000151.1 GCA_026401075.1 Planctomycetia bacterium
AGCGAACTCGCTGCGAGTCTGGATGATTTCATAGCCTCTCTGCGGGCTCAAGGTTTGAGGATTGGCGTGGTGGTGGACGAGGCGCACCACGGATTCCATGGCAAGACGCAGGCGGCGGATTTTTTCAGGGAACCCTTTTGTGGCAGGCGGTGCCGCGGTAGCCTAACGCCATTCTTGTGGACGGCACGGAGGCCGCGTTCCCCATCGGGGCGTTGCCAGTGTCTTCCGTCGTCGCCACCACGTTGCCCCCGACACAGTCCCGCCCGACTGGGTCGCAGCGACTCGTGCAGCATGCTCTTGCTGTCGTGGCTGCAGGCATGGGTGGCGATCGCGCGACCGGCTGCGGCGGCTACAGCCCGGTGGTCATCGTGGGACCGGCGGGATCGGGAAAGTCCCGGCTCTTGTCGGAATGGTTCGTGCAGCACAGCCACGCCACCCCGCCCGGGCGGCCCGCGGCGGCGGTCATGTGGGATGGAAGATCGCTTCTCCGCGACCTGACCGTGGCGCTTTCGCAGAACACGATCGACCGCCTGCACAACAAGTTTGTCACGTCGCGTCTGATCATCATCGACGCTGTCGAGCAGATCACCGCCTGGGATGCCCAGCGGGCGCTAGCCCATCTGTTCGACGCGGCAACCGCCGTCGGGGCGGTCTTCGTGGCCACCCTGCGGGTCCACCCGATCGCCTGCCCCGGTCTTGAGCCCTCGCTCGCGTCGCGATTGTCGGGCGGGCTGGTGGTGGCGATGCCCCCGGTCGGCGGAACCCGGTATGACGGAGCCGGCGACGGCCCCAGCGGGCGACAAAGCCCCTCCATGCGCCGCGTGATCGGGGCGACCGCCCGGCGGAACAGCCTGACAGTCGCCGACCTGGTTGGGCCCTCCCGCTGCCGGAGGGTGTCGCATGTTCGCGGCATGGCGATGTATCTCGCCCGCCGGCTCACGCAGAAGAGTCTGCAGTCGATCGGTACGGCGCTTGGCGGTCGCGACCACACGACGGTGCTGCACGGCATTCGCATCACGGAGACGCGGCGGGCCAACGATCCGGCGGTCGCCGCCGAGATTGACCAGCTGATCGCCATCCTCGCGCGACCTTAAGCAACCGGACGACCGTACACTGTGGGGATGCCTACGCCCGCTCCGATCTATCTCGATCACGCCGCCGCCACGCCGATGTACCCCGAGGCGGCGGCCGCGATCGCCGAGGCGCAGGGGGTGGCGCATGCCAACCCATCGAGCCAGCACGCGCTGGGCCGGGCGGCAAGACGCCTGCTCGAGGAGGCCCGCGAGCGGATCGTCGCGGCGCTGGGTGGCTCTGGCACTGGCCTTCAACGCGACCGACTGGTGTTTACCTCCGGAGCCAGCGAGGCCAATCACCTGGCACTGCTGGGCATGACTGCGGCATCAGCCACCGTTGGCGACGTGTTGTTTTCGCGACGCGATCACCCAAGCAGCGTGAATGCCGCCCTGGTCGCTGGTCGTCGCGGCTGGCGGCTCCAGGAACTGTCCCTCGATGCCGCCGGCACCGCGGGCACCGCGATCGTGGCGTGCACAAGCGGGGATGCCATTGGGCCGCAGATTGCATCGCTCACGCTCGTCTGTGGGCAGACGGGATCGATCGAAGACCTGCCGGCGATTGCAGCAAGACCTTCCACCGCGGGCCGCCATCCCATGCTCGTGCATATCGATGCGACGCAGGCTGCGGGGCTGATGGCGATTGATTTTCACGCGTTGCCAGCCGCCACGCTCAGCCTCGCGCCACACAAGTTCGGCGGCCCCCGCGGCATCGGCGGTCTTCTGATCGGCGGCGGCGTGGCGATAGAGCCGGTCCAGGCAGGCCCGCAGGAACACAGTCTGCGGGGCGGCACCGAAGCGGTGCCGCTGGCAGTTGGATTCGCCCGGGCGATTGAGCTGGCGGTCGCGGACCGCGAACAGGCAGCAGAGCGAGTGGCACGCCTCCGCGACCGACTCGAATCCCGCCTCCTCGCCGCCGCTCACCAGGTGGGTATCCCGGCGGTCGTGATCGCCGCCGCTGCCAGGCGGTGTCCGCACATTTCCACGATCGCGTTTCCCGGCCTCGACCGACAGGCACTGGCGATGGCCGCTGACTTGGCGGGCGTCTGTCTGGCAACGGGGACGGCCTGTGCGAGCGGGTCGAGCGAACCGTCTCCGACGCTCGTCGCGATGGGACTGGCACCCGATCTGGTACGCAGCGCGGTGCGGTTGAGCGTGGGACGGACGACGACAGAGGCCGACATCGATCTGGCGGTGGAGCGGCTCACGCCGCTCTGGCATAACCCAAAGTCAGATCCACACCGTCAGCGTCGCTTCGGTTGCGACGCGTAAAGCGGAACATTCGTCATGTTGCGTTGGACCGTCATCCGCAGCGGAGTCGATTCCAGCTTTTTGTAGGCCAGCGGCACGTCCACGCCGGATTGGACATCGGGCTGCAGCGTCACCCTGTAGATTCCCGCCGGCAGCCCGGCGATTGAAAAGTCACCTTTGTCCGACGTAGTGACCCGAGAAGGAGTGAAATTCCCATTGGAGGCGTGGAACTGGAGTTCGACGCCGGCCAAGGGCTTTTGCTCGAGCAGCATCGTGCCGGCCACCGAGTAGTGGGACGAACCGAAGGCCAGCACGGCTCCGGCCACCAACAGGATACAACCACCTCCGAGCAATCCGGCGACGAGCGGTCCGCGGGACTTTTGCTTCGACGGGGATTGAGTCGCTCGCGGGCTGCGTGTCTGCGCAGGAGTGGCAGCGGGTTTTGAATCGAGGGACTGGCTGATCTGAGCGAGGACGACCGCATCAGCCTCCTGGCCTCGGTTACGGAGGCGGTTGAGGTCCTTGATGTTCGCCATCGCCCGCTGTGCCGCCAGAGCGGAGCCGACGGCACCGTCCTGAGACTGTTTGCCGCCCTCTTTCATCTTGGGCTTCCATTCCCGTTCTTTACGGCGCAGCTTCGACGACCCGCTGGATAAACTCATCTGTAATCCCTCCTGTGGCCAGGCGTGGGCGAATGGACGGTTCGAAAGCCGCACAAAGCGTACTCCGCAGAACCCCTCAATAAGGTGTGAGTTTTTGATGAGAATCCCCTCACTGAGGGGCCTGCTGGCTTTCTGCCCTGAGTGACCTATTCGCTGGGCTTTCCTCGGGGTTCCGAGGGGGCTGCGACGGAGAAAACCATTTTTTCTCAGGATGGAAGTGATGTCCCACCCCCAATCCATCCCCCAACACGTGGCGATCATCGGCGCCGGTCCGGCCGGCCTGACGGCGGCCTACCTGCTCACGCGGGCGGGCGTGGCGGTCACGGTCCTCGAGCGGGATCCACGGTATGTCGGCGGCATCTCGCGGACGGTCGAATACCAGGGGTTTCGCTTTGACATCGGCGGGCAC
>JAPLNQ010000273.1:0-1139 GCA_026401075.1 Planctomycetia bacterium
AGGCATCACTGCTCAGACTCGTGTCGGCAGTCCTCAGCGAGATCAGCGACGACTGGGAAACAGAAAGGTCTTACCTGAACATGAAAGCCAGATGACCCGCCTGCTCATCCCGGCATTTACAGAAGAGGGGTTGCTTTATCCCAGGGTGCGTCAGAACAGGAGCCACGTCGTAAAATTCAAGACGCTTTACGCATTTCTTGAAATGACCACGTTCTTCCTCAGCATCGGCTCGGTACTTCTCTCCGAGTTGTGAATAGCCCCAGCGATCAAGATGCTCGGCGAGAGTCGAGTAGTGTTCGATCGCGGTGAGATGCATGGCGACGGACGTCTGAAGAGCAGCAATGACTGACGTGTCTGATGTGATCATGGGCGTTGGATGGGTGACGGGTTCAGTGGAGATGGCAACTGAAGAGGCACAGATGGCGAGACTAAAGCAAAGTATTTTTAACATAGCCGGCACTCCCTCGGGAGGCGAATCAAACAATCAGCAACGATATGCGTGCTGCTGAGCCCTGGCAAAATGCTCAGTCCAGCCGCCTGCCGACGGCCGGTGCAACGGCCGGTGCAACGGCACGCTGAGTGGTGTTTAAACCCGGAGTCCCCCGGCTTCCGCCGGGGGCTTCTTGTCGAACGGGGTGGAGAGCTCTCGTGCGTCAGTCGAGCCGATAGCCCGTAGGATAGGTCGGCTTGATCAGGTCGGCCACGCGGGGAGTCTTGAGATCGGCGAGGTTTGTGACCTTCAGGTCTTTCGCGTCCCACTCGACTTTTTCGCCCCAGTCGCCCATCTCGCCGTTGGCTCCCCCCTTGGCGGCCGCCCAGACGGCGAGGTTGCCCAGCAGGATGGTTTCGGTGAGCGGGCCGGCGCGATCGATGAAGTTTGACTTGCAGATCTTCGGATCGCCCGCCTTCTTGGCGCGGAACAGTTCGAACATGTTGTTGACGTCGTTGCCCTTCCCCTGATCCTCGGCCTTCTCGTAGTCGATGGTCACCTTCTCGACGCCTTTGAGCTCGTACTTTCCGCAGTAGTCGTCGGACGAGTAGAAGGCGCCCTTTTCACCCACGATCAGCACGCCGCTGTTGGCGACATCGGTGATGCCCCACTTCTCAAACACCTCCGCCGGCGGCTTGTTGCCCTTGCG
>JAPLNQ010000273.1:1217-7242 GCA_026401075.1 Planctomycetia bacterium
TGCCGCTCCGCGGTCTCGGGAAACTCGAACTTGATGATCGAACTGGCTGGGAAGCTGTCGAAATCGTGGCCCGTGGTCTTCGCCACCACCGAGATGGGATCGCGGAGACCGCATGAGGCGAAGGGCACCGTCAGCTGATGACAGGCCATGTCGCCCAGAGCTCCGGTGCCGAAATCCCACCAACCGCGGTGCTGGAAGGCATGGTAGAGACCGGGCCAGTATTCCCGCGCTGGTGCGACTCCCAGCCAGTTTTTCCAGTCCAGCCGCTCGAGCGCCTTGCCGACTTGCTGCTGCTTCTTCTTGATCAGCTCCTGAACGAGCGCGGCCACCTCCTCGGCGGTGGTCGTCGGATCCTCCTGCCCGTCCACCTCGGACATCGCCTGAGTCTGATACTTGCGGACGTTCATGCGGCGATTCGGGCCCTGTGCCCAGACGGGACGATTCGACCACGCGTAGACCTCTTTCAGTGTGCCGAGGACGCCCGATCGGAGCTGGGCGATCGCCTCGCGGGAGGTGTCGAGCGCGGTTCCCTGGTTGCCCATCTGGGTGCAGACGCCCTTGGAGGCCATCTCCTGTGCGACGTTGGCCAGAAGCCTCGCTTCGTAGATCGTCCGGGTCAGCGGCTTCTGCGTGTAGCAGCTGATGCCCAGCCGCATCGCATCGAGCGTCGCGGGAGCGTGCATGTGGTCCGGGGTGCTGATCGTACAGATGTCGATGTTTTTGCCGTGCTTGGCAAGCAGCTCGCGGTAGTCAGTGAACTGCTCCGCGTTCTTGAACTTCTCCGAGCCGCCCTTCTTCTCAAGCGTGTTACGATCGACATCGCAGATCGCGACCACGTTGCCAAAGAGTGCCGCGTTGTCGGAGTCGCTGCCACCCTTGCCACCCACACCGATGCAGGCGACGTTGAGCTGCTCACCGGCCGACTGGCTCCAGGCCTGGCGGCCGCCAGCGGCGACGAAATAGCCGGCACCGGCCATGGATGCAGACTGAATGAAGCCGCGACGCGTGGTGGAGGGCATGAGGGGATCCCAAGAGTGTTCTGTGCACGGAAGAAAAGACGCGGACGCGGGTGCACGGACCGCGCTGCGGCAACCGAAAAAACGATCTTCAGAAGATCGTAATCTGTCAGGCTGGCGATGGCTAGCCTTCAGGAAGGGGTCGTCAAGGGTAGATTTTTAACGACGAGGCGGTTTTTACAGGCTGTTTGACTGACCCCGCCAAGAGCGGTATCACACCTTCACAGGCCCTAACCTCCATTCCTCCCGCCCCTCGTTCGCGGAGCCATCAAGCATGATCCTGGGAAAACTCTGGAAGGCGCTCGCTGCGCAGATGAACAAGGTCGCCAACTACTTCTGGACGGCCGACCCGGTCGCCCAGCTGCAGTATGAATACGACAAGGCGGTCGATCAGATGAAGGAGGGCCGGGAGGGTCTGGAGCAGTATCGGGCCCTCGTGGAGCGGGTTTCCCGGCAGGTGAACAGCTGCCGCGAGCATGTCTCGTCACTGGAGGCCCGCGTGAAGGCCTACCTGCAGGCGGGCGAGCGGGAGACGGCGGCGCGGTTTGCCCTCGAACTCCAGAAGGCCAAGAAGGAACTCACCGAAAACGAGTCCCAGCTCAAGCTGCACGAGACCGCCTACGACAACAACGTCACCAAGGTGAAGCACGCGACCAAGAAGCTCGGTGACCTCAAGACCAAGATCCAGAAGTACGACGCCGACCTGAAGCTCTCGCGGGCCGAGGCGGAGCTCGCCAAGCTCGCCACCAGCTTCAACTTCGACATCACAACCGACTTTGGCCAGATCGAGGACGTGATCCAGGACAAGATCGGCCTCAATCGAGCCAAGGTCCGCGTGGCGGCCGATCTCTCGGGGGACGGTCTCGACAAGATCAAGTCCGAACAGGCCGTCGAGAAGAACATCGCCGATCAGGCCCTCCGCGACTTCGAGGTCGAGATGGGCATGGTCACTCCCGAGACAGCCGGCGTGAAGGCCGACGACAAGGAACTCGGCACTGAGCGGGCCAAGCAGACGCAGGGCTAAGCCTGATTCATCCAGGAGCCGCCGACCGTGACAAACGTTGCCCCGAACACAGAGCAGCCGGCCTCCCCGCAGTTGGGCTCCCCGCAGTTGGGCACGGCCGTGGTCAACGGCGCATCGGCGGCCCTGCCGGCATGGTGTCCGCCGTGGGCAGAACGGCTCGGAGATGCGTATCTCTCCGGCACGAGTTGCGTCTTCCTGGTCCATGGCAATGTCCGTGATCTCGTGCCGCTCGGCCCCGCCGACGGCCAGCCGCCTGCCGGCTGGGGCACCGCACCTGATTTTCTGGCCCGCGAACTCTTCGGCCGCTGGGACATCGTGCTCGCCTACGACGTGGGGAAGGGCCTCCGGCCGCTCGCCGGCCCCGATGCTGCCCGTCTACGGACGATGGTGCAGTGGCTCACCGAACGGATGGGAAACGCCGCCAACTGGCCGCGCGACCCTGACCAGGCGATCGCCGCGATCGATGCCCTGCTCGAACGCAACCTCATCGACCCGCCCGAGCAGCGGAAACGGATCGCCGTCGTGCTCGACTACGGTCAGTATCTTGCTCCGACCGGTGACGCGGCCTCGAGTGCGCGGGCAGGGGCCGGCCGGCTGGTGCGGATGCTGAGCTGGGCGACCAATCCGCTGCTGCGACGCGTCAACGTGGCGATCGTGCTGCTCACCGACAGCCTCGTGGAGATGCATCCCGCGCTCGTGACCAATCCGGCCGTGACGACGATCAGCGTGCCGCTCCCCAATGCCGAGGAGCGGGAGCGGTTTGCCGTTTTTACAGCGTCTGCTGCCGGCGTCGCGGGTGGCCTCACGCTCGAAAGCCTGCGGGCGGTGATCACGATGTCGGCCCGCGACGGCTCGCCCCCCGATGGGCCGGAATTCGCGGCCAAGAAAAAGGATCTCATCGAGCGGTCGTGCCAGGGGCTGATCGAGTTCATCCAGCCGCGGCTCACGCTCGACGCGGTCGCCGGCCATGCCGAGGCAAAGAACCGCCTCGAGTCCGACGCCAGAGCCATCAAGCGGGGCCAGTTCGAGAGCGCACCGATGGGCTATCTCATCTGCGGGCCGGTCGGCACCGGCAAGAGCTTCATCGCCGAGTGTTATGCCGGTAGTGTCGGCATTCCCTGCGCGGTGCTGAAAAACTTTCGCAGCAAGTACGTCGGCGAGACGGAGGGCAATCTCGAGCACGCCCTCGACGTGCTCCGTGGGCTGGGGCCGGTGGTCGTCGTCATCGATGAGGCTGATGCCGCGCTCGGCAACCGCCAGTCGGACGGCGACTCTGGCACGTCGGCGCGAGTGTTCTCGATGATCGCCCGGCAGATGGGCGACACACGGTATCGCGGCAAGATCGTCTGGATGCTGCTCACGAGCCGCCCCGATCTTCTGCCGATTGACTTGAAGCGGCAGGGCCGTGCCGAGGTGCACATCCCGCTCTTCTATCCGCACGATCAGGCCGAGATGGACGCGATGTTTACCGCGATGGCCCGCAAGTGTCATGCGAAGTTGGCGCCGGGCCTGCCCGGGCCGATTGATCTCGACCTCGGGCTCTCCGGCGCCGATATCGAGAGCGTCGTGCTGGCTGCCAAGCGAAAGGGCCTGGAGCGGGCGGCCGATGCGGGCCAGCCCAATCCAGAGAGCATTTCCGCGGAAGACTTCAGGGCGGCGCTCGACGACTTCATGCCTTCTGCGCAGGGCCTGGAGAAGGAGATGCAGGAGATCGCCGCGGTGCTCGAGTGCACGGAGAAGCGGTTTCTCCCCGAACGCTGGAAGGAGCAGGTGGGCAAGCCCGGCGGCCGGGCGCACCTGCAGGAACGCTTGGCGGCGATCCGAGAGGTGATCGGCTCCTGAAACCGAAGCGAGCGAGGCGAAAGCCCGAGCCCGAAGCCCGAAGCGCAAGCGAGGGAAAAGCGAAAGAAGTACAGTCGGTTGGTAGTCACCAGTTACGCGAAAACAACCCCAGAGGAGATTCCCATCATGGCAAATGCATCCGCAGGCAAGACCCCTTGGTTCGACGAGTCGACCGAGGCTCCGATGCTTGCCGAATACGCCCGCAAGCTCGATTCGTTTCTCGATGTCGTGGCCGACGGCCGCGTGGAGTCGAAGGAGATCGAGGCGCAGGAGCACCGTGTCGGCGCCCTCATGAAGGAGGTCGAGCCGCTCCTCTCGCCGGAGGCCCACGAGAAGGTCACGCGTCTGCTCTGCGAGGTGACGGCGTATGATCTGATGAACGCCTTCCACATGGCGGGCAAGTCCCGGCCGCTGACAAAGTTTCGTGGGTAGAATGTCCGGTCCGGGCCGCCTGATCCGCTCTTTATTGTGTTCATTTGTTCTGTGGTGTTGATTTCCCGCATCTGGAGAGGTGTTTCATGGCTAGCCAACCCAAGGCTCCGTTCTGGCTTGCTGTGTGGGCCGTCATTCTCGGTCTCATGACGCTCGCTGCCTGGCGGGCTGGCATGCTCGACCAGTTTGGATTGGGGAGACCGGCCGGTGGTGGCGGGAACGCTGCTGCCCGTCAGGCGGCGCCCGGCGGTGGTGGGCCGGTCGGCGGTGGCGATGGGCCAGCGGGTGGTGAGGGCATGGCGGGGGCCGGAGGTGGGCCTGCTGGTGGCACCACCGGGGCTGAAGGCGTGCTCTTCGAGGCGGGCGATTCCGCTGTGCCGACCACGGTGAAGGAATACTCCTTCAAGCCGGCCGAGAAACTGCCGCCGGTGAAGGGCATGAGTGCCTACAAGCCTTTGCAGGACGACACCGTCCGCTTCGCGCTCAATGTCTGGGCCGGCTGGAGTCCGATCATCCTCGCCAACAACGGCTTCAAGGCCGGAAAGGTCTGGCAGGCGCCGGGCGGCAAGCCGTTCAAGATCGAACTCGTGCTGATCGACAACCCCGTGACCATGCGGGATGCCTATGCCGCTGGCGAGGTGCACATCGGCTGGGCCACGCTCGACATGATCCCGCTGTTTCTGGAGGGGCTCGTCGATCGCACCGGCGCGCCGAAGGACTCCCGCGTGATGCCACGGGTGTTTCAGCAGGTCGACTTCTCCAACGGCGGCGACGGTATCGTCGTCCGTGAGGGGATCAAAACGGTCCGCGATCTGGCCGGCAAGAAGCTGGCCTTGGCCCAAAATTCACCAAGTCAGTTCTTCGCCCTCAACATGCTGGTGGCCGGCGGCCTGCAGCCTGGCGACGTTGACATGGTGTACACCGAAGATGCCTTTCAAGCGGCCGCCGCCTTCAACGCGCAGAAGGATCTCGCCGGCTGCGTGTCGTGGGCGCCCGACATCTACAATCTGGAGAAGTCGAAGGGTAACCGTATGCTCGTCACCACCCAGACGGCCAACCGGCTGATCGCCGACGTCTGGTTCGCCCGGGCCGACTTCGCCAAGGATCACCCCGACAAGATCGAGGCGATCGTGCGGGGTATCTTCGACTCGATGGAGGCCCTCAAGACCGAGTCTGCCAGAGCGAAGGCAGCGGAGTTGATGGCAGCCGGCTACAACATCCCCGCCGCCGACACGCTCGCCATGCTCGGCGACGCCCACAGCACCAACTGGGCCGAGAACTACCAGTTCTTCATCAACCGGAATAACCCGGCCAACTTCGAGCGGATCTGGAAGCAGTCGTACTATCTCTACCGCCGCATCGGCGCGATCTCGAACCCGCCGGTGCCGTTCGACCAGGTGATGGACTTCTCGGTGATCCAGAAGCTCGGGGCGGAGCCGAAGTATGCCGAGACAAAAGACGAATACGCCAAGCCTCTGCCGCCGAAGACGCTCTCGCAGATTCGGGCCGAGAACGAGGAGATTTTCACCAACACGGTGGTGATTCACTTCTTTCCAAACAGCTGGGACCTCCGCAAACGGATCGTACGGCGGATCGACGGCCGGGAGGTCGAGGAGCCATATGACTCGACGGTGGATCTTGTGCTCGACGAGGTGGGAACGCTCGCCAAGCAGTTTGGGAACGCTCGAATCGTGATCGAGGGACATACCGA
>JAPLNQ010000074.1 GCA_026401075.1 Planctomycetia bacterium
CTGGGGTACCGACCCCCGGCTCCTGAGGCGCGGCAGCCCTGTGCGGTCGCCTCGGCTACGCCTCGGCAACCGCACAGGGCTGGTCTACTGGAGGGCAAAACCCTAACTTAAAAACTGGCGTCATTCATGGGGGCAGGTCACCGCGACACCTCGTCTATCACCCCACGTTGCCGATGGTCTATTTCACGAATGAACAAGGCCTCGGCCTCTCCACTTATGAACGGCTCTCCAACGGGCAACTTGCCCTGCGCCAGGACATCGCAATTCTGCCGGAAGGCATGTCGCAGGAGGGCCTCAGCGCCTCCGACCTGGAGATCACGCCGGACGGCAGATTCGTCTTCGCAGGATTGCGGGGGCACAGCCAGGCTTTTGACCGGATCGCTCGTTACCGCGTGCGAGAAGACGGCCAGGCCGAGTTGCTCGGCCTGACGCCGACGGACAAGATTCCCTGGGGGCTGGCGATGTCACCGGACGGCGAGTTTCTCCTCGTTTCCGCGACCACCGGGGCAACGCTTTCGGCTTACCGGATCACAACCGAGGGCGGTTTGGAAAAGGCGGCAAGCCTGTCGTGGGATGCAGAGATTTCGGACCTCCTGACCCGCGCAACACGTCACGCCGCTCCTGACCTTTCCACAATCACCTCGCGCGCCGACCTTGACGCCGTCATCAACGAGACGGCCGATGCGGCTTTGAAGCAAGCACTCACCGACCACGCCGATGCCATTCTTGCCGCCGCCGAGCGGCATCCGCATGTCGATGCCGTGATCCGCACGATCGAGAGCGCGCCGGGCACCTATACAACGATCAACACCACGCCCGAGGCGGTCAGGAAAGCAGCGGGCGGTGACATCCGGCTCTTTGACACGCTGACACAGATCGATACGCGTATTGCGGGCGGGAAAGCCCACGACCGTCGCAAGGGAAACGAAGACCCCTACAATGCTGCTTTCATCGAGCACCTCGGGCACATTCCCTCACTGGAGACGGTCAGGCTGGAGGCATCGGGAATCCAAGACTCCTGGGTGGCCCCGCTTCTCGAGCTCAGGAATTTGAAAACGCTCGGTGTGAGCGGCTTCGGCAGACTGGGCGATGCCAGCCTGGCTCAGTTTCAGCGGCTTATCGACTGTCCCGCTCTCACCCATCTTGAGTTGGCTTATTTCGGCGCAGCCACCGATGCGGGCTGGGAACAGCTTGCTGGCCTGAATAACCTCGAAGTGTTCTCTCCGCGGGGCGCTGGTTTCCCAGGGCATTGCTTCGCAAAGTTCAAGGGTTGGACCAAACTCAAAAATATCAACTTCCACAGCAACGGCCTCGATGACGAAGGGCTGGGCTACGTTTGTGAGAGCTTCCCCAACCTCGAGTTCATCAAGTTATGGCACTCCAAGCTCATCACCGATGCCAGTGCCGAACACCTGACCTGACAAAGTTGAAGCATCTGAAAGGCATGGAGATAAGCTGCTCGAAGGCCACGGCTGCCTTGGTCAAGCATCTGGACCAAATACCAGTGGAATATCTGGCGCTCGAATACGGGGTCAACACCCCGGCGTCCGACGCCATCGTCACGGTCAAATCCATCCCCACGCTCCGCCGGCTCAAGTTGGGAGGGACTTCACTCACCGACTCTGAGATCACCGCGCTTGCCGGCGCGACACAGCTTGAAGAACTTTCCTTCGGCATCCTCGATCTGCCCGACGAGCGTCTGCCACAGCTGCAGGCTTTCGCCTTCCTCAAGTCGCTGCGCATCGTTCCGACCAAGAAACCCTTCAGTGCGGAGACCCAGGCGAAAATCGAAGCCTTGTTCCCGAAGACCAGCAGTCCATTCTCGAAATAGGATTCGCGTCGTTCATTTCTAGAGTGGGAACCGTAGGCCGTCCCATCTCGGTCACGAGAATGCTGGTGCCGCCGGGTGGTGATCTTTGTGAATACGAGCGACTGTCCACCCTCCAGGAGATCGGCATGTTGGTCGTTGCGTTGCGAATGCTGTTTGGTGACGCGACCAAGTGTCTGGGCCTCGTGTTCGGAGTGGCTTTGAGCACGCTTCTGCTCTGCCAGCAGGTGTCGATCTTCTTTGGACTGCTTTCTCGGGCAGCCAGCGTGATCGATGATGCCCCCGAGGCCGACATCTGGGTGATGGACCCGGCCGTGAAGACGATCGAGGTGCCGTATCCTCTCCGCGACACGGTGCTGCAGCGGGTGAGGGGGGTGGAGGGCGTGGCGTGGGCGGTGCCGTTTTTCAAGGCCAGTACACAGGTCCGTACGCGACGCGGCACGCTCGACAATGCCATCATGATCGGCGTTGACGACGTGTCGCTCGTGGGTGTGCCCGACCGATTCCTGCTCGGCACGCTCGACGACCTGACCCTTCCCGATGCGATCGCCATCAACCCGGCCGGCTTTCGGCTCCTGTTTCCCGGCGAGGAGCTGGATGTGGGCCGGGAACTCGAACTCAACGACCGCCGTGCCCGGATCGTGGCCATTGTTGACGCCTCCCCGGCATTCTCGGCCAATCTGACGATTTACACCCGCTACTCCCTCGCCACCCGCTACACCAACAACGGTCGCAACACGCTCTCCTTCGTGCTCGCCAAGGCCGCCGACCCGTCCACCATCGCCGCGGTGGCCGATCGAATCGCTGCCGAGATGGGGCTGAAAGCGGTCGAGCGAGCCACGTTTCGCCGCGAGACAATCGGTTACATTCTGGCGACGACCGGCATCCCCGCGAGTTTCGGCACGGTCGTGCTCCTCGGTGTGCTGATCGGGATCGCGATCGTGGGCCTCACGTTCAACCAGTTTGTCATGGAAAACATCCGGCAGTATGCGGCCCTCAAGGCGATCGGCGTCCGTAATGGCTGGCTGCTCGCCATGACGCTCACGCAGGCCGCCTTCGTCGCCACCGTGGGGTATGGAATCGGGCTGGCCGCCGCGGCGGGATTCTTCGCAACAGCCGGCCAATCCGATGCGCTGCGTGGCTTTCGACTGCTGCCCGAGGTGGCCGTCGGGGTGGCGCTGCTCGCCGGCGTGATCGTGCTCCTGGCGACGACCGTCAGCCTGCGGCGGGTGTTTTTCGTCGATCCGGCAACGGTCTTCCGGGGTTAGCTCATGGATGACCTGCCAACGAACACGCCACCTGGAGCGATCGCCGTCCGCTGTGTCGGCGTGCAGAAGTCGTTTGCCGCCGGGGAAACGACCGTGCGGGTGCTTCGCGGCACAGACTTCACGGCACGCGCCGGGGAAATGACGTTTCTGGTCGGGCCCTCCGGCTGCGGCAAGACCACGCTCATCAGCATCATTGGCGCTATCCTCTCCGCCGACGCCGGCAGCGTGGAAGTCCTCGGCTTCGATGTCCGCCGTGCCCGTGGTGGGCGGCTGGCTGACTTCAGGCTGGCGAACCTGGGCTTCATCTTCCAGCAGTTCAACCTGCTGCCGGCCCTCTCCGCGGCAGAGAACGCGTCGCTGCCTCTGGTGGCAGCCGGCCGCTCGACGCGGTTCGGCGAACGGGCAGCAGCCGCGCTCCTCGCCCGGCTCGGCCTGGAGCAACATCTCCACAAGATGCCGGCGCAACTCTCCGGCGGCCAGCAGCAGCGGGTGGCGATAGCCCGCGTGCTCGTCCATGCGCCGCGACTGGTGATCTGCGACGAGCCCACGGCGTCGCTCGATGCCGAGTCGGGCCACACGGTGATGGAGTTGCTTCGCGAGGTGGCACTGGCCCCGGATCGGGCCGTGATCATTGTCACGCACGATACGCGGATCTTCGAATTCGCCGACGTCATCCATCACATGTCCGATGGCCGGATCGAACGCATTGAAGGGAAATCCATCGCACCCTCGGAGGCACACGCATGAGTGGTCGCAGTCGGCTCCTATCGATAGGCCTGCCCGTCACGGGGCTCTGTGCACTCGCGGGCGGCATCTATCTCGTGGCCGCAAATCGGCCCCCCGTCGTGAGCGAATCGTCGCCGCGTCGGCCGGTCACGCAGCCCCTTGCCGAGACGCTCGCCGCCACAGGAGCGCAGGCCGGCGGCCTGATCGGCGCCGTCGGCACCAGCGAGCCGCCGGGCGAAGCGATCGCGATCGCCGCGCACGTGGCCGGCATCGTGGAGACGGTGCAGGCTACGGTCGGAGCCGACGTGCGGCGGGGCGACCTGCTCTTCAGGGTCGACAGCCGACGGGCAGCCGCTGAAGTGGCCGCGCGGAGGGGCCAGGTCGACGCGGCGGCTGCCGACATGGAGGCGCTGCGGGCCACGGTGCCGAGCAGGGAGGCGGCCATCGCGTCGGCCCGAGCGGCACAGGTGTCGGCCGAAGCGAGGGTCCTCGAGGCAGACGCCGATCTGGCCGACCGGCGCAACAAGCTTCAGCTTGGCGAACGGCTGCTCCGCACAGCCGTCGTCAGCAGCGAGGAAGTCGATAACCGCAGATTCGTCATGCAGCAGGCGGAGGCGCGGGTGGCCACGGCCCGTGCCTCCGTGGCGGAGGCCGCCGCCGGGGTGGTGCAGGCTCAGGCCGAACTCGCCCGCCTCGTCAATCCGGTAGGCGGTGGCCCCGGTGCCGACATCATCGCCGCTGAGAAGCGGATCGCCCTCGCCCAGCGGGAATGCGACAAGGCGTCCACGGAACTCGAGCAGTTCGCCGTGCTCAGTCCCGTGGACGGCCGCATCATGCAGATCAATGTGCGGCCGGGTGAGTTTGCCCCGGCGTCGGTGCCTGCGGAGGGGCTCTTGGTCATCGGTCGCAAGGGGCCGACACACCTGCGGGTCGAGATCGATGAGGTGGACATGCCCCGGTTTCGACCCGAACTCCCCGCCTGGGCCTCACCCCGCGGCAGTGTTGGGATCAGGTATCCCCTCTCCTTCGCCTACGTCGAGCCGCTCGTGGTGCCGAAACGCGGGCTGTCCGGCCGCACGACCGACATCGTCGACACCCGCGTGCTGCAGGTGGTCTACACGCTCGCCGGCGACGAGCCCTCCCTCGGCATCGGCCAGCAATACGACGTCTTCATCACGCCGGTAACGGTCGCGGAGACAACCAGCGATCCCTGACGGACCGCGTGAGAGGCCGTATCAGTCGCCCTTCGGCCGCTCGGTGCTCGGATTCAGCACGAGCGTGCCCGCCTTGAGCGCTCTCTCCTTCTCCCGCACCAGTTGCATCACGTCGGCCGGCAGCCTGCCATCCCAGCCGTGCCAGGGGGCGAGCGCCGCGCCGCCGCGGGCGAGCGTCGAGAAATCGACGAGGTTCTCCGCGTGGACCTTGCCCGCCGCCGACAGCGAGATCAGGTAATCCACCACCGGCGTCATGCTCCAGACCGGGCCTGTGATCACCGTGTCTGGCGACTCACCGTGCTGATCGAGCAGGTTGCCGAATGCGAGCACGCTCTTCTCGCGGGCAGCGGCGATCGCCCCTTCGCGCTCGGCATAGATGAGATCAGCCCCGGCCGCGATCTGGTCGAGCGCGGCCTGGCGGGCTTTTGGTGGATCGAACCAGGAGTCGATGAACGTCACCTTCACCTTGGCTGCCGGATTGGCGTCGTGGGCGCCTTGGATGTAGGCGTTCACCGTGCGGTGGACGTGGGGCTCCGGTTTGCCGCAGACCACGCCGACGACATTCGATTTCGTGAGTCTCCCGGCCAGCACGCCACAGAGATACGCCGGCTCGCACAGGTCGGTGTCAAACACGGAGAGATTTGGGGCCGCCGGCGGGTTTGATGTGCCCACAACGAAGGCAGCCTGGGGATTGGCTGCCGCGATCTGCCGGATCTCCGCATCGGCCAGCGTGCCGTCCACAAAGACGATGTCGGGCCGTTTCGCCACCTCCGCCGCGAGGGCCGCGGCCAGTCGCGGCGAGTCGGTGAGGTTGTCCTGCCACGCATAGCGGATCCGGCCACCGCGTTGGGCCGCCTGAAGCGCATCGTGGATCACCATATTCCACGGCTCCTCGAGCGGCGTGGCATACGCCGCGAACACGACTGGCACTTTTTTGGCAGGCGGCTCCCCGGCGGGCAGCGGGGCAACGGAGAGCGACAGGAACAGGCAGAGCAGCGTGAACAGGATGGCACGCATTGGGCGGCTCCTCGGAGTTCTGGGGAAGTCGGGATGCCAGCAGGATAGACCCGCGGTGGCCGGGCGGGAAATAGGGTTGTCCATTCATCGGCATGAGACGCAGACGTTGACATCGAGTGAACGGTAGACTCCGCGGCTATGGACGATCGTGATAAACCAGACCAGGCTCAGCGGCCCCGCTACTGGTTCCCCATGAAGACCTACGGATGGGGATGGGGTCCGCCATGCACATGGGAAGGCAAGGTGGTGACGCTGGCCTACGCCGCCCTCCTGCCGCT
>JAPLNQ010000096.1 GCA_026401075.1 Planctomycetia bacterium
GAAGGCCACGACATCATTCTCGCCGGTCCGGCCGACGCCATGACCGTCGACGCGGCGGGCAACGTGGTGGCCGCCACGAGTGGCAGGCCGCTTTTGCAGCTCGAAGACCTGGTCGTCGCCCTGCGTGCCATCGACGCGGCCCGTGCAGGCGGCATGAAGTGCTCGATCGATCCCACGGCTGAAGGGGTCGCCAGACTGCAGGCACTTCTGCGCACGCAGAAGACGATCGGCCCGAACCCCGACGCCACGCTCGTGGCGATGCAAAACGCCATGGGCCCTCAGCAGGTGACCGTGGGCGGCGTGCCCGGCGACAGCCGTTTCGCCCGCGTGCTGGTCGCGGCCGACTACCGCTTGAAGCGGGTTGGCATGGGTCTTGAGCCGTCGGGCATCTCCGAACTCCCCAGCTACCTGTCGATGGTGCCGCCTGGTTCGAGCTCGGCGACGACGCTCCCCCGGTTTTGGCTGGAGGCGGATTACGAACCGATCTCACGTGATCCGGATGAACTCGCCTGGCGGATCAACGGCCGTCGGATGAAGTGCCTGACCGAAAACGACCTCTTCGACGCGAAGGGGGGCCGCACGGCGAAGGCCGCCCCAGACGCGATCGCGAAGAAGTGGTGCGACCTCATGACGACACACTACGACCGGCTCGCCGGCAAGCAGCCGGTGTTCGCGGAGCTGGTCAACTGTGTCGATCTGGCGGTGGTGGCAGCGCTCCTGCATGGTCGGCAGTTGGCCGGGCGGGCCGAGCTCGACCTGTCCCCGCTTCTCGACGCCAAGGTGCTGCGGTTGCCCGCCTACGACGTGCCCACCAGCGTGCCGACGGTGGCCCATGGTCTGAAGAAGGGCAACCGCTGGGTGGTCAGCGCCTCGGGTGGCGTGATCTTCCAGCCCTGGGGCTTTGCAGCCAACACGGCCGACTCGCCCGACATCACGGCATCACGCACGCTGGCACTGGCCGCACGTCCCGCAGACGGCTGGTGGTGGGACTAGCTACACGAAAAACATGGCCATCCAGGCCATTTTTTCTTGGCGGGCTCCGCCCGCTGGCGTTGAGGCCGCCATCCTGGCGGCCGGCGTATGTGCGTAGCATCGGCATCCTGCCGCCCCGACAGGCGAATGCCTGTCCTCAGCAAGTCGCTTGGCAATCTCCGATTGCTGGTGCTAGCCGGGCATCCTGCCCGGCGGCTGGTTGGTGACCGCTTGGCGGGCTCCGCATGCTGAATCCGTGAGGGGCTGCCCGTGTCCCGAGAGCCGGCGTTGCTGACCAGCGCAGGCAGGATGCCGGAGCGCAGTCAGCATCGAGTGAGCGAAGGACAGGATGTCCGTAGCGAACGTCCGGCGACGGGGCACGGGCAGCCCTGAACCGCGGCGGGCGTTAGAGACGTGACGAGAGAATCGGTGCGGCCCACTCGATCGTGACGAGTGGCCGCGCTGCCACGGGAAAATGGTCGTCCACCCAGCCTGCTTGAGCCAGCGTCGCCAACTGGTCGCCGGGGCAGGGGGGGGGCGGCACGCTCTTGGCGAGCAGGAGGCTGCCGCCATGCTCGACAGCCACCCTCGCCGCGATCGTATCGCTCGTCACCTGCCAGCCGACTGGCAGCGTCGTTGCCCGCGATCCGATGCCCAGCCATGACGGCACGTCGAGCACCACGGCCCCATCGTCGTCCGGCGGTGTCGCGGCCAAGGGCAGACTCATGGCCGCGGCCACCAGTCGCGCCGTCAGCCGCATCGCGTCGATGGCCAGATCGTGCATGACCTGCGGCGATTGCGGCACGGCGCGGTCGAGCACGCGGAGCCCATCTACCACGGCACCACCACCCACCACGAGGCAGCAGGACCGAGAGCCACAGGCCGCCATCAGCGACGCAAGCAGTACCGGCCAGTCTGGCCGTGAGAGCAGACTCCCTCCGACCTTCAGCACCACGAGCCCGGCAACAGGGAGCGAAAGGTCATCTGCTTCACACAGACCGCGGAGGACACCGCCCCGCCAGCCCTTGGCAGGCCTTGCCAGCGCGATCTGCTGCGATGCCTCGCTCATGCAAGTTGCCCTCGCGCGATGAGTGCCAGGCTGTGGGCGGGCGCCGCCCGCGACACGTCGGGGCCAAGTGTGTCGGGTAGAGAGACGAGATCGACATCCCAGCCAACCCGGGCGAGCGCCCGTCGGGCGAGGCACCCGCCGTGGCCGGAGAGCACGATCGACAGCGGCCGCCAGTTGCAGGAGGCCGCGACGCGGCGAAGTGCCCGTGCGACCTGCAGGCTCTGCCTGTCGGCGCACCAGGCCGCCATGGCAATCGCCTCGTCCTCCGTGACCTGCTCCGGATCAGCGAGGACCATGCGGGCCAGCCGCCGCTGCGCCGCCGCTCGGGTGACGGGCCCGCCATCGGCGGTGCTGATGGAGCCCGATTTCATGGAATCGGGCTCCTCGGCCAGGCCTCCCAGCAGGAGCCAGGCATCGAGAGACTGCGCGAAGCGTTCGCTGGTCACCGGATGCCGGCAGCCCCGCCAGGGTAATGATCGCACGATCGCGGCGATCGGCGTCCGCTCCACGCCCGTGTAGACCAGTTCGCCCGCGGCCATCCGTGCCACGTCGTCGTGGCCCATCGCCGCAGGTGCCCGGTCGACGAGCGGCACGATGTCGGTCGTCGTCGAGCCGATGTCGATCAGGAACGCCCGGTCGGTGGTGGCCGCCGCGGCAGCCAGGCGGGCGACGGCGTGCCAGTTGGACGCAGCGGCGGCGAGTGGCCGTCGCACCGCCTCCTCCGGAGAGGCGATCGTGCCGTCCACGAGGTAGATCCCCACGGGGCACGCAGGCCCGTCGGCGGCACGCGAGGCCGACATCACAGCGGCGACGATATCGGCGACCCCCTCCCGTCGCGAGGCATAACAGTCGGCGATCTCGCCTGTCATCGTGGCGACGATGCGACCGGGACGCCGCGACGACACGATCCGCGCAAGCGCCGCGGGCAGTTCCGACCGCCGACGCCAGAGTTCGAACGGCTCGCTGTGCACCCAGCCGAGCCCATCAGCCGCTTTGATGTTGGCGCCGCCGATGTCGAAGGCGAGCGCGGAAAAGGGGACGCAGCTCTTTTTCACGATTTTCCTTCGCCCGACTTGAGCGTTCGAAAAAGGGTACGGAAAAGGGGACGCAGCTGAATGGCACGAAGTTAAGGCTTTAGTCGTTGGCCTGAAAGGGCTTGCATCAACTCGGCCCGTGGTTTGGTCATGAGCGGGTAGTTCTTCGGTCGTCGTTTTCGCACACGCGGTTCATGCCTGTCGGGCCGGAGTGGCAGCA
>JAPLNQ010000058.1 GCA_026401075.1 Planctomycetia bacterium
ACCACAGCCTCCGACCCGCGGCGGCCGCCCGCCACGCCTACCGGGTCGTCACGGAACCGCACAATCGCCTGGCCAATCCTGTCGTCAATCGATGCCCCATCCTGATCGGTACACGGGATCACACCAGCAGCATGCCACTCCCGTACTTGGAGTAATGCAGCAAGTTCGAGCAGGAACTGCCCAGGCAGGGCCGAGAGCGTCACGCCATTGCCGTCCGACATACTCATGCTTCGGAAGAATGCGGCAACGAGGTTGGCCGCGTGATCCATCTGCCGCAGGACGGCAGCGGTGAACGCCACGACCTCCTGGCTTGCTTGGCTGCCAGCGGGCTTCCGCTTACCGCCCGGCCGCCTCGTGCTTGCAGACAATCTTTTCATACCCCGCTCCATGAGACGATTGGCGATCTATTCGGACTGATGCGAAACAGTAATTGTCTCCATTGAGGTTTCAAAAAGCAAGCGTTTTGCGGCAGATACATTTTGTTTACACGTTCGGTCTGTAAGTCCTCGTGGAGCCGGCCCAGCAGCGAACCGGCTCCACGATTGTTAACAGCTTTGTTAACAGGTCACTCGTTGTTACGTGTTGGCGTGTCCGACGAACCGTCACTGTCTGTTAGCAATCTTCGAGCAATCAACTCGGCCAGTAGTTTCTGGAAGTAATGGATTGCGCGTGGAGGCGTTGCTGCATAGGGCGGATCGGCATCGATTCGGGCGTGCTGCTTTATGGGCTCGCTGTCGTCCGGTGTTTGGGAATCAGAGGTACGTGGTTTCTTGGGCATGTGTCTGTTTCTGGTGGAGGGATGAAACACCGGTGGCATGCCCGGGAGCCGCATTGGCCCCAGTCGGCACGCCACCGGTTGAGAGAAGGTCAGTTCTCAAGAGCGTCGCCGCGAGAACAACCCGCGGCGACCATGCCTGCCGTGTCGTTGGCCAGTCGGTCCTTATCCGAGCAGGCGGACATCCCGCATTAGTCGGTCGAGCATTTCGCCGACGTGGGCGACGAGCATCGCTCGAACCAGCGGTAGGCAATCCGCATAGGGGACGAACCGCGGCCTGAGGTCAGTCGGCTCGCCGTGGGGCCGCCCAAGGTATTCGGTGTATTCGACCGAATCCCAGACGGCTCCTCCGATACCACCAGGCATCAGCAGAACGGCTTGGAAGAGAGTGAACGTATCGTCTTCATCGCTCGACGCACTGGCCGGCCTGGCGTAGACCACCGGTCCGGTGATCTGGAAATCTTGCACCCCCAGCGAAGCTAATTCCGCGAGGGTGTGGTTGATGTTTTGGATCGTGTCCTCAGCAGAGTCGAGGTTCGTCTGAATCGTCATGGCGAGTCGCGATAGATCGGCGGCGCGCGTGGAGAGAAAATCGTGCATGGCACATTCCTTGGTGTGAACGGCGGCCGATAGAAGGAGGCCGCTCAAGGAATATGCCTCGTTTCTTCCAATTATTTAGCCGGTGCTCGTCCTCGGAGTGCTACTGGCTGCGCGGTGTGTGAGAGACGACGTAGTTTCGGTAAAAAATGCTTCACACCGACCTCAGAGCGGCGCGGACACTGAATCGGGCCAGCCGCTCGGTTCACGGTTGGCGGCTGTTCAGCGTGCCAGCCAACGCACCTCCCGCCTGCGGATCGAGCGACTCGATCCATTCACGCACAACCGCTAGGGCCTTGTCGTCCACGATGGCCGTAGCCAGCTGCGGCATCTGCCCCGAACCGCGGCGGCTCATCCGCGCAAAGAGCACTGACCGCTCCGGGTGACCCGGGGCGATGAGCTTCACTTCGGGCAGCTCGAAGGTGGCATGCAGCGGCTTCACGCCCACTGCCTTCATCGCGTCGAGCGGCCGCCCGTTGTAGGCCGTGAGATACTCGAAGTCGATCTAGGCGTTGCCGCCGCCGGCGAAGACGTGGCAACTCGAACAGTTGGAGTGGAGATACGACCGGGCCCGGGCCTCGAGCGGGTGCGACGAGTCGAGCGGATTCACGAGCCGGTTGGTCGCCGAGGGGGCCTTTGCAAGGAGCGATGATTTCCGTTCGGGAAAGGCTTTCTTATCGGGATCGAGCGAGGCCGTCTGCTGGCCCACCCAGGCCAAGCGATCCTTCTCCGGCACGTCGGCAGCTGCGGCACGGGCATGGAGCGATCCGGCGGCGTCGCCCCACCAGTTCATCTCCAAGAGCCCGAGATGCTCGAGCGTACGGAGCTGGTTGTCGGTCGCGTGGCCCTCGCCAAGCACCTTTTGGTAGTCGTAGTCACGGTTGAGTTGCACGGTGCAGAGGCCCAGCACGTAGTTGCTCGCGCGGCTATGGCAGACCATGCACTCCGTCCGCGACAGGTAGTGCCACTCTTGCGTCTTCACGCCGTCGGCATGCTTCGCGAGGTCGGCGGTACGGATCTGGAACTCGCGGTTCTTGCCTTCGGCCGCCACGAGAACGGCGTCGGTCTGCTCGTCGTTCCACTCGTAGCTGTAGCCGGCCCACTCGCCCTGTTCCTTGAGCATGAAACGAGTCTCGATCCACTTCCGCGTGGCCGGATTGCCTTCTTCCAGTTGAAGAGCGAACGACTTCACGAGCACCGTGCCGTCGGGGAAATTCCAGCCGCGGGCATTGGTCACGCCGATCTTCGCCGGCACGATTTTTCCTTCCTGCTTCATCGTCGGCGGCAGGGCGAAAAACCGCGCCTTGTGCGTGCCGTCGCTCCAGAGCGGCGAGGCCGGCTCGTAGGGGACCACGCCGGGCACCATTTTGTGGCCAGCGACCGACGCGAAGAGCCCGCTCTCAGAGAGTTTTTTCGGGAACGGGGGCTGGTCCTTGGCGACCGGCGGCGTGGGCACGAGCGTGTAGAAGCCCCCCGCCTCGCCGGGCTGGTGATCGCAGATCAGCATCTCGCCCTTCGAGTCGGTGCCGAAGCCCGTGATCTGGAGCGTGGTGTCGGCGATGAGCTTGTGCCAGGTGACCTCTTTGCCGTCGTGACGGATCCCCCAGATGCGGCCGGTCGAATAGTCGGCGTAGATGTAGGCGCCCTTCAATTCCGGCAGGGCGGAGCCGTTGTAGATCAGCCCGCCGGTCATCGCGCGGGCCTCGGCGTGCGAGTGTTCGGCGACCGGC
>JAPLNQ010000191.1 GCA_026401075.1 Planctomycetia bacterium
CTGGTGGTTCCGACCCGGCGAACCCCCTCGCTCAACATCGTCGCCGGACGCCGTGACGATTCACGCCTCCCGGATTGTACGGGTCAGGCAAGGCGTGCAGCCGCGCCTGCCAGCTCGTTCCAGGCCAGCGGCCGGCCTGATTCGGCCGCCATGCTTCCCATCACGGCCATCAGCGTGCTGCGACACATGGTATCGCCGTCATGAACGCTCCGGCCCGATAAAACGCCTCCGACCAACGCCAGAATGGCTGCTGGAAACCGGCCCGGACCCGGCTGCGGCACCGCCGTCCAGTCGTGCCGGCCCGCGATGACGCCACGGACCAGATCGCAACTCCCTGCCGAGCCGACCACGGTCTCGACGATCCGGTCGCCGGCCCGCTCGCGGCGGTCGATCGAGGCCTCGATCGTGCGGCCGTCGGCAAACGTGTAGCGGACCGCGGTAGCCGCGGGGCAGTCGCCGATCGCCCCGGTTGCCACGTTGTCGTGAGCCCCGTTGGATGAGCACACCGAACTGGCCATGCCCTCGGCCATGAGCGGCGCGACGTCGCCCATGACCCAGACCGCACGGTCGATCGCCTGCACGTGCTGTTCGACGAAGTGGCCGCCCGAGAACCGGGCGAACGAGATCCAGTTGCAGAGGGGCCATTCGCCAGACTCGCGGCCGATCTCCAGCGGCTGTCGCCACGGCAGGCCGATGGCGGCGTGGGCCTGCACAAGGCGGGGCCTGCCGATCGCGCCGTCGTGGATCCGCGCGACCATCTCCACCATGCGGGTATCACGACGGAAGCAGAAGCCCGACACGAGCGAGAGCCCGTTGGCCCGGCTGCGGGCCGCCGCTGCGGCAGCCCGCACGACTCCCGCGGCATCGATGGCCACAGGCTTCTCACAGTAGACATGCTTGCCGGCGGCCACCGCGGCTTCCAGATGGAGCGGCCGCGTGTGCGGCGGCGCGGCGAGCAGCACGATGTCGACGCCGCTGTTGATCACACGGCGGTAGGCATCCTGACCGACGAAACGCTGCGCGGCAGGGCAGTCAAACCGTTCCCCCGCGGCTCCGAGCACCTCCGCCGAAGACGCGACCTGATCCGCGAAGACGTCGCCGAGTGCCACCACCCTGACCGCGGGATCGGCTTCAAGAGCCTGCAATGCCGCACCGGTGCCGCGGCCACCGCATCCCACCAGACCGACGCGGAGCCGCTGCTCGCCGGCAGCAAAGAGTCCGCCTGTCGGCAACGAGACGAGGGCGGCACTCGACGCTGCCACAGTGCCGCCGAGGAACGACCGCCGCGACGTGCCGCGCGGGGCGGCGGAGCCTTGGGCATCGGTGTTCGCGGAGATCGAGGAATTCCCAGGGGGCGTGAGGGGTGTCGCGGGCGTTTGGGGTCGCATGTCGCAGTTCTCCGGAGCGGTGGGGACAACGAGGCCACGCAGGCCCTCGCCTCCAGTTTATGGAGGGTGTCAGCAGCCACGCAAACCGGCTCGCCTCACCGTGCCCCGGAACGCAGCCGCGTCATGTGCTTGAACAGCGGCTCCTCGAGGTCCTTTGGCGACGCCCCGAACGCGGTCTTGAAATCACGGAGGCGTTCCTCCTGGGAGTCATCGGCGAGGGGTTCCTTGCGGGAGATCGTCCGCAGGTAGTCGACGAACGCGGCCTTGCGTGTCTGCGCCAGGAAGAAGGTGAGGGCCCAGGCCCGGGCGTAGGCGTCGAGCGCCTCGTCGGGACGACGGAAGGGCTCGTCGCCCAGCACGATCTGCTCGAGCGCACCGGCGCGATGGTGTGCGAGAAACCGCTCCAACCGCGCCGTGTTGACGTTGCCGATCCCCTTCCAGCCGCGGTCACTGGCAAGATCGGGCGTTTCGAAATAGGTGGCCACGCCTTCGCTGAGCCAGAGCGGCACGGGGGCCAGCCGCTGGTGGAGCCCCCCGTTGAAGGCCATCTGATGGGTGGCTTCGTGCACAAGCGTGGCGACCATGCCCGACGCCTCCGGACTGCCGAGAATTTCGAGTCCGGCCCGCGCCGCGGCCTGGCCGGCAGGCCGCGGCAGGCCCGCGCTGCCGGTCAGGTCGAACGTGGTAATGCGGTTGGTCATCAGGTTGTAGTAGCCGACCACCCGGTCGGTGGCGGCGCCCAGATCGCGGGCCGCAAAGGCTTCATACCGTTGCCGATCTGCGAAGATCACGACCAGGAGCGGCCTCGGCGGCGGCGTCATCTCGATCCCCGCCTGCTTCCAGAAATTGGTGAAGGCGTCGTGGAGCCGCTCGAAGAGCGCGGCACACCATTGGGCATAGGCTCGCGAGGTGTCGAAGCAGATGCAGTAGTGTTTGGTCACGAGCAGGTCGAAGCCCGGCGGCAGCTCGCCGAGGATCCTGCGACCGAGGTCCCGTGGCGATTCCACCTCGGGCCGAGCCACCGGTGTGCGGGAGAGAATGACGCCCGGCTGCACCAGTTCCAGCCGTTCGTCGGCGCGTTCCAGTAAGAGTCCGCCATCGACGGCCTCCACGACCACGACCCCTTCGACCTGACGCCGTCCGCCGTCGCCCCGCACCTCGACCCGTTCCACGGGCCGGGTTTCCGTCCGCGGCTTTCCACCCGGCTCGCCACGGCTGTGCCCGACGAGCACGCCTAGCAACGCCATGCCCACGACCAGTCTGGGAATACGGGACATGCTCGACGGCTCCGGGAACAGCGGAAGACGCCATGCGAACAGGTTTGGGCGGATGGGGAAAGGCGAACTGGGAAAGAACGTGGGGATCGGCAGGCCCGGTTTGTCCAGGTCCTGGACCATTTGATCTGGCTCCGCCCGTTCCGGGGCGATACGGTCCCAGCCGATCCCATCCCAGCCCAGCCCCCCAGACGGCACCTTTCCATCAGGTGGTGACGATCCATGACTGCACCCGCGTCGCATGCCTCGTCTGTCCCGCTGTTCCGCGGTGAGGTTTTTGTGCTGCTCGCAACCCTGATGTTCACGGGATGCGCCAGCTGGAGCCCTTGGAATCGTGGGGAAAAGGCCGTCCGCGATCAGGAGAAGTATGGCTTTACTGCCGACACGCGAATCAAGAAACTCGCGGAACGCTCCAAGACTGTGAAGTCTGAGTCGACCCAGAATCAGCAGGAGTTCACGCAGGATCTCGTCCGCATGATGCTGGAGGAGCACGATCCGCGTGTCCGCAGCAAGATTCTGGAAACCGCGGCGGGATACGACACGGCCGCCGCCACCGCCATCTGCACCGGCGCGATGCAGGATCCCAATGAGATGGTGCGGATCCGGGCTTGTGACGTATGGGCCAAGCGGGGCGGAGCCGAAGCGGTTCAACTCCTGGCCACGCGGTTCCAGACCGATGCGGATCTGGATGTGCGGCTGCGGGCCTTGAAGATGCTGGGCGAACTGAAGGACAAGCAGGCGATCCCCGTGCTGGCGCGGGCGCTGGAGGATGGTGATCCTGCGGTTCAGTATCGGGCCGTGGCATCGCTCAAGCAGGTCAGCGGTCGCGACCTCGGCAACGACGTCAACGCCTGGCGGGAATGGGCCGCCGATCCGGAGGCCCACAAGGCCGAGTGGTCGATCGCCGAAGGCTTTCGCCGGTTGTTCTAACTCACTGAGGGGTTGCCCACGCCCCGAGAGCCGGCGTTCGCTACGTCGACCAATCCGCCGAGACGGATCGGTGCCCGAGCAACGCCGGCTCTCAGGGCGTGGGCAACCCCCGACCCTAAGCCCGACCCTAAGAAAGCGGAGCGATCTCGTCTGTTTGATCGCGTAGCGGGCGAAGGGGGCGCAGGCTGGGGGGGTCTTGCGGTCTGGTTGCATTCGGCAAGCTGCCGGAATCCTCAGCCAGTTGTTCGTGAGCGACAACTGTCTGACGGCGAGATAGCCGATAGAAATCTCGTCCCGGGTCTTCGCAACTCCGATGGGTAGCCGTTTTCAGTGCATCATTTCCGCTTGCCAACTCTGACTTGCCCCATGATTGCAGCGTCGCCCCGGGTGGTTTGCCGTCTTCGCCGTCGTCGGCGGTCTGTGGTCTGCGCGTTGGCGCTCGCCTGCGCAGTGGCACACCCCTGGCTGTCACTGCCTGAGGCGGCGCCGCCAGCTCCGCGTGGCACCCCCCGTAAATTCTTCGATTCACTGCTCGGCCGGCAGTCTGAGCCAGAGCCGGCGTTCATCCCGGCGCCGACTCCACCCGGCCCCGAGGAGCTGAAGATCCTTGAGCAACGCGCCGCAGCAGCGCGGCCCGCTGGCCCACCGGTTGCCAGCCCGCTCGTTGCCAAGCCGACCCCACCGCCGGCCGCGCCCGTGACGACCCGGCCACCGACCTGGGACGAGACGATGGCATTCGCCTCGTCGCTGAAGGTCTCGGCCGAGAAGGTGGCCGCCGCTGCCGCCGATCCCGCCTTCAAGCCGACGGCAGTCCGCCCGCCGCGAACAGCTGCCCGGTCGTCATCGGTCACCAGCTCGATCGCCGTCCCCGCCAAGCGTTCCACGGAATCGGGCAGCAATGCCACGCAGGCGACCGCCAAGCCGTCGGGGGCCGCGGCCCCGGCCACGCCGAGGTTTACGAAGCTGCGAACGCGGATCGCCCAGACTCTCGCCACCTACCAGAAGCGTCCACTCAATACCGCCCAGCACACACCGTGGGAGGTGATGCACGGCTTCGTCGCCTTCGGCATCCCGACGAAGCTTCGCGTGGGCGGTCCGGGCGGCGATCCGGTCAATGCCATCGGCTGGGTCAACACCGGCGGCCGCTGCGGAGGCCAGGTGATGCTGGCGGCAGCGGGAGACCGGCTGACGGCGCTTCGCGGCATCGGCGTGCAGGGCCATTCGGCGCAGTATCTCGCCGTCCTGGCCCAGTCCCGAGTGGCGATGAATTCGCCGATCACGATCCAATCGAAGACGTTCACGGTGGCCGACCTCGTGGCCGAGGAGAAGCTGGCCTGCAAGTCGGGAACCGAACTCACGTTTGCTCTCATCTCGCTTGCTCATTACCTGCCGACCGACTCCCAGTGGACCGCCCGCGACGGCAAGCCCTGGTCGCTTGAAAAACTGGTGGCGGAAGAGATCGAGCAGCCGATCCGGGGAGCGCCCTGTGGCGGCACGCATCGGCTGTTTGGCCTCGCCTACGGCTGCCAGCGGCGGCTGCGGGCCACGGGGCAGCTCGACGGTGTCTACCTGCGGGCCGACAAGTTCGTCCGCGATTACCAGCAGTTCACGCTCACGAAACTCCAGAACCGCGACGGCTCCTTCAGCACTGAGTGGTTCAAGTATCTGGCCGACCGCGATGACGACATGGATCGCAAGATCCAGACCACCGGCCACATCCTCGAGTGGCTCGTGGCCTCGCTCGATCAGGACGATCTGTTCCAGCCACGCGTGACGGCCGCGGTGGAGTTTCTCAACGCCGCTTTGGCCCGGGAGCCGTCCCGGGAGTGGAAGATCGGCCCGCTCGGCCACGCCCTCCACGCCCTCACCATCTACCAGGAACGGGCCTGGGGAACCGTGTTGCCGGGCGGAATCGCCGCGTTCCATGGGCCGATGAAGGCTTCCCCGACAAAGGTCGGATCCGAGTCACGGCTGGCAGACCAGCCCGGCACCGGGGTGTCCACTGGCGAGGACTCGCCGCGTTCGGCAATCCGCCGGTAGCTGCGTTCGACGCGCGATCGACGGCGGATTCTTGAACCGGCGGTGTCCACCCCGTAGGCTCATGCTCGCAGAACCGTGCGCGGTTGGATCGGACGAGCATCATCGGCTGAGGGCTGGTGGCGACATCGTGTCGGCCACGGCGTGGATCTGCCCAGGATGCAGCACGATGACCTCCGTCAACCTTTCCCCACAGCTGGAACAGCTTCTCGACGTGGCTGCGCGTCTCTACGAGGCCACCGCCTCCGAGGCGATCCTGCTGCTCGTCGAGCAGCGGCTCGACTGGGAGCGGGTGCGGAGCTTCGCGGGAGCCGCCCCCATGCTGGTGGCAGCCGATGAAGACGGCCATCTGGTCGGCGTGTCGGATCATGGTCTTCGCGGCGTGCCGCTCGACGTGGCGGGCCTGCCGGTGCACGAGCGGCTCACGCAGGCGCTGCTGGAGTGCGTGGCGGCGGAGATGATCGCACCGGAGGCCCAAGTGGTCGCGATCTATAGCGGCTTCGAGGCCGGCACGATCGACTCGGTCAGCGTGCTCCGCCTCGAGGAACATCTCGGACAGCTCACCAGCCGTGACCTCCGCAACCTCGAGACAAAGGTGCCGCTCGAGACGCTCAAGATGGTCGTCGACCTCGCGGTGGAAATCGGCCGTGAGGGCCGCGAGGGAAAGCCCGTCGGCACGCTCTTCGTGGTAGGCGACACCCGCAAGGTGATGCAGTCGAGCCACAGCACGGGCTTCGATCCCGTGCGCGGCTACAGCCGCACTGAACGGAAGCTCACCGATCCCCGCGTGCGGGAGGGCATCAAGGAGATCGCCCAACTCGACGGCGCCTTCGTGGTCGGCCCCGATGGCACCGTGGAGGGAGCCGCCCGCTACATCGATGCATCGGCGGAGAATGTCTCGGTGGCGAAGGGCCTCGGCGCGAGGCACTGGGCGGCGGCCGCCATCACCCGCCGCACGCGGAGCGTGGCGGTGGCGGTGAGCGAGACCAGCGGCACCGTGCGGATCTTCCAGAACGGCGAAGTGGTGCTCCGCATCGAGCCCTTCCGCCGCGCGATGAAGTGGAAAGACTTCGAGTACGAGCCGCCGAGCGGAGATTAGACGCACGCGAGGCCCCAGCTGGTCTGGCGACGCGCCGCCGGGGACGGCAGAAGTCTCGTCGCTTGGCGAGGATACGCCAAATGCTCCTCGAGCTTCCGCCGATCCCCGGCTCCCCCATGACTGCATGGCAGGATGCCATGCACAGCACCAGCAAACTGCGTTTGCCAAGAAAAAACGACAGGATGTCGTGTTTTTCGTGAAGCCAGCTCCTCGAGCTTCCGCCGATCCCCGGCTCCCGTATTCGTTTCGGGCCTTGATGAATCCGTGAGCGGCTGCCCATGCCCCGAGAGCCGGCGTTGCTGACCAGCGCAGGCAGGATGCCGGAGCGCAGTCAGCATCGAGTGAGCGAAGGGCAGGATGCCCGTAGCGAACGTCCGGCGACGGGGCGTGGGCAGCCCCGAACCGTCGCGTGAAGTGTTCGGTTGCCGGTATGCTTCCTCCGCCTCTGGAACTATTCATGCCGACCGACACAGCTTCCTCTTCGACGCCCGATCCTGATCTTCGTGGGAAGACGGTCTGGGTGATCGACACGTTCTCGCGGGTCTACCAGCTCTTTCATGCGCTGCCGGAGATGGCATCGCCCGACGGCACGCCGGTGTCGGCCGTGTTTGGCTTCGCCCGCGACCTGCTCGACATCATCGAGAAGAAGAAGCCCGATTATCTCGTCTGCGCCATCGATGCGCCCGGCCCGACGTTTCGCCATGAGAAATTTGCCGCCTACAAGGCCACCCGCGCGGAGATGCCCGCCGACCTCGTGCCGCAGGTTCCGCTCATCAGGCGACTGCTCGATGTGATGGGCATTCCGTGCCTCGAACGGTCTGGCTTCGAGGCCGACGACCTCCTTGCCACCATTGCCGTCCGCACCGTCGCGGCGGGTGGTGACTGTGTCATCGCCACGTCCGACAAAGACGCGCGGCAGCTGCTGAGCGACAACGTGCGGCTGTTGAACCTGCGGAACAACGCCCTCTTCGGTGCGGAGGAACTGCTGGTCGATTGGGGCATCAGGCCGGATCAGGTCGTCGACTTTCTGTCGCTCGTGGGCGATGCGGTCGACAACGTGCCGGGAGTGCCCGGCATCGGCCCGAAGATTGCCTCCGAATTGCTCAAGACCCATGGCACGCTCGACCATCTGCTCGCGCATGCCGATGACGTCGCCGGCACGAAGCGGCGCGAGAATCTCCGACTGCACGCCGACACCGCCCGCGCGGGCCGGGAGCTGATCCGGCTCGACACGGCCGTGCCGATCGCGATCCCGTGGGAGAGGGGCCTTCGCCATGCCCCGGATATGGCTGCGCTGGCCGATTTCCTCCGTGAGATGGGGTTCAAGAGCCTGCTCTCGAAGGTGCTGCAGTCGGCGCCCGCGCCCGCGCGGGTAGCCAGAGCACCGGCCGCGGCTGGGCGGAATCGCAGCGAGCAGACCCTCTTCGATCTCGACGGTACCGACGCGGAACCGGCGGCGGATCGTACGAACGGCGGCGGCACTGCGTCGTCTGCTGCGAGCGGCCCCGGGAGCCCGCTGTTGCAGGCACCACACGAGCTTCCGCTCGATGAGGCGGCCCTGGAGACAGTCGTCGCGCGGCTGCGGGCCACGGCCCCGATCGCCATCTGCTGCGTGCGCGGAGCCGGCATCGACGGCCGCGTCACCAGCATGTCGCCACCGACGGGCCTGGCGTTGGCGACGGGTGATGTCGCCGCCTGGGTGACAGCCGACCAGCTCGGGGCCAGCCCCTCGCTCCGCGGGCTGCTGGCCGACCCGGCGGTTCCCAAGACCGGCCACGACCTCAAGCGACACAGCCTGTCGCTGCGGGCCGTGGGTGTCGAACTGGCTGGCTGTGCGTTCGACACGATGCTCGCCGCCTACCTGATCGATGCGGGCGAACGGAACCTGGGCCTCGCGGAGGTGAGCCTCCGCAACGGCATCGATGTCGGCATCGTGATGCCGAACGGTGGTGACGGCGCGATCCTCGACCAGCCGACCGACGCCGCACAGGCCGTGGCTGCCTGCCGCATTGGGCGGGAACTGGCGGTCCGCTTGCCGGCGGCACTTGCGGAGGCGGGCCTCGCCAAGCTCTTCACCGAGCTGGAGATGCCACTGGCCGTGGTGCTCGGCGCCATGGAATACCGGGGCGTGCGGATCGACCTGGCGACACTGGCTGCCCTATCAACGGAGTATGCCGGCAGGCTCGCCTCTCTCGAGACGGAGATTCACGCCCTGGCAGGGCATCCCTTCTCAATCGCCTCGCCGCTCCAGGTGCGTGCCGTGCTCTTCGACGAGTTGGGGCTGCCGGTGGTGAAGCGGACGAAGACCGGCCCGAGCACGGATGCCGAGGTGCTCGAGGAACTCGCGTCGATGCACCCGCTGCCCGCCCAACTGCTCGAGCACCGCAAGTATGCCAAGCTGAAGAGCACCTATGTCGACAGCCTGCCGGCGCTCGTGGAGCCGACCACCGGCAGGATTCACACGTCGTTCAACCAGACCGTCACAGCCACCGGGCGGCTGAGTTCGAGTGACCCCAACCTGCAGAACATCCCCACCCGCACGGCCGAGGGGCAGCAGATTCGCGGCGCGTTTCTGCCCCGCGAGCCCGGCTGGCGGTTCATCGCCGCAGACTATTCGCAGATCGAGCTTCGCATCCTGGCGCACCTCTCCGGTGACGAGGCGATGCGGCGGGCCTTCGCTGCCGGCGAGGACATCCACACGAGCACCGCGGCGGCGGTGTTTGGAATCGACACGGCCGCGGTCACCTCCGCGATGCGGCGGACAGCCAAGGCGGTGAACTTCGGCATCCTCTACGGTCAGAGCAGTTTTGGACTGGCCAAGGCGCTCGGCATCCCGCAGGCCGAAGCGGCCGCATTCATCCTCGCCTACTTCCGCTCCTTCGCCGGTGCCGCGGCGTTCATGGACGACGTGCTCGACCGCTGCCGCCGTGACGGCTGCGTGACGACGATGCTCGGTCGGCGTCGGGCCATCTCGGGCGTGCGCGATCGCGCGGGCCGGCGAAGCGCCGCCGGTGTCTTCGCTCTCTCGCTCCCCGAGCGGACCGCGATCAACACGGTCGTGCAGGGCTCCGCCGCCGATCTGATCAAGCTGGCGATGCTGGGTGTGGACAGCCGGCTCAGGGCGACGGCAACGCAGGCAGCGATCGTGCTGCAGATCCACGACGAACTCCTGCTCGAATCCCCCGCTACCGAATCGGAGGCCGTCACACGGATCGTCGTCGACGAGATGCAGCAGGCGATGACGTTGGACGTGCCGCTGGACGTGTCGGTGCACGAGGGTGGCACCTGGGCCGAGTGCGAGAAGGGTTGACGTAACCGATGACCTTGCAATCCACCCGGCGGCGAACGACAACCTTCTCATGATCATCATCGGCCTCATCGGCAGGATTGGCTCGGGCAAATCGACCGTGGCCCAGCGTTTTGCGGTGCACGGCGCCCACGTCATCGACGCCGACAGGATCGCCCACGAGGTGCTCGATGAGGGCGACGTCGTCAGGCAGATCGTGGATCGCTTTGGCGTCGATGTGCTCGATGCCGACGGCCGCATCCGCCGGCGGGCGGTCGCCGATCGCGTGTTCGGCCCCACACCAGACCATGCCCGGGCGCTGGAGTGGCTCGAAGCCCTCGTGCATCCCCGCGTCCGCAGCCGGATCGAAGCCCAACTGACGGCACTGCAGGCTCGGGAGGACGGGCACGACATGGTCGTCGTGCTGGACGTGCCGCTCCTCGTGCAGGCCGGCTGGGCCGATCGTTGCGACCGGCTGGTGGAGGTTTCGTGCTCCGAGGAGATCCGCCGTCAACGGCTGGCGGCACGGCACTGGGGGCTGGCGGAGCAGAAGGCCCGGGAGGCCGCCTGGAACCGGAAATACGCGGCTGTGGGGCTGCCGTCGGAAAAAATGTCGACCGTGGATGCCTCGGGGGATTTGGCCTATACTTCGGCTCAGGTCGATAGCATCTGGTCAGGACTCTCCGGCTGATTGGCGACGGCGCTCGAGCGGGGGTGATTCGGCTGGTTCCGTCCCACGGTCTTGGTGATGGTCCTTTCGGGGATCGTTCACCAGGGCAGGGGTCGACCTCCCCGCCTCCGCTGCTTTATCCCGCCTCCGCTTCTCTATCCCGCCTCCGCTTCTCTATCCCGCCCCGTTCCCGCGCCGAAAGGCTATTCATGTCTCCGCCCGATACCAACACCCCCCACGACGATCTTGAGCGCGAACCGATGTCGCTCGCAGAGGAGATCGCCGCGGAGGTGAAGGACGGCGCCGATATCAGCGAACACTACGAGTCGCTGAAGAAGGGCGACACGCAGATCGCGGCCCTGCAGAAGCTGTCGATGCAGGAGCTCGTCGATCTGGCCCGGCAGGAGGAGATCGGCGACGTCACAGGCGTCAAGAAGAACGACCTCGTGTTCCGCATCCTGAAAGAACGGGTGAAGCTCAACGGACTGATGTTCGGCGAAGGCACGCTCGAGATCCTGCCGGATGGATTCGGCTTCCTCCGCAGCCCCGAACATCACTACCTGTCGTGCCCCGACGACATCTACGTGTCGCCCAGCCAGATCCGCCGCTTCGGCCTCCGCAACGGCATGAGCATCGCCGGTCAGATCCGGCCGCCCAAGGAGAGCGAACGCTATTTCGCGCTCCTGCGGGTCGAGGCGATCAACGGCGAGGATCCCTCCAAGCTCTCGACGCGGGTCTTCTTCGACGACCTCACGCCGCTCCACCCCGACGAACGGATCGTGATGGAGACGACGCCCGAGGAGGTCGCGATGCGGGTGGTCGACCTGGTCGTGCCGATCGGCTTCGGCCAGCGCGGTTTGATCGTGAGCCCGCCGCGGGCCGGCAAGACGATCCTGCTGCAGAAGATGGCCAAGGCGGTGCTGGCCAACTACCCCGAGGCCTACGTCTTCATGCTGCTCATCGACGAGCGGCCGGAAGAGGTCACCGACATGGAGCGGCAGGTGCGGGGGCCGTCGTGCGAGGTGATCAGTTCGACGTTCGATGAAAACGCCAGCCGCCATGTCCAGGTGGCCGACATGGTGCAGGAGAAGGCGAAGCGGCTGGTGGAGTATGGCCGCGACGTCGTGATCTTCCTCGACTCCATCACGCGGCTGGCCCGCGCCTGGAATTCCGAGGTGCCCAACTCCGGCAAGATTCTTTCCGGCGGTGTCGACTCAAATGCCCTCCAGCGGCCGAAGCGGTTTTTCGGCAGTGCCCGCAAGTTGGAGGAGGGGGGCTCGCTCACGATCATCGCCACGGCGCTGGTCGACACCGGCAGCAAGATGGACGACGTGATCTTCGAGGAGTTCAAGGGCACCGGCAACAACGAGATCGTGCTCGACCGCCGGCTCGTCGACAAGCGAATCTACCCGGCCATCGACATCAACCGCTCCGGCACCCGCCGGGAGGAGATGCTGATGGAGCCCGATGAATATCGGCGGGTCTGCGTGCTGAGGCGAGTGCTTGGCGAGATGAACCCCACCGATGCCATGGAACTGCTGGTCAACCGCCTGCTGAAGACGAAGTCGAACAGCGAGTTCCTCATGAGCCTGAAGTCATGAGCCACCTGTCATGAGCCACCTGTCATGAGTACCGGCGTGAACGTTTTTCAGGGCCATGGCGACCGGCTGTCGCCCACCGCGCGGGTGGCGGTCGTGGTGGCTCGCTACAACGACTCGATCACGCGACGGCTGCTCGACGGTGCCGTGGCCACCTTCGTGGCGGCCGGGCTGCCGGCCGACCGCATCGACGTGGCCTGGGTGCCGGGTGCCTTCGAACTGCCGTTCATCGCCGATCAGATGGCGGCGAGCGGCCGCTACGCGGCGGTGCTCTGTCTGGGCGCGATCATCCGCGGCGAGACGACCCACGACCAGCACATCGCTCGCGCCGTGGGCGGTGGCATCGAGGCGATCAGCCGCACGCGGGGCCTGCCTGTCTTGTTTGGCGTGCTCACCTGCGATACCCTCGCGCAGGCCCTCGCGCGGGCTGGTGGCGACGCCACCACAGGCTACGCCGGCGGCGGCAACAAGGGCGCCGAGTGTGCAGCAGCGGCCATCGAGATGATCTCGCTCATGATCTCGCTTCCCGTTCGTTCCGGTTCCGGCCCGACTGGTTCCTGACAGCTTCGCCGCATCACCCTCGCGTCTTCATCTCCATGCCCAGCCGCAGTCGAGCCCGTGAGGTCGCCCTTCAGTCGCTCTACCAGATCGAGGCGAACCCCGGCGCGGACGATCTCGAACGCCTCCAGCATCGTGAGCGGTTCCTCCAGGGCCGGCTCCGGGCCGCCTCGCTCGTCGATTTCGCCCGCTCGCTCGTGGAGGGCGTGCAGGCCGAGCAGGCCGCGCTCGACGCGGAACTCGACTCCCGTAGTCAGAACTGGCGAGTGGCACGGATGGCGGCCACCGACCGGGCAGTTTTGCGGCTGGCCGCCTTCGAACTCTTGCATACCGACGTGCCGGGCCCGGTCGCGGTGAACGAGGCCATCGAGCTGGCCCGTCGCTATGGGACCGAAGCGTCGCCGCGGTTCGTGGCGGGCATTCTCGGGCGGCTGCTGGCCGACCGCGACGGCGTGCCCGCAGACGACGCCCCGGCGGACTCCTGACAGAAAGTCTTTCGATGGCACTCTTTCGCTTTGGCCGCAAGCCTACGACCGACACTTCCGCCACACCTGCCGGCGAGAGCACCGCGGCGGAAGCCGTGTCCGCCGACACAGCGGCGGAGGGGGCACGGTCCGGCGGTGGCCTGCTCGACCGCCTGCGGGCCGGACTCGCCAAGACCGCGCGGGTGCTCAACACCGACGTCCGCGACCTCTTCAAGCGCGAAGGTCGGCTCGTTGACGAGGAGTTTCTGGAGGAACTTCGCGCCACGCTCATCCGCACCGACATGGGGCCGGCCGCGGCCGAGGCGATCGTCGTCGACGTGCGGGAGCGGCTGCGGGCCCGCGTGGTCGACCCCGAGATCGTGATCGATTCGATCCGGCGGCAGCTCCTCGGCAGGCTCGAGCAGACCGGGGCGGCGGTGGCCATGGCCACCTCAGGGCCGACGGTGATCCTCGTCACGGGGGTCAACGGATCGGGCAAGACCACCTCGATTGCGAAGCTGGCGAGGCTCTTCACCCGGGACGGCAAGCGAGTCGTGCTTGGCGCGGGCGACACGTTCCGCGCCGCGGCGGTCGAGCAGCTCTCGATGTGGGCCGGCAGGCTCGGCGCCGAGATCGTCCGGGGTGACCCCGGCTGCGATCCGGCCAGCGTCGCGCATCGCGCCGTGGCCCGGGCGATCGAGGGCAGCTTCGACGTCTGCATCATCGACACGGCCGGCCGGCTGCAGACGCAGTCGAACCTCATGCAGGAGCTTTCCAAGATCCGCCGCGTGATCGCCAAGCAGATTCCCGATGCGCCGCACGAAGTGCTGCTGGTGATCGATGCGACCGCCGGCCAAAACGCCCTCTCGCAGGCGAAGGGCTTCAAGGAGGCGGCCGGCTGCACCGGGATCGTGCTGGCCAAGCTCGACGGCTCGGCCCGCGGCGGCGTGATCGTGCCGGTGACGGAGCAGTTCGGGCTGCCGGTGAAGTTCGTCGGGCTGGGCGAGACCGCTGACGACCTGGAGGTTTTTTCCCCCGAGCGGTTCGTGGTGGCCCTGCTGGAAGGCGCGCTTGCCCCCGCCAGCTGAACTCGGGGAAAGCCCTGGGAGCGGCCTCTCTGACCATCCGAGGAGCCGGGGGTCGGTGGAAGCCGGAGCGAGTCGGGCTATCCTGCCCTCGAGTCGAAGGCTTTCACCGCCCCCGGCGGTTTGGGCCGCCCGACGCACGGAGGAGAACGCCCAGCCGGCAAGGTTTACCACGCCGTGGTAACGGTCGCGGCAACCTTGCGGGTTCGCAAACAGCGGCGACAGCTTTCCGGACACATGGGGCGATATCCAATAAATGGATAGGGGGGAATGCGTGTCCGTAGTGGCGGACGGGGCGCGTACGACTCCCGGTTGATTTCACTCACCCCCTCGCACACCGTGCGAACCACACCGTTGACTTTGGGAGTCTCCGCAATCATGCGATACCTTCAGTTGAAACTACCGCTTTGGGTGGCCGCCGGCCTGCTCACCGCCACGACCGCTTGGGCCCAGGCACCCGTCGTGCCAAACGTTCCTCAGGAAGATGCCTACCAGCTGCGGGCACTGCCGCCGCAGGAGGCCCAGGAAGAGGCGGAGACGGCCGTGCCGAACCGCTATCTCGAGACTGAGTTCATGAAGGAGAAGGGCATCGCCACCTACGGCTGGGTCGACGTTGGCATCGGCGGTAACAACTGGGGCTCACCCTGGAACGGCCCGATCACGTTCAATGACCGCAACGGGCAGGGCCAGATCAGCTCTACCTCGTCAACGAGAAGGTGCTCGACACCGAAGACGGCGGGGCGGACTGGGGCGGTCGTATCGACCTGCTCTACGGCACCGACTACATCTATACGACGGCCCGCGGCCTGGACGGCAAGCTGCTGAACCAGCAGTTTCCGGGTCAGCCCGCGTGGGGCAATCGCTACTACGGCCTCGCGATGCCGCAGCTCTATGCGGAAGCCGGCTACGGCAACCATGCGGTGAAAGTCGGTCACTTCTACACGATCATCGGGTATGAAGTCGTTCCGGCCATCGGCAACTTCTTCTACACGCACGCCTATACGATGCAATACGGCGAGCCGTTTACCCATACCGGCATCCTCGACACCTACAAGGCCAACGACCAGTTGACGTTGTATGGCGGTATCACCAACGGCTGGGACAATTACAGCGATCCGATCAACGTCCTCGGCCCGGTCTCCAACCCCGGCTACCCGGGCGCGAACAGCAACGCCGCGTTCCTCGGCGGTGCGACGATGAAGAGCTCCGACGAGAAGCAGGCGTTGACGATCATGGCGACGAGCGGCAACGAAGTCGCAAACTTCGCGACGAACGCCGTGGGTAACCGGTCGATGTTCAGCACGGTCTACACCAACGAGCTGACCGACAAAGTCACCTACGTGTTCCAGAACGACAACGGCTGGCAGTTCAACGCCGGCACCCCCGACACGCTGAACCAGGCCCAGCCTGGCACGGCCCAGTGGTATGGCATCAACCAGTACCTGTTCTATGCCTTTAGCGACAAGGTGGTCGGCGGCATGCGGTTTGAGTGGTTCCGCGACAACAACGGCTATCGCGTCTACTCGGGGCTGCGGAATGCCGTGGCCGGCGTGCCTCAGGGGCCGGGCAACTGGAACACCGGGTATCAGGGCAACTTCTGGGAGATGTCGTACGGCCTGAACTGGAAGCCCACCAACAACTGGATCATTCGTCCCGAACTGCGGTACGACTGGTACACGCCGGACAATGCGAATGGCTCGCTCCCGTACGGCTCGAACTTCGACAAGTCCGGCCAGCTCTACGGCGGCTGCGACGCGATCTGGCAGTTCTAGTTTCACGGCTGCACGGGCTCCACGGCCCGTGCCTGGCCGCCTGACAGCAATGTCTCAAAGCGAGGCCCGCCGGAAACCCGGCGGGCCTCGCGGCTTTTCCACCCCTGACGGAAGGGGTTCCAGACTCGTCGTAAGTCCAACAAAACAGACGCAAACAGGAGTGTTCGGTGGTTTGGGAAAGATGGGTAGCTTGGCGTGCTATGCGGATTTTTGTCCCGCCGCTAGGTTTCAAGCCGGGAATCGATCGGATTCCGTGGATCTCTCAGGAACGAAACCTCTTGGAGACGCCTTCTTCTGCCCGATGACAGAAGAGGTCGTTTACGGGGAGCAAGCCATGATCAGTGTCCGCAACGCAGTCCGCCGCCGGCGGGTGTCCTTGAGCCTCTTCCCCCAGACCATTCGGAATGGCCGTGTTCCGGCCTCTCGATTGCAGGCCTGTCGATTCCCGGCCTTGGGGCTGGTCGTCACCGCGTTTCTGGCGGCCAGCGCGTTCTCCTGCAGCCTGGCCCATGCATCCGACCGCTGGCTGACCAGCTACGAGACGGCCATGGAAACGGCCCGGGACACCGGCCGCCCGGTCCTCACGATCTTCACCGGGAGCGACTGGTGCCCCCACTGCCGGACGCTGGAAGACAACGTTCTGGCGACCGACACGTTCCTCGAATGGGCCGACGGCCGGGTCGTGCTCCTCATGATCGACCTGCCGCAGCACGGGATTTCCCAGGCGGTCCGCGCCGAGCGGTCGCAGGTCTGCATCAAATACGGCGTCCGCACGTTTCCCAGTGCCCTGCTGATCGGGCCCGATGGCCAGAAACTCGCTCTCCAGTCCGGCTACGCGGGCCAGTCTCCCAATACCTGGGTTGCCCATTTTGCCAGCCATGTGCCGGCTCCGGTTGAAAAGACGGCCAACGCCACGTCGGACCGGGTACTCCCATCGCTCGACAAGGCTGTGGAAACGGCGAAAACGGCCCAGCGGCCCATGCTGTTGCTGGTGTCCAAGAACGGCAACTCGAAGGCGTTGTCCCAGGTCGCAACCCTGATCAAAGACCCGGAATTCGAGTCCTTTGCCCACGACAACTTCGTGGTGGCGACCGTGCCGGCGACCGAGCAGGACGGTTCCCAGTCGGACCAGAACCTGGAGCATCTCCTCGGCGGGGTGGAACTGGGGCCGGATGCGGTGGAACTAATCGTCACTGAAGATGGCCAGACGCCGCTGTTCAGCCAATCAGCGTCCCAGCCGCCACAGCGGATCGTGAACGGCCTGAGGCGGTTCCTCATGGCCCGCCAGGCCGCCCGGAACTTCAGCCAGCGGCGGTAGGCGGCCGTGGGGGCATGCTTGATCCCCCGGCTTCCGCCGGGGGCTTGTATTGCCCCATACAAGCCCTGAGCGTCAGCGACGGGATCATCCGCCCCCTTCACCGTACTGGCCGAGGCGGGAATCGAACCCGCACGGAGATCACTCTCCACGGGATTTTAAGTCCCGTGCGTCTGCCTGTTTCGCCACTCGGCCGTCACCTCCGTAGCGCGTCACCGGTGGCCCGGCGGGCGTGGAGGCTGATGGAAGCCCGATCGTATCGCCGCCTGAACAGCCGCTGCAAATCGCTGGCGACGGCTGAACCGATTACAATGGCCTGCCCCACCGCCCTCCTGGCCGCGAAAGACCGCTCTTTGAACCCGCTTGCCGCCCCCGCCGTTCCGCTACCAGGCATCGACGGCTTTCTTGGCTCGCGGGCGTCCTTTGGCATGGACCTCGTGGTCGTGGGCCTGATCGCCCTCCTGCCGGTGTTGGCCTGGAGCATCTATCTGGTCCGCAACCGACGGGCCTACGCGGCCCACAAGCGGCTGCAGATCTTCATCGCGGGGGCGCTTCTGGCGGCGATCGTGGTCTTCGAGATCGACGTCCGGCTGATCAGCGACTGGAAGGTGCGTGCCGCCGCGGGCGGACAGAATCCCTGGTGGCCCGCCGGCGTGCTCACGGCCCTAGCCATCCATCTCGTGTTCGCGGTCTCGACCCTCGTGCTCTGGGTCTGGGTGGTCTGGGAGGCGTTCCTGCGTTTTCCGGTGCCGCCGATGCCCGGCAGCCACGGTCCGCGGCATCGCGTCATGGCGAGGCTGGCCGCCCTCGACCTGGTGCTCACCGCCATCACCGGCACGGTCTTCTACTGGCTGGCCTTCGTGGCCAGCCGCTGACCCCCCGCCGACTTCCCTTCCGCGGCCGCCACCCACCGGCAGACCGCCAGCCCGCCGAAGTAGAGCAGGCAGAGAGGGATCGCCAGAAAGAGCAGGCTGTAGGGATCGGCGGGCGTAAGGATCGCCGACACCACGAAGATCACAATCACCGCGATCCGCCACTGCGAGGCATAGGTCGCCGCATCGAATACGCCGATCCGCTCGAGAAACAGCATCACAAGCGGCAGCTGGAATCCCAGGCCGAAGCCAATCGGCAGAATGAGCACGAACCCCAGCCACTCGCTGATGCGGGGATCGGGGTCGAGCCCGAGCCACTCGTTGAATTCGAGCAGGTAGTCGAGAACGAAGTCGAACACGAAGAAAAACGCCAGTGCTACGCCGGCGAGAAAGAGCCCCACGCTGATCGGCAGGAAGAGCCAGACCCAGCGTTTTTCGTGGGGATAGAGGCCGGCCGCTACGAAGAGCCAGAGCTGGTAGAAGATCCAGGGGCTCGCCAGCACGACGCCCGTGAGGAGTGCGGCCTTCACGTAGATGCCGAAGGCCTCTTGGGCGCTCAAGGTCGTGATGCTCACCCGCGGATCCCGCGACAGCGGCTGCCAGAGGAGCATCGGCACGAGCGCATCGAGCGAGAAGGCGGGAGCCGGGGGCCCTCCGTTTCCTGCGGATGCCGCCGTCGCAACCCCGCCGGCACCGGGCGGCCCGGCCGTAGCCGCTTGCGGGGAGGGCAGCACCATCGTGTCACTGGCGACCGGGTCGAGCACACGTCGCAGCCGGTCGGGATGCACCTCCCGCAATTCGAACGACATCCCATGCCGCTCGACGGCGTCGACGATCTCGTCGCGTGAGTAGGGCAGGGGAGGGCCGCCGGCCTGCCGCGGCTGCCAGGTGTCGAAGGTCTCGATCGCCCGCTCGGAGTAATACTTGCCGAGGGCCCGCCGCAGAGGCTCCTCGATCATGTGGACCACAGGACGGGCCACGTAGAACCCGATCAGCACGGCGATCGCCAGCCCGAGCGCGCCGCGAATCAGGCAGACCCGCAACTCCTCCAAATGCTCGCCGAACGTCATCGTCGAGCTTTGAAACAGATCCTCGTCGGAAGGTCGCGGCATGGCGTGATGTGCCCGGTTTTCCGGTGAATCCAGAGACTCTATGTATACCTCAAAAACAGCCTGCACGCTGGCCGCCGCCGGGACGGCAGAAGTCTCGTCGCAGTGGCTTTTTCGCCATCACCCCTCGCAATCATGCATGCCCTGACAGGGCGAAAAATCCAAAAGCTCCTCGAGCTTCCGCCGATCCCGGCTCCCCCGTGGCGGCAAGTTTTTAACTTGCCCGTGTCCCGGCATCGATTCCACAAGTTAAAAACTCGTGGCCACGGGTCGAACTCCTTCGGCCTCGTCCTTCGGGGCACGGGCAGCCCCGAACCGTCGCCTGCGCCCTACGCCCCGTATTTGCCGAACCGCAGGGCGTGGGCCATCGCCAGCAGCATCAGGTGCTTTGCCGGGAACTGGCCGAAGCCGCCCCGCAGGCAGTCCCGCTCCGAAAACTTCTCCAGGCCGTCCGGCCGACAGGTGTCGGCCACCAGCAGCGTCGGCACCGGGTGCCAGGAGTGGCTCTTGAGCTTGCTCGGGGTGGAGTGGTCGCCCGTCACAATCAGCACGTCGGGCCCGAGCTTCTCGATTCGCGGGATCGCCCGATCGAGCTCCTCGATCCGCTTTACCTTCTGGTCGAAGTCGCCGTCCTCGCCGGTCGAGTCGGTGTATTTGAAGTGCAGGAAGAAGAAGTCGTAGTCGTTCCAGCACTTCGCCAGTTCGTCGATCTGCTCGTCGAGCGACTGGGCCTTGCCCACGAGCGTCATGCCGGCGAGCTGCGCCAATCCCTTGTACATCGGGTAGACGGCGATCGCCGCGGCGCGGAGGCCATAGAGCTCGAGGTAGCTTGGCAGCTGCGGCTTGGCCGCGAAGCCGCGAAGCACGAGCCCATTGGCCTTCTTCTCGTCGGCGAGGATCGTGCGGGACTGCCGCACGAATTCCTTGGCGATGTCGGCCGTTCGCTGGGCTGCGGGCGTGACCGGCGAGGGATCGAGTGGCGCGACTCCGATCGCCTGCGGGTCGGTGTCGGCCACTCCGCCGTCGAGACCTTCTCCGCGGAAGACCACCACGAAGCGATGCTCCTTGACCGGCTTTACGAACGTCTCCACGCCAGGAATCTTCACGGCCTGCAGGCGTTCGACGACCTTGAAGCTCTCCTCTGACGGAATCCGGCCCGCGCGGCGGTCGCTGATCAGACCGGCCGAGTCGAGCGTGCAGAAGTTGCCCCGCGCGGCCACGTCGTGAGGGCCGAGCTCGAAGCCGATGCCGGTGGCTTCGAGGGCCCCGCGGCCGATCTTGAAGGCGAGCGGGTCGTAGCCGAAGAGGCCGAGGTGGCCGGGGCCTGAGCCGGGCGTGATGCCGGGCAGCACCGGCACGCTCAGGCCGCTGGTGCCGCGGCTTGCCAGACGGTCGAGGTTGGGTGTGTTCGCGGTTTCGAGTTCGGTCCGGCCGTGTGGGGCCATGGGCAGGCCGCCGAGGCCGTCAGCCACGAGCATCACGATCTTCGATCCGTTCTTCTCGGCCAGCTCGCGAACCAGTTCGTGCTCTGTCATGGTGCTGCCAACTCCTGCGGGGTGCGGATCATGGATGATTGTCGGACGACTGGCCGTAGCGGCCGGGCCGTGGGCTACATTCTGGCGAGAGCCTACCCGTTCCCGCGGTGGACGGCACCACCCTCCGCCCGGCTTCAGTCAAAACCGCACGAAGACCGATCGATCCCCAAATGATCCCCTGATGAGTGTCATCCGCCCAAAACTCCCCGAAGACCCGATCGAGTACCAGCCCGCGGCCGGTTTCGTGCTCGCCGGCAGTTCGCCGGATCGGCGCGACGTGGCCGAAGCCGGGCTGGAACGGGCGCGCAAGAACGTGCTCGAACGGGCTCGCAAGGACCTGCTCGGCGGTGCCGACGTCGTGGGGCCCGACCAACTCCTCGATGCCTACAACGTCGGCGGTGCGCGGGCTTCCAGCCAGCTCTTCGCGGTCCTGCAGGCCGCGCGGCGGATTCGCGACACGGTCGACCGTGTGATCGTGCTCGGGGACGGCTGCGGGCCGCTGGGGGCGCGGGTGATCTTCGAGTCGTGCGCCCATCCCTGTCACAACGACCTCTCCCGCGGCGAACGCGGCGGGAGGCCGCGGCTCTCGTTCGTGGTCTCGCCTCTCGACAACGACGCCATGCAGGGGTTGCTCGACCTTGTTGCCCCCGCAGGAAAACCTCGTGGCAGTGATCTGCTCGACCAGTGGGCGATCATCGTGGGAGGCACGACCGATGGCGGCGCCGGAATGGCTGCGGCCACGCGGCTTCTGCTTGCGGCGCTCCTCGAGAGCGTGGGTGGAGATCACGCCGAGTTGGCACACCGCGTGGTGCCGATCACGGCACAGGCCGGCGGCCTGGCCGCGTCGCTCGGCTGCGCGAGTGTGTTCACGATTCCCGACGATGGTGGCGCGGGCGGCGCCGTGTTCACGCCGCAGGGCCTGCTACCGGCGGCGGTCATCGGCATCGACGTGGTGAGGTTGCTGCAGGGCGCGGCAGCGATGAACCGCCGCTTTTGCGAGGCGCCTGTCGCGGATAACCCCGTGCTGCAGTTCGCCGCCGTGTCGCGGCTTATGGCGGAGCAGGGGGGCATGGTCCGCGTGTTCGCGAGCGCAAGCAGTCAGCTCAGTGCGGTTGGCCGTTGGCATGGCCGGCTCACGGCCACGGCACATCGAGGGCTGCCTCTGATCACGAACCTGGTGGTGCGTGAGCCAAGGCGAGACCCGCTGATCGTGCCCGCGCTCGCGGCCTGTGCCGCGAATGCAGACGGACTCGATCACCTGACGGGCACAGCATGGCCAGACCTGCTCGCTGCCACGCATGCAGTCCACGCCAGTTCAGTCCACGCCAGTTCAGTCCACGCCAGCCCAGTCCACGCCAGCCCAGAGCAGCCCAGCGACGCCATCCTGCTCCCGCGGGTCGACGAACACTCGATCGGCCAGCTGCTCCAGTTCCTGGTGCTGGCGAACCTGGTGGCGAGCCGGTGCTGACATCCCGAAAAACATCGCATCCCCGCTCCCATACAAGCCCCCGGCGTAAGCCGGGGGATTCGGTTCTCCCGGACAAGTTAAAAACTTGCCGCCACGGGGGGCAGCACATCCCTTGCCGAACAGGGCCTAGCCACCGGGTATATTTCCAACTCCACCCCATTCGCCAGGAGATATTCCCATGCCCGTCACGCTCACCTGGACCGGCCACGCCACCTGGCTCATCGACACTGGCGCCGGCATGCTGCTCATCGATCCCTTCTTCGATGAGTGCCCGACCGCTTCGATGAAGGCGGCCGCGGTTTCTTGCGACGCAATCCTCGTCACGCACGGTCACGTCGACCATGTGGCCGACCTCGTTGCGATTGCCACGCGGACGCGGGCCCGCGTCTTCTGCAATTGGGAGATCGGCCAGTGGCTCGGCACGCATGGAGTCGAAGCGGTGCAGCCGATGAACATCGGCGGCCGCGTGGCCGTGCCGGGCGGCATGGCGAAGATGGAGATTGCGCATCACTCCTCGAGCCTGCCAGACGGCACCTATGGCGGCAATCCCGC
>JAPLNQ010000149.1 GCA_026401075.1 Planctomycetia bacterium
CCCGCGTCGTCGAGGCGTGCGACGGCGTGCCGGTGACGGCGAAGATCCGGCTCGGCTGCAGCGACGACTGCCGCACGGCCATCGAGGTAGCGCAGCGCATCGAGGAGGCCGGGGCATCGTGCCTCACGGTCCACGGCCGCGTGGCGTCACAGTTCTTCTCCGGGGATGCCGATTGGAGCGCCATCGCCGCGGTCAAGCGGGCGGTGTCGCGGATGCCGGTGGTGGGAAATGGCGACATCGATTCCGCCGCCACCGCCGTGGCCCGGCTCCGGGAGAGTGGCGTCGACGGCGTTATGATTGCGCGCGAGGCGCTCGCCCGACCATGGATTTTCGCCCAGACCGCTGCGCTCCTCCGCGGCGATCCCCTCCCTCCCGATCCCAGCCTGGCCGAACAGAAGGAGCTTGTGCTCCACCATTACGACCTCGTCTGCCAGCGCTTCGGCATCGAGCGGGGAACGCTCCTGATGCGGAAGTTTGCCTGCTCCTATGCCCAGGGCCTCGCCGGGGCCAGGGAGTTCCGCGGGCGGGTGTCGCGCGTCGAGACCCGCGAGGCGTTTCTCGAAGTCATGCGGGTCCATTTCCCGTCGGCGCAGGCAGGCCAACCGGGGACCGGATGACACCCTCGCCGCAGAGGCACACAAAAAAGGGGATATTTTTCGCATGAGGCGTTGTCAAAAAAGCCTTGGAGCGTAGAATGCCGTGATGAAAACGCTGTCCAATCCATCAACCAGTCCGCTGTTTCCGGCCGACACCGGAGCGTCCGAGCGGACTCCGGCGTCCCCTGCAGAGAAGCGACCGGAATTGCGGGCCTCCGACTCGGTCCTCGTCGAACTGCTGCGGACCAACGGCCAGACCGGCGTTGGAGAACTGGCGTCGTCCCTGCGTGTGACTGCGACGGCGGTGCGGCAGCGGCTCGAGCGGCTGATGCGCGAGGGGATCGTGATGCGGGAGGTGGTGATCACTCCCACCGATGGAGGCTCCTCCGGCGCGAGGCGGCGGGGGCGTCCGGCCCATGTCTACGGTCTCACCGAGAAGGGCGTGCGCACGGGGGGAGACAACTTCCGGGACTTGGCCGTGGTCCTGTGGAGCGAGATTCGCCGGGTGGAATCCCCGGAGGTCCGGCGGGGTCTTCTCTCTCGCGTCGGCTCGGCGATGGCGGGCCTCTACGAAGAGCAGGTCGCCGCCGGCACGCTCCACGAGCGGCTCGAGCGGGTGGCGGGAGTCTTCCGCGATCGCCAGATCAACTGCGCCGTCGAGTACACCTCGCAGCCGGATGGGGGGCAACTCGCCGTCCTCACCAACCATGTCTGCCCCTACCCAGAGATTGCCGAACAGGACCGGGGCATCTGCGCGGCGGAGCGCCTGATGCTCCAGGATCTCCTGCGCACCTCAGTTTCGCTGGCGAGTTGCCGTCTCGACGGCTTCGACTGCTGCCGCTTCGCCGTCGGCTCGGAGGCCGTGGGGGAAGCCAGCGAGGAGTGATGCTTTTTTTCAGTCATTTCCCTGGCCCGATCGGTCGGCCCGGGCGTCTGTTGTTGGCCTCTTCCATCCTGCCGCTCGGCGGGGTTAACTGGCTCTATCCCCATCTCCGGGGACCGCTCGATTCGAGGCTCTGGCCTCGCCGGACCGTTCACGAACACACTGCGGAGGATCACGCATGACCCAGCCCTGGATCGAAGGCCGCTTCGAGGAAAACCTCGTTCTCACCACCGTTGAGCAGGCGATCAATTGGGCCCGCCAGTCGAGCATCTGGCCGATGACTTTCGGGCTGGCCTGCTGTGCCATCGAGATGATGGCCGCCGGGGCGGGCCGCTACGATCTCGACCGGTTCGGCGCCGGGGCCTTTCGCGCCTCCCCGCGGCAGGCCGATCTGATGGTCGTGGCCGGGACGGTCACCTACAAAATGGCCAGTCGTGTCCGTCGCCTCTACAACCTCATGCCCGATCCGAAATACGTGATCGCCATGGGAGCGTGCACCACCGGCGGTGGGCCGTACTTCAAGTGGGGCTATCACGTCGTCAAGGGGGTCGACCTGGTCGTTCCGGTCGACGTCTACGTTCCTGGCTGCCCGCCCCGCCCGGAGAGCCTCCTCGAGGGGCTGATGCGGATCCAAGACAAGATCGTCGGCCAGCGGATCGCCAAGCGGTCGGATGGTCCCGGCAAGATCGATGACGAACTGCCGATCCCCCATCACTCCGGCTATGTCACTTCCCCCGTCGCTGACGGCGCGCTCGTGTTCGATCACCAGAAGGTCCAGCCCTGAACGGGATCCTTTCCATGAAGCAGCACCAAGAACATCATCCGGATCAACTCGTCATCCGCGGCCTCCATGTCGCCGTCGAGGGGCAGGAGATCCTCAAGGGGGTCGATCTGACCATCGCCCGGGGGGAGATCCACGCGCTGATGGGCCCCAACGGCTCCGGCAAGAGCACGCTCGGCTATGCCATCATGGGCCATCCCTCCTATGAGGTGACCGCCGGCACGATCGAACTGGTCGACGCCGACGGGGGCCGGCACGACCTCCTCGCCATGGAGCCGGACGAGCGGGCGCGGGCGGGGGTGTTTCTTGCCTTTCAGCGGCCGATGGCGATCCCCGGAGTGCGGCTGGCCGCCTTCCTCCGCCACGCGGTGACCAACGTCCGCAATCCGGAGCGGAAGGAGGGGCAGGAGCTGATGCCGATGAAGGATTTCCGCTCCGAACTCAAGGCGAAGATGGCGGAGCTCTCGATCGATTCCGAGTTCGCACGTCGATACGTCAACGAGGGCTTCTCCGGCGGCGAGATGAAGCGGGCCGAGATCCTCCAGCTGGCGATGCTCCAGCCCCGGTTCGCGATTCTCGACGAGACCGACAGCGGGCTCGATGCCGACGCCGTCCGTCTCGCCAGCCAGAGCATCGCGAAGATCGGCGGGGCCGCCGGCGGGGCCGCCAGCGGTGCCGCTGCGATGGGGATCCTCATCATCACTCATCACGAACAGCTCCTCGAGCACAACGTGCCCCACCGGACGCACGTGATGCTCGGTGGCCGGATCGTCGAATCGGGGGGGGCCGAGCTCGCTGCCGAGCTCCACAAGCGGGGCTACGAGCGGATCCGCGCCGCCTATCCCGATGCGGCCGCCGCGGAGCGCGCGATGGAGAATGCAGCGAAAAACCCCGAGGCTGCCGGCGTCTGACGGTGCCCTCCGCGGCCGGCCTTCCCTGCCGGTCGATCAAGAATCCTGCTCGATTTCCCGCTTGCCCAGAGGTCTGCAGTCATGGCCACCGACACCAATGAATCGAGCACCCTCGCCCTCGGCGAGATCAACAAGTACGACTTCCGCACCGATTCGCCGGCGGTCTTCAAGGCCCGTCGTGGCATCGACGCCGATATCGTCTCCCAGATCTCGGAGATGAAGCGCGAGCCGGCCTGGATGCTTGATTTCCGCCTCAAGTCGCTCGATCTCTTCAACAGCCGCCCGATGCCACACTGGGGCGGAGACATCGGCATCGACTTCCAGGAAATCTTCTATTACCTCAAGCCGACGGATCACCAGGGAAAGACTTGGGACGACGTGCCGGAGGAGATCAAGAAGACGTTCGAACGCTTGGGGATCCCCGAGGCGGAGCGGAAGTTTCTCTCCGGGGTGAAGGCGCAGTTCGAGAGCGAGGTGGTCTACGGATCGCTCCAGGAGGATCTGGCGAAGAAGGGGGTGATCTTCACCGACACCGACACCGCCGTCCGCGAGCACCCTGACCTCCTGCGGGAGTACTTCGGGAAGATCATCCCCCCAACCGACAACAAGTTCGCCGCGCTCAATTCGGCGGTCTGGTCGGGCGGTTCGTTCATCTACGTCCCCAAGGGGGTGTCGATCGAGTTCCCACTCCAGGCCTATTTCCGCATCAACGCCGAGAGCATGGGGCAGTTCGAGCGGACGCTGATCATCGTCGATGAGGGGGCCCACGTGCACTACGTCGAGGGCTGCACCGCCCCGATGTACACGACCGAGAGCCTCCATTCGGCGGTCGTCGAGGTGATCGTGAAGAAGCACGGCCGCTGTCGCTACACGACGATCCAAAACTGGGCCAACAACATCTACAACCTCGTCACGAAGCGGGCCGTCTGCCGCGAGGCCGCGACGATGGAATGGATCGACGGCAATCTCGGCAGCCACCTGACGATGAAATATCCGGCCGTGTGGATGACCGAGCCGGGGGCCCACGGGGAGATCCTCTCGATCGCTTTCGCCTCGGCCGGCCAGCATCAGGATGCCGGCGCCAAGCTCGTTCATGCCGCCCCTCACACCAGCGGCCGCATCGTCTCCAAGAGCATCTCGAAGAACGGCGGCCGGGCGAGCTACCGTGGGCTGGTGAAGGTCGAGGCGGGGGCTCGGAAGAGCAAGTCGAGCGTCGTCTGCGACGCGTTGATCCTCGACGACCGCAGCCGGAGCGACACCTATCCCTACATTGAGGTTGAGGAGCAGGATGTCTCGATCGGTCACGAGGCGAGTGTTTCGAAGATCGGTGAGGAGCAGCTCTTCTACCTCACCAGCCGCGGGCTCACCGAGGCCGAAGCGAGCACGATGATCGTGAGCGGCTTTATCGAGCCGCTCGTGAAGGAGCTGCCGATGGAGTATGCCGTCGAGATGAACCGGCTCATCGAGCTGCAGATGGAAGGCTCGGTGGGGTGATCCGCATCCGATGACCTCCGCACCCATGACCACTTCCGCAGCCCCCATTCTGTCCGACACCTTCGACCGCGCAGGCTTCGACCGGTTGCTCGCCGATCAGCAATCGGGCGAGGCAGCGCCCGCTTGGGTGAACGACCGCCGTCGCGCGGCCTTCGACAGACTCGAATCACTCGCCCTGCCCGATCGTCGGGACGAGAACTGGATGCGGACCGACATCCGCCTGTTCAAGCCGAAGGCCTGGGGCCCGCGTCGCCGCCCCGGCCCCGAAGCTCCGGTGCCGACTGGCCTGCTCGCCGATTTTCTGGCGGGCGACACCTCTGGCGGCGAGTCGTTTTTTGACGAGGCGCCGCGGACTACCGGCACCAGCACGCAACTCGCAGGACGCCTGCTCTCGCTCGACGGCCATGTGCTCCACGAACAGCTGGATCCAGCTCTCGCCGCCCGGGGCGTGCTGTTCGGCTCGGCCGAGCGGCTGCTCGCCTCGCACGGCGACCTGTTCGAGCGGCATTGGTTTTCCGTGATCGATTCGGAGTGCGACTGGTTCGCGGCGTTGCACGCTGCGTTTCACACAGCCAGCACGGTGCTTTACGTGCCTCCCGGCGTGCGGATTGCCGAACCGCTGCACGTGCTCTCGGGGCTGAGCGAGGGGGGCGTGGATACGTCGCACGTGCTCGTCGTGCTTGGCGAGGGTGCGGAGGCGACGGTGCTGACGGAAACCGCAGGCGGCGGCACAGCCGGCGGGGCGGGCTCGGGCTTCCATTGCGGCGGCACCGAGATCGTCGTCGGACGCAACGCCTTCCTGCGGATGGTCAACCTGCAGAACTGGAGCACGGGCGTCTGGCACTTCGCCCGTCAAAAGGCCGTGGTGCACGAGCAAGCCCGGCTGCAATGGACGCTCGGTGCGCTCGGTAGCCGGCTTTCCCAGGTGGCTCAGGATGTCGCGCTCGCGGGCCGCGGCGCATCGGCTCAGGTCAACGGCGTGATGTTCACCGAGGGCCGCCAACAGCTCGTCTACAACACGCTCCAGCATCACGAGGCCCCGGGCTGCAAGAGTGACCTGCTCTACAAGGGCGGACTGCAGGACCGTTCCCGGCTCGTCTGGCGGGGCATGATCAAGGTCGACAAAGCCGCCCAGAAGACCGACGGCTACCAGCGAAACGACAACCTCATGCTTTCGCGTGAGGCCCGGGCCGACTCGATCCCAGGGCTTGAGATCGAGGCTGACGATGTCCGCTGCACGCACGGCGCCACCAGCGGCCGCGTCGACGAGGAGCAGATCTTCTACGCCCAGGCCCGCGGGCTCTCCGCCGACGAGGCGGCGCGGCTGGTGGTGGCCGGGTTCTTCCAGCAGGTCTTCGATCGAATCACGATTCTTCCGGTCCGTGAGGCTCTGGCCCGGGCGATCGGCAGCCGCATTCGCCGTATTAGCTGAAGGAACAAACACGATGCCTGAGTTCATCCGCGTGGCCGACGTGTCGGAAGTCTCCGATCCGGGCAAGCTCCTGGTCGAAGTGGAGGGCGAGGTGGTCGCGCTCTTCCACGTTGAGGGCTGCTTCTATGCGCTTGACGACGTCTGCACGCACGACGGAGGCCCACTCGTCGACGGCGAACTCGTCGGCTACAAGATCGCCTGTCCGCGGCATGGGGCGAAGTTCGACATCCGCACCGGCGCCGCCCTCTCGATGCCGGCCGTGCGGCCGACGCGGGCCCACGCCGTGAAGGTGGACGCTGGCGGCGTCTGGGTGGCACTGGGTTCCGGCCCGGGGTCCACGCCCGGCCCCAACAACCAGGCGGCCGACTTCCGCAGCTACGCGCCGACCAACACCGCCGCAGCCGCGGCCGAAGCCGCTCCCGCATCGACCGCCTCCGCCGACACGCCGGCGGCGGCAACAGCGACGCCAGCCCCAGGTGGCGCGACGGCGACTGCAACGGCGACTGGGGTGGACGGCGTTCCCAGCGAAGAGGCAGTCCGCGAGTGGCTCAAGGAGGTGAAGGATCCGGAGCTGTTCGTGAACATCGTCGACCTAGGACTGATCTACGGCGTCGCGCTCTCGCCATCGGCCGATATCCCTGGCAAGCAGCACGTGTCGATCGACATGACGATGACAAGCCCCGCCTGCCCGGCCGGCCCACAGCTGATCGCCGACACAAAGCGGGCAGTTGGCAGCCGCGAGTCGATCGCGGCCGTCGAGGTGAGGATCGTTATGGACCCGCCTTGGACGCCCGACCGCATGACCGACGACGCCCGCGATCAGCTCGGCATATTCTGAATACACGCGACGGCTCGGCATCCTGCCGACCATTGTTTGGCCGCTGGCCGATCCCGTCGCTGATGCTCAGGGCTTTTATCCGTACTTACGCGCTCTTGTGCCGGGCGGCCTCACGGATCGGCACCACCGGCTCCGTGCCCGCGACGTTTCGATCGTTGATCACGTAGGTGCTGCCGTTGTTCTCCGGCAAGTCGAACATGATGTCGAGCATCACGTCCTCCAGGATCGACCGCAGCCCGCGGGCACCGGTCTCCTTCCGCATCGCCCGACGGGCGATCGCCACGAGCGCCTCGTCGGTGAACTCGAGCTTGCAGTTCTCCACGCCGAACAGCTTCTGATACTGCTTCACGAGCGCGTTCTTCGGCTCGCAAAGCACCTTCACCAGTGCGCCCTCGTCGAGCGGTTGCAACGAGGAGATCACCGGAAGACGGCCCACCAGTTCGGGGATCAGGCCGAACTCGAGGATGTCATCGGAGTCGACCTGTGGCAGCAGTTCCGAGAGATCCGCGTCACCGCGGTAGCCACTGGGCTGACCGAAGCCGATCGTCCGCTTGCCGAGCCGGCGGGCGATGATCTTGTCGATGCCGACGAACGTGCCGCCGCAGATGAAGAGGATGTTCGAGGTGTCGATCTGGATGTACTGTTGCTCCGGGTGCTTGCGGCCACCCTGGGGCGGCACGTTGGCCACGGTGCCCTCGAGCATCTTCAAGAGCGCCTGCTGCACACCCTCGCCGGAGACGTCGCGGGTGATTGAGACGTTCTGACTGGTCTTGCCGATCTTGTCGATCTCGTCGATGTAGAGCACGCCCCGCTGTGCGGCCTCGATGTCGAAATCGGCGGCATTGAGCAGTTTGAGGAGCAGGTTCTCCACGTCCTCGCCCACGTAGCCTGCCTCGGTGAGCGTGGTGGCATCGCCGATGGCAAACGGCACGTCCAGAATCTTCGCGAGCGTGCGGGCCAGCAGCGTCTTGCCCGAACCGGTGGGGCCGAGCATCAGGATGTTGGACTTGTCGACCTCGACGTCGCCCCCCTCGCTGCCGAGGTTGAGACGCTTGTAGTGGCTGTGGACGGCGACCGCGAGCACCCGCTTGGCGTGCTGCTGGCCGATCACGTATTGATCGAGGTGGCCGACGATCTCGCGGGGCGTCGGAATGGAGGTGAAGAGCTGCTTGCTCGTGCCACGCCGCCGCTTCTCCTGATCCAGGATCGACTGGCAGAGGTCGATGCACTCGCCGCAGATGTAGACGTCGCCCGGTCCCTCGACCAGCGGGCCCACGTCGCGGTAACTCTTGCGACAGAACGAACAGAAGGCGTTCTTCTTGGTCGTCCCACCGGCACCACGGCGCCCAAGACTGCCGACATCTTTCCCTGATGGCATACTTCAGTTCCTCGAGAAATCGTTCCCCGCCTGTTTTATCACAGGCTGCTGCCCAACTGCCCTACGAAACGCCCGCCCGCGGTTGGCGGTCGGACTCCTTCGTATCGAGTCGCACGTGCGGCTCGACGAGCGTAGATATTTTTCGGTATTCTTCTTCGCTAAGGACACCCTTGTCCCGCAGATTTTTATAGCCGACAAGCGAGCTTTCCCAATCGCCATGATCGGCCTCAGGATCGAGCCACCACGACCTGACTGCGACGATCGCAGCGATCCCGATGGCCACGAGGAGCCCGAGCAGCACGGCACTGATCAGAAACGCTTGCACTGCAAACAGCCTCGTTACGGAGGACGGTCTCCCTGAGGGAAGTGGCTTCTCGGACGCCAATATGGCCCTGCCAGCCACGTGCATTATGGCCGGAGGCTCCGCATGGGGTCCAGAAAGATCCACCCACTTTTCGCAGGCCCTTCAGGCTGTGGCAATGGCAGAGTCGGCAGCCTCGAAACGGGCCGATTTTCCCGCTTGTGACGAAAAAACGCGACTTTCCGCGCAGGATGGTCGATCTGTTGCGATATGGCGCGCTGCTCCCAACCATACTCACTGTCAGGCCTGAATCTCAGGCTGCCGCGCGGCATCGGCCGGTGGCAGAGTCTGGTGATGGCCGTTGCACTGGCCTGTTTAGCCGGCGGAGGCCGCCTGTTGCCGCTCCTCGCCGTGGCCGACGTCCCGGCCGAACAAGGCCGTCTCCCGGAACTGGTGCGAACCAAACACCAGACGTTTTCGATCCCCTTCCGGCTGCCCGCCGCCCAAGATGCCGACGCCGCACCGCAGCGGGTCGTGATGAGCGTGTCGAAGGATCTGGGCGGAACATGGGAGGCCGCAGGGGAAACTGCCCCGTCGGCTGGCACGTTCACCTATAAGGCAGGGGCGGATGGCGAATACTGGTTCCGCCTTCGAGCGATCGACCGCAAGGGGCGGGCCCGCGGCGGCGAGGGGCCCGACATGAGGGTGCTCGTGGACGCGGCTGGTCCGCGGCTCGCAGCCCGGGTGTGGAAGGGCGCCGACGGCGAGATCCTCTGCCGTTATGCCGCCATCGACGACTCGATCCGCATGGAGTCGCTGAAAGTGGAATACCGAACCGCTGATGCCCAAGGCTGGAAGACCGTCGCTGCCCAGGGCGTGCTGTCCCGCGAATCTCCGGCCCATCTTGTCGGCGAGGAAATCTGGTGGGCAGGCGAAAAAGTCGAGGCTCTGACGGCGCGGATCACCGTGTCGGACTCTGCCGGCAACCAGACCGTGCGGCAGTTCAAGATGGAGCCAACCGATCCCAACGTCGACCAAACGGCGCTCGCCCGGGAACTGGGCGCCCCCAGCCTGCCCACGCAGCAACCGGAGGAGACGGTCGCAGTCAGGCCGCTCACACAGGCCTCTCCGTCAAGCAATGGAGCCCGCCCCACCGGCGGATGGACGGCGGAAACCGCCGCGGCATGGTCAGCGGAGCAGCCACGCGTTGCCGCAGCCCAATCCGGTCGTGTCGGCCAACCGCAGAGCGTTCTTGTCAGCCAGACCGAAGGTCACGAAGCGGCTCCAACCGATCCCACGAGTGGTCGTAGTCTGCTGGCATCGACCGCTGCGGCAGCTCCTGCCCAGATACTGAACCAACTACCCGCCAGCCCGCAGTCGCTGGAGTACCGCGGCAAGCCGCTGCAACTCTCCCGGTCGCGTCGCTTTGCCTGGGATTACGAGGTGCCGGCCGAACGTCCAAATGCGACCCGCCTGAGAGTCGAACTCTGGTGCACCCGAGATGGTGGACTCTCGTGGCAGAAGGCCGCCGTGGACGACGACGCCGTCAGCCCCATCAACGTTGTGCTGCCGGCGGCTGGGCTCTATGGATTCCGACTGGAGATCGTGCCGGACGCGCCGGACACCAGCACGGGCCCCCGGCCGGGCGATGCGGCCGAGAGCTGGATCGGCATCGACGAGGATCCGCCCCATGTAGAACTGCTTGGCGCCTCCCGGGTCTCCGAAAGCGAGTCCAGCGGCATCGTGATCCGCTACACCTCGCGTGATCAACTGCCCGCGCCGAAAACGGCCCGGCTCCTCTTCTCCCCCAACGCCGACGGCCCGTGGGCGCCGATTGCCATGGCGGTCGACAACCAGGGTGAATATCGCTGGCAGCCGGACCGGGCGACTCCGGCACGGGTCTACCTCCGCATCGAGGTGGCCGATGCATCCGGCAACGTCGGCGCCGTCACGAGCCCTGAGCCCGTCACGGTCTCGACCTCGCGTGTCGTCGGCCGTCTCGGCGGCGTCCGCACACTGTCGACCACGCCGTAGGCTACGGGCTGGTTTCAGCACCGCAGCAACCGCACGTATAGCACGGACAAGTTGAAAAACTTGCCGCCACGGGGGGAGGGGTTGAGCCTGTCTCGGCATAAAGAACGAGACCGAAGGAGTTCGGCCCGTGGCCACGAGTTTTTAACTTGTGGAATCCGCGCCGGGACACGGACAAGTTGAAAACTTGCCGCCACGGGGGAAGTCACACCTCACCCCAAACACGCTATACACTGACGGCTCCACCGTGGAGAGCCGTGCCGTGTCTGTCGGCGACGAGCCGTTCCTCGCCGGCCACATGCTCAGCCTGCTTCGCGACCGCCTCTGCCCCGATGAGGCCGACCGGGCGTGGGCCTGGCGGGAGTTCTCCGGTGAAGCCGCTCCCGATCCCCGCGATGTCTTCGATGAGGCGGCCACGGTGCCGCTGTTCGCCGGCGCCACCCGCGCGGCCGTCGTGCGGTCTGCCGACGGCTTCGTGACGGTGGCCCGCGAGTCGCTCGAAAAGCTCGCCAACGCTCCCCGGGGCGGCGGCCGTGGAATCGTGATCCTCGAGGTGAAGAGTCTGCCGACGAACACGCGGCTGGCCAAGGCGGTGGCGAAGCACGGTCTCGTCATCGATGTCTCGATTCCACAGCGGGCGAACCTCGCGGCTTGGGTGCGGCAGTGGTCGCAGTCGCGGCACGGCATCCAGCTCGCGGCCGCCACGGCGCAGCGGCTGCTCGAACGCCTCGGCAACAATCTCGGCCAGGTCGATCAAGCGTTGGCCCGTCTCGCCGCTGCCACCGATCCGGCCGCCAAGAAAACCGCCATCCAACCCGAGGCCATCGACGACTTCGCTGGCAGTCCGCTGGACCGAACCGCCTGGGGCATGATCGACGCCGCCGCCACGGGCGACGCCCGTGAGGCCCTCGCCCAGCTCGACGCATTGCTCACGGCAGGTGAGAATCCCATCGGCATCAGCGCTCAGATCGCTTCGGTGGTGCGACGGCTGTCGACGGCAGCCAGGCTGCTGGCGCTGCCCGCGGGAAACGGCCGGCCCGCCGGCATCGAACAGGCACTTCGGGAGGCTGGCGTGGCCGCCTGGCCGAAGGCTCTGGCCCAGGCCAGGGAGTCGCTCGGGCAGTTGGGGCCACGACGGGCCAGGCAGCTTCCCGTCGGCCTTCTGGACCTCGATCTCTCCCTCAAGAGCGATGCGTCGCGGGGCCTACGGGCCAGGCTGGCCTTGGAGCGGCTCTTCTGCAAGATGAGTCGTCAGGCGGCGCCGCCCGGCCCGACCAAAACACCAGCCGCACCTGTGTGAGGAGCCCACCCGTGACTTCCGCGTCCAGTCCCGATCCCCGCGACCGTTGGGACAACCCACTTGCATCTCGCTACGCCTCGGCCGAGATGTCGCGGCTGTGGAGCGACAACCACCGCTACAAGCTGTGGCGGCAGACGTGGCTGGCGCTGGCGGAGGCGGAGGCTGAACTCGGCCTGCCGATCTCGCCCGCCCAACTCGCCGAGATGCGGGCCCATCTGGAGCCGATCGATTTCGCGAAGGCCGCCGAGTATGAACGGAAGATGCGGCACGACGTCTTCGCCCATCTGCACACCTTCGGCGATGCCTGCCCGCTGGCCCGCCCGATCCTGCACCTCGGCGCGACGAGCGCCTACGTCACCGACAACACCGACCTGATCCTGATGCGAGATTCACTCGATCTCATCGCGTCCCGCCTGGCCGTGGTGATCGAGCTGCTGGCCGACCGTGCGATGGAGAATCGTGATCTGGTCTGCCTCGGCCGCACCCACCTGCAGCCCGCGCAGCCCACCACGATCGGCAAGCGGATCTGCCTCTGGATTCATGATCTCCTGCTCGACCTCGAGGAGGTCCTGAACCGCCGCCAACTGCTCCGCGCCCGCGGTGTGAAGGGCACGACCGGCACCCAGGCCAGCTTCCTCGAACTCTTCGCGGGGGATCATGCCAAGGTGCGGCGGCTCGACGAGATCGTGTCGGGGAAGCTCGGCTTCGACCGGTCCTACGATGTGACAGGTCAGACCTACACGCGAAAGGTCGACTCACAGGTCGTGTCGGTGCTCGCCGGGATCTCGGAATCGACCCACAAGGCGGGGAACGACCTGCGGCTGGCCGCCGCGTGGGCCGAACTGGAGGAGCCGTTCGAGACGGACCAGGTCGGCTCGTCCGCCATGCCCTACAAGCGGAACCCGATGCGGGCCGAACGGATGTGCGGGCTGGCCAGGTTCGTGATGGGGTTCACGGCGACCACCAGCCAGACGGCGGCGGTGCAGTGGTTCGAGCGGACGCTCGACGACTCCGCCCCGCGGCGGCTGGTGCTGCCGCAGGCCTTCCTCGCCACCGATGCCCAGCTCGTCATCTACGCCAACATCGCCGGTGGTCTGGTCGTGCTCCCCGGCGCGATCCGCCGCAATCTGGAGCATCATCTCCCCTTCCTGGCCAGCGAACGGCTGCTGATGGCCGCCACGACGGCAGGCGGTGACCGGCAGGAACTCCACGAGGCGATCCGTCGTCACAGCCACGCCACGACGGCGCGGATGCGCGAAGGGCACGATAACGATCTCGTCGAACGTCTCGCCGCCGACCCGCTCTTCGCGGGCATCGATCTGATCCAGGCGATGGACGTGCCGGGACTGGCCGGCCGTGCGGCTGCACAGGTCGAGGAATTCATAACCGGGCCGGTCCGTGCGGCATTGGCTGTATGCCCGACGCGGGCCGCCGAATCGGCGCTGCGGGTCTGACGAGCAAGCCTCACACGCGGTCTTGATGCCGCGACTTGCTACGGTTGCTGCGGCAGTCAGCGCAGAGGCCTGAGATGATCAGTCGATGGCTGCGGGCGCGGAACTGATGCTGGACCGCCACCGCGTCGCATATCTTCGCCAGATCGTCGCTGGAGAATTCGATCAGCTTCTCGCATGATGTGCAGTGGAGATGATCGTGCTGCGGGTAGCCGTAATCGTGCTCGTAGACGGCCCGCCCGCCGAGCACCATCTTGCGGAGCAGTCCCGCGCCCACCATTTCGGTGAGCGTGCGATAGACGGTGGGCCGGCTGGCCTTCGCGCCCTCCGGCGTCCGACGGAGGGCGGCAAGGAGCTGATCGGCATCGAAGTGCTCGTGGTGGCTGCTGACGTGATCGACGATCACCTGCCGCTGCCGTGTGATCCGCTTGCCACGGGTCTGGAGAAATTCGGCGAACCGCTCACGCGGCGTCAGCGCGACGTCGACCTTGCCCAGCGAAAAATCGGTTGCGATGGCCATGGGATCTTTCAGGGGTTGACCGCGTCCCCGATTCTAAGTTGCAAACTGCGTAAGTCTAGCGTTGCAAACCGCCGGGGGCGGTGAAAGCCTTCGACTCGAGGCCAGGATAGGCCGACTCGCTCCGGCTTCCCCCGACCCCCGGCTCCTCAAACGGCCGAAGGCCGCTGCCACCAAACGCGAACAGCCGGACCGTCACCGGTCCGGCTGTTGCTTGGACATTCAGTTGGGCCGGCAAGCGTATGGCTTGAGCCGCCCACTTGAGCCGCCCACGTTAGCCGCCCAGGCGGTCGAGCAGGCGGTCGAGCGCCATGTCAAGCTTCTCAGGCGTTTCGTACGAACCGTCGGCGATCGCCGCCCGGATCGCGTTGACGCGATCGAAGCGAATGTCGCCAGTCGATTCGGCGGCCCGCACGGCATCAACCGACAGCGTGACCGAATCGTGCACCTCGGCCACACCCTGCTGCATGGCGGCCTGCGTGGACTGCGCGGACTCAACACCCTTCAAGGCGTTCAGCCCCTGCGATCCCTGCGTCGACGTGACACCCCAGATGTTCATATGACTCTCCTCTTGGCGATATCGTGGCGATATCGAGTGGCGGAACCGACAGTTTGTTTCGAACCCCTCTCCCCCGACATGACTGCTTCTACGCCGTCGCCGGCCGGAAGGTTCATGAGGGGTTTTGGAATCCGAGGCTGCCTGTTCCTTTCTGACTGACCGATCTCGTAGCTATTGTTGCCGCGCTTCCGCGTTCCGGCGACACCAGTCGTCGGACAGCGGCCGGATGGGGTTACCGATCCAGTCGCCGCGACAAGCTTTTCATCATCGACCAACCACCGCGACAAACTTCAGACAAATTTTTCCCTGCCTGTTTTCCGCATTCTGCGGGCCTGGAGACCCCGCATCCTGCCCAAACTTCCAGCGCGACCATCTGCCGAACCCATCAACCAAGCGCAAACTCCACCTTCCGTCGGTCGAGCTGATTCTGGAGGCGTTCCACGATGGCGGAGTGCATCTGGCTGACACGGCTCTCCGAGAGATCGAGCGTGGCGCCGATCTCCTTCATCGTCTGCTCCTCATAGTAGTAGAGGATGATGATCAGCCGCTCGTTGCGGTTGAGCCCCTTGGTGACCAGCCGCATGAGGTCGGACTTTTGGATCCGGCGGGTCGGGTCTTCGCCCTTCTTGTCCTCGAGGATGTCGATCTCGCGGACATCCTTCGCGCTGTCGATCTCGCACCACTTCTTGTTGAGGCTGACGAGACTCACCGCGTTGGCGTCGACGAGCAGCTTTTCGAACTCCTCGTGCGACAGCCCCATGTGCCCGGCGCCCTCGGCGTCGGCTGGCGCCCGACCGAGTTTCGCCTCCAGCGTCTTGAGCGCCTCGTTGAGTTTGCTGGCCTTCGACCGCACCAGGCGGGGCACCCAGTCCATGGTCCGCAGTTCGTCGAGCATCGCCCCGCGGATTCGCGGCACGCAGTAGGTCTCGAACTTTACACCCCGCGACATGTCGAACGCGTCGATGGCGTCCATCAGGCCAAACGTGCCCGCCGACACGAGATCGTCGAGTTCGACGCCATCGGGCAGACGGGACCAGATGCGTTCGCCGTTGTATTTGACAAGCGGCAGATAGATCTCGATGAGCCGGTTGCGGAGCTGCTCGTCAGACTGGTCGGCTTTGAACACCTTCCAGATTTCGAGCATCTCCTCTGCAGACGGCTGGGACGCATAGTTCGCCACGTCATCCTCCTTGAAAGGGCCTTGCATGCGAGGCCCCGGATCGGCGTTGCCGCCGCTCCACGACCTTCTCCTCATCACACCGGACACGCACCATCCTGGTGCATTCCGGAACACCGCAGACTGTTCGTTGACCTACCACTTCCGCCGTCGACAGTCACTGACCAATCTATCGGTATCGAACAACCGGCGGCACCTGTTTCACTTTTTTTCCGTTGAATGTTTTTTCTGGTGGCCCTCCGGCCATCCCAGACTGCCCAACCTTCTGGCGACTGAAGCGTCGGCGCGTCACGCCGCCCGCAGCACCTCGCCCCCTCCTACACTGGCAAAGACCTCCACGCGATCCTCTGCCGCCAGTTCCTCGGCCGCCAGCACCTGCACGTCGGGCAGGTGGCGAGCAAGAGCCTCGCGAACCCGCTGGCGAACATCTGCAGGCACGACGATCACCGGCCTCGCCCCACGCTCCACCACGGGACGGACGGCACGACGCAGTTCACTCATCAACTGAGCGGGTGGCCTGCCGGCGGCCGCGATGACGGCGTCGATCGCCGTTTCCTCGAGCCGCACCGTCACGAGCCTGCCCCGCGGATCCCTGGCCCGGCGGCAGATCGAACGGGCGAGCGACCGCCTCACGAGTTCCGCCAACTGCGCCGGATCGGCGGCCTCGGGGGCATGATCGGCCATGATCTCGAGCAGTTCCGCGAGCGGCCGGATCGGCACGCCGTCGCGAAGCAGGCATTGCAGGGCACGGTGGATGCGGGCGATCGTCAGCACGCCCGGCACGACCTGGTCGACGACCGCGGGCTGCACGGCACGAAGCGATTCGATCAGCCGAGCCACCGCGTCCCGGGAAAGCAACTGGTCGCCGTGGCGACGGATCGCCGCCTCGATGGCCCTGGCGATGCAGTCGGCCTCGCCATACACGGCCGCGCCACGTCGGCGGGCGGTCTCCGCCTGCGAATGACCCACCCAGGCTCCGCGTCGGCCGGTGAGCGGATCGATGGCAAGGAACTCTTCCGTCGGGATTTTTCCGGATCGATTCTCTTCGTCGAGCACATCTCCGACCGCAGGCACTGCGAGCATCTTGCCGGCAGGAATCTCCGCCTCGACAACGATGTCGCCCGCGATCATCACGCGGTAACAACGGTCGGGCAGCGAGAGGTTGTCCCGCATCGCCACCGACGGCACGACCAGCCCCAGATCGGCAGCCACACTCGACCGCACCGCCGTTGCCCGCTCCGACAGGAGTGCCGGCGATGCTCCGTCAGCGGAGGGCGCGAGCAGCCCCAGGAGACCGCGGCCCAGTTCCACGACGATCCGTTCGTCGGCGAGCAGATCATCGGCCACGCTCGTGCGGTTCGTTGCCGGGGCGGCGGTCCTGGAGGCCGCCATCCGCTCCGCATCACGTGATGCCGGCGTGCGTCTGATCACCCAGGCCAGCGTGGCTACCGCAACCGCCATGCCCGCCAGCGGCAGAAATGGCAGATCGGTCAGCGACAAGATGCCGAGAAACACCGCCGTGATCACGAGCACGTGCGGCCGCGACACGAACTGCCGCCCGAGTTCCTGCGACAGATCGACTTCCTGACTCGACCGCGAGATCAGCAGGCCCGTCGCGACGGAGATGAAGAGGGATGGCACGGCGCTGGTGAGCCCATCGCCGATGGTCAGTCGCGAATAGACGTCGAGGGCCTTCGCCACCGGCATGCCGTGCTGCGCCACGCCGATCGCCAGCCCGCCGATGAGGTTGACGCACGTGATGATCACGCTGGCCTTGGCCTCGCCACTGACGAACCGGCTGGCGCCGTCCATGCTGGCGTAGAAATCGGCCTGTCGCTGCAGGTCGAGCCGCATCTGCCTCGCCTGGTCGCGGGTGATCGTGCCGGCCTGGACCTCCGTATCGATCGCCATCTGCCGGCCCGGAAGGCCGTCGAGGGCGAAGCGGGCGGCCACCTCGCTGGTCCGCGTCGAACCAGCGGTGATCACGATGAATTGGATCACCGCGATGATCGCGAAGATCACGCCACCCACGACAATATTGTTGGCGGACACGAATTCGCCGAAGGCCTGCACCACCTGCCCGGCGGCGGCATCGCCATCGATGGCCGCGCGCGAAAGCACCAGCCGCGTGGTGGCGACGTTGAGCACCAGCCGTACGAGCGTGGCGCCGAGCAGAAACGTGGGGCAGACACTGAGTTCGAGCGGCGTTCGGGCGGCCAGCGCCCCCAACAGCGCCAGCACCGACACCGTGAGATTCGCCGCCAGCAGCACGTCGACGACCGCGGCCGGCACTGGCGCGAGCACCACGAGCACCGAAAGCAGGATGACCGCTGGAATGGCGTAGTCGAGGCCACGGGCCGAGACGGACCGGGGAACTGCCGCGAAGGTGGCTGGGGACTGCGTCATGAAACGACGGATGCGGGAGGGAACCGGACGGGGCTACGGGGGCTGCCGCTGAAGGCCTGGCAGGGGGCGGACGATAGCGGTGCCGCCGAGGGCGGTCCAGACCGCTCCGCGGTCTTGCCGCGACCGCCTACAATCCCCCGATACGCCCTTTGGCCAATCGCCCCGAATTACCCTTCCGCCGTCCCCCTGCAGGATCCGCCGCACGATGCACTTCAACCGTTTTGGGCTCGCCTTCGACTACCCTGACAACTGGTCGGTCGATACCGATGATTCCCAGGACCGCTACGCCGCAGTGACGATCTATTCGCCGGAGGGTGGCTTCTGGTCGGTGAGCGGCCACGCCGCCGGCGGCGATCCTGCGGAACTGACCCAGGCCGTCCTTGCCCAGATGCGGAAGGACTACCAAGATCTCGACAGCGAACCAGCCGCGGACGAAGTGGCCGGGCACAGCCTCACCGGCTTCGACCTGAACTTCTACTGCCTCGATCTCACAAACACCGCGCAGGTGCGGACGCTGGAAGCGCACGGTGCGATCTACCTCATCATCTGCCAGGCGGAGGATCGAGAGTGGGAGCGGGTCTCCCCGGTATTCGCAGCGATGACCACCAGCTTCATCGCGTCGCTCCCGGACGAGGCAACGGACGACTGACTTCACGGAAAACACGATTCCTCGTATTTCGCCCGCCTCAACGATGGAGCCGGAATCGGCCACGCATTCGGCAAGTTGAAAACTCGCCGCCACGAAAGGACGCTCTTCGGCTAAGATTTGACGCCCGCCTCGACCGCGCCCCCTCAGGAACCAACCACGTTGCACCTCCTCGCCCAACTCGCCGCCGCGACGGCCGCCGCCCCCGATGCCCCCTCGACGATCCAGATGTGGCATTGGCTGGCGTTCGCCGCCATGGTCACGGTGCTGCTCACGCTCGACCTGACGGTCTTCCACAAGAAGGCCCACGAACCGTCGCTCCGGGAAAGCGCCTTTTGGACGCTCTTCTGGGCGGCGTTGGCCTTGGCCTTCAACGGGGTGATCTGGTGGTGGCTCGGCGGCAAGCCCGCGATCGAGTTTCTCACCGGCTACCTCGTCGAATGGTCGTTGTCGATGGACAACGTCTTCGTGTTCGCGGTGATCTTCGGCTACTTTCGCGTGCCGCTGAAGTATCAATACCGCGTGCTCTTCTGGGGCATCCTCGGCGCCGTCCTCATGCGACTGACGTTCGTGCTCGTCGGAGCCGAACTCGTCGAGCGATTCCATTGGGTGATGCCGCTGTTCGGCGCCTTCCTCGTCTACACGGGGATCAAGCTGGCCTTTGGCGAGGAAGAATCGCATCCGGAGGAGAGCACGCTGGTCAAGCTCTTTCGGCGGCTCATCCCGGTCACCAACCAGTCGGAGGGCGACAAGTTCTTCGTTCGTGAAGGGGGCAGGCTGATGGCCACGCCGCTGTTTCTCGTGCTCCTGATCGTGGAGAGCACCGACGTGCTCTTCGCCGTCGACAGCGTGCCGGCCATTCTCGGCATCGTCACCCCCGGCGCGCACTACATGCGATTCGTGGCCTTCACGTCGAACGTCTTCGCGATCCTCGGGCTCCGCGCGCTCTACTTCCTGCTCGCGGGCGTGATGGATATGTTTCGCTTTCTCAACTACGGCCTCTCGGCCGTGCTCGTCTTCGTGGGCGGCAAGATGATCATCGAGGCCGCCCGACACATGGAGTCGCTGGCGGCGTGGGGAGGCTGGGATGCCCACGCCAAGGGTCACCTGGTGCACCCCGCGGTGTCGCTCGTCGTGATCGTGGGTTTGATCGGCGCGAGCGTCGCGGCCTCGCTGGCCTTCCCGGAGCGGAAGGACGGCGCGGAGGTGGCTGGCGACGACTCGCACAAGCCGCCGCAGGGCTAGCTCGCTTTTGCATCCCCTCGACGTCGCCCCTCCAGACGCAGCCGGTCTCCCCGCACACGCTTCCCTCGCTCACGCGTCGGTCGATCGGCCGGGGGCGACCAGCAGCCTCGCATACAGCTCCTCGTGCGCTGCGGCCATCTGATCGGCCGTGTGCCGGGCGAGCGTAAGATCGTGGCCATGCCGGCCACACCGTGAGGCGAGTAGTTGGTCGTCGAGCAGCCTGCCGATCACACGAGCCAGATCGGCCGGATCGCCCGGAGCATGCAGGAGGCCGGCCCGTTCGTCATCGAGCAGTTCCGGAAACGTGCCATGCGCCGGCGCGACGATGGCCACGCCAGCGGCCATCGCTTCGATGACAGGAATGCCTTTCGCCTCCGGGAACACGGTCGGCATCGCGAATACATCGATCGATTCGAGCAGACGGAGTTTGCCCGGCCGATCCACCTGACCGAGCCAGCGAAACCGGTCTGCCACACCCAACTCGGCCGCGACCGCGAGGCACTGCGCACGATAGCTTTGCTCGGAGTCGACCTCCGCGCCGGCGGCCAACACCTCCACGTCGTGGTCGCGGGCGAGCAGCGGCAGGCTTCGCACGAGCTGCTCGAGCCCCTTCTCTGGACAGGCCCGCGCAAGAAATCCCACCACCAGCCGGCCACCGCGGGCCCGCCGCCGTACAGACAGATCGGGTGCCCTGTTAGGAAATCCCGTCCGGTCAAGGCCATGAGGAATGACCGTGATTTTTTCCTCCGGCACGTCGAGGTAGCCCGCCATGAAGCGGGCGAAGCTCCGGTTGAGTGCCACGAACTGATCCACGTCGGCCGCCCGTTCCCGCAGCAGCTGCCGAATGCGAGCATAGTGCGGCGAGGGAATCTGCTCGATGAAGATGTCCTCGCCCGAGAGGCTGCAGACGATCTTGGCGCCGGTGGCCTGCTTCACCCGCCACGCGAGGCCCACGAGCAACGCGTTGGAGAGATGCACCACGTCGGGCCGCACCTCCGCCGCCAGCCACGCCGCGAGTTTCTCCACCTCCTTCCGCTGGTGGCCCTGCTCGCCGGCGAGGGTCGAGGCCGTCAGCGGCCCCAGATCGGCCGGGCGGGTCGAGCCGGTGCGGCTGGAGAGCCAGGCGAGTAGCCAGCGGGAATCGAGCAGTCGGCCGAGAGTGCTGTCGAGGAAGCGGGGTATCTGCCGGAACAGGGGAACGTGTTCCTCGAGCCAGACGTTGACGCCCCCCATCACGATCCGATCGATGGCGACATTGTCTTCGTCGGTGGTCGTGGGCACGTAGGCCGGCACGAGGATCGCATCGCAGCCTCGCGCCCGCAGACCCCGCACGAGGGCATTGTCGTGCAGGCACGATCCGCAGAGCCGTCCCCCGGCACCGGCAGTGATGTGGACGATCTTCATGGCAGGATCTCAGGCCCGGCCTTCCAGATGCACGAGCACGAGCGTCAGGTCGGCCGGCGTGACGCCGCGAACACGGCCGGCCTGGCCGAGCGTCTGCGGACGAATCCGCTCGAGCTGTTCGCGGGCCTCGGCGCGGAGGTGTCGCACGTTCGCATACTCGAATCCCCGTGGGATCGGCCGCGACGCCACCGTCCGCTGCCTCTCGATCCGCTCCCGCTCCACCTTCACATGGCCCGCGTACCGGATGTCATTCTCCACCTGCTCGGCGACATCGGGCGATACGGTTGCCAGGCTCGGCAGGGCGGCGACGCATTCCTGCCAGCCAACCTCCGGTCGCTTCAAGCGGTCGAAGAGCGTGACGCCCTCCACCCGCGTGCCGGCCAGCAGTGTCACCGCCGCCTCGATTCCGGCTGTCTTCGCCGCCAGCCGCGCGACCCTTGCGGGCTCGGCGAGCCCCAGTTCGGCGGCCACCGGAGTGAGACGGCGGTCGGCGTTGTCGTGCCGCAGGGTAAGCCGGTGCTCCGCGCGGCTGGTGAACATGCGATAGGGCTCGTCCACGCCCCGTGTGACGAGGTCGTCGATCAGCACGCCGATGTAGGAATCTTCACGGGCCAGCACGAGTGGCTCCCGTCCTGCCGGCACCAGGGCCGAATTCGCACCGGCCACCAGCCCCTGCGCCGCCGCCTCTTCGTAGCCGGTGGTACCGTTGATCTGTCCGGCAAAGAAGAGCCCGCTCACAAGCTTGCTCTCGAGCGTCGCGGTGAGCTGGTCGGGCGGGCAGTAGTCGTATTCGACGGCATAGCCGTAGCGGATGATCTGCGCCCGGGCGAGGCCTGGCACGAGGCGGATCATCGCATCCTGCACATCGCGGGGCAGGCTCGTGGAGATGCCGTTGACGTAGATCTCCTGCGTCCGTCGCCCCTCCGGCTCGAGGAACAGCTGGTGGCTCTCCTTGTCGGCGAACCGCACGACTTTGTCTTCGATGCTCGGACAGTAGCGGGGCCCGCGCGACTGGATCTGGCCCGAATACATCGGCGCGCGATGCAGATTGGCCCGGATGAGGTCGTGAATCTCAGGCGTCGTCCGCGTGATCCAGCAGACCATCTGCTCCTGCTCGATGCGGTCTGTCAAAAAGGAAAACGGCTGCGGCCGCTCGTCGCCCGGCTGCACATCGAGCTGCGAGAAGTCGATCGACCGCGCCGACAGCCGGCAGGGCGTGCCTGTCTTGAAGCGGTCGATGCGGAAGCCGAGGGATGCCAGTGCCCGGCTCACCCCCGACGTGGTCCCCTCCCCTGCCCGACCGCCGGGAACCTGCGCCTCGCCCGTGTGCATCACCGCCTGGAGGAAGGTGCCCGTCGTGAGCACGACCGCCCGAGCGTGATACTCGGCATCGCCGCGGACACGAACGCCCACGATCCGCCGCGTGGGCCCTTCGGCCGTGTGCCGCTCCTCGACGATGAGGTCATCGACCGTCTCCTGCCGCAGGTCGAGGCCCTCGGTCTCCTCGACGATCCGCTTCACCTCCATCTGGTAGAGCTTCTTGTCGGCCTGCGCTCTGGGGCCATGCATGGCCGGCCCCTTCGAGCGGTTGAGCACACGGAACTGGATCCCCGTGGCGTCGATCGCGCGGGCCATCACGCCCCCGAGGGCATCGACCTCCCGCACGAGCTGCGCCTTCCCCACGCCGCCGATGGCCGGGTTGCAGCTCATCTGCCCGACGGTGTCGCAGTTGGTCGTGAGAAGGGCTGTTTGCGCTCCCAGCCGGGCTGCCGCGCAGGCCGCCTCCACGCCGGCGTGGCCGGCCCCGATCACGATCACGTCGTAGTCGTAAGCTGAGGGCATGAAACTCTTGGCCGGCGAAAGGCCCGGGGCTCGAGGTGACTGAGAAAGGCCGCACGGCCCGTCCTATCTCGCCACGACTATGTATGTTACCCCACCCACGGTACGCGGCGTTATGCGGCGCGGATCGGTGCCGCCAATCGCGGCGGCGCGAGCTTGAAGAGTGCGAAGAGGTCGTCCTGGGTGAGGCCGCTCGCAGCCGGGGCCTCCGCCTGCGAGAGGATCATGTCGGAGAGATCCCGCTTGCGGCGAAGCACTTCGTCGATCCGCTCCTCGATCGTGTTCGCCGATAGAAACCGGGTGACGGTCACCGCGCCTACGGCGCCAATCCGGTGGGCCCGGTTGATCGCCTGATCCTCGACGGCGGGATTCCACCAGCGGTCGAAGAGAAACACATACTGCGAGAACTGCAGGTTCAGGCCCACGGCTCCCGCGCCGTAGGAAAGCAAGAGCACGGAATGCTGCTTCTCGTGTTTGAACTGCCGAATCGCCTCATCACGAGCCGCAGTCGACATGCCACCGTGGTATTCGAGGGCTCCGAAACGGGAGAGCTTGCCGCGGAGGCGGCCGAGCGTTTTCACCCACTGGCTGAAGACGAGCGCCTTCTTCCCGCTGGCGTGGATCTCCTCGAGATCGGCCTCCAGGCACTCGAGCTTCGCACTCTCCCCGGTGAAGGTGTCGAAATTGCAGATCTGCTTGAGCCGGAGCACCAGTTCGAAGACATTCTGAATCGTCGCCTCCTGGCCCAGGTCGGCAAGCCGCAACACCCCTTCCTCCTCCGCCCGGCGATAGGTCTCCCGCTGCTCGGGTGTCAGCTCGATTCGCTCGTCGCGGTTGAGCCGGGGCGGCATGTCCTTGAGCACCTTGTCCTTGGTGCGACGGAGCACGTGGTCGGCCGCGGCGGCCCCCATCGCCCTCGGCGACATCCGCTCGTTGAGATGGCCCGGAGCGATGAACTCAAACACCCCCACGAGATCGTCGGAGCTATTTTCGACCGGTGTGCCCGTGAGCGCCCAGCTACGGCGGCGGGTCACCGATCGCACTGCCTCGCTCGTCTGGCTCGAGCGGTTCTTGATCCGCTGTGCCTCGTCGAGCACCATCAGATCGAACGACAGGCCCAGTTCCGCGATCAGTTCGCGGTCGCGGACGAGCACCTCGTAGTTGGCAACTTTCACCGGCACATCGGCGAGCGACCACTGCCACCGCCGCCGCTGCTGGTCTCCTTCGATCACGGCGACCAGAAGCTCCGGCGCCCAGTCGGCCAACTCCCGAGTCCAATTGCTGACGAGCCCCTTGGGGCAGACCACGAGCACGCGGCGGGCCTCACCCAACCGCACGAGCAGCCGGATCGACGAGATCGCCTGCATCGACTTGCCAAGGCCCATCTCATCGGCCAACACCGCGCCGTGCCGCGGCATCAGAAACGCCATCCCGTCAAACTGGAAGGGAAACGGCTGGCGGGGAAACTCGAGGCTGCTCGTCTCGAGGATCGTCTCGAGATCGGGCTGCAGCAGATAGAAAAACCGCTCCGAGAGCTTGACGACATCGGCCGGCGGGGCGATCCGTGTCCGCTTCGGCGGCGGCGGCGGGGAGCCTGATTCCGCGCCAGCCTGCAGATCCTCCGACGGCGGCACACGCGGCACCGTCGCGGCTGCTGCGGCTGCACGCTTCGGCACCGCAGGTGGCGGGGCGACCGACGGCTGAAACCGGAAGCTCTGCACAACGGGCCGCGCATCAAAGAGACCGATCCGAGTCACAGCGGGCCGCGGCACGTCGATCGGAAACCGCAATGCCGCAGGTCGGACAACCCGCGGATCCACGCTGGTCACAACCGCCACCGGCGGGATCGCCAGTTCCGTCGCCCGCCATGAATGCACCGACCGGATCTGCCCGGAGTCTGCCGTCATCGAACACTCCGTCATTCGTTCCTGCCACCCATTCAAGCCCGCCTGCCTAGCCGTCACCGCCGCTGCGCCTCGTCGATCGCGGCGCGAATCCGTTCGAACGGCTCGCAGAGCTCAACCGCGGCCGCAAGCTCCTCGAGTCTCTCCCGCAGGTCGGCCTCGCGGAAAGCATCGGTGGCATGCGGACTCACGCTGGCATTGCCAATCGTGAAACTGCAGGTGCCTAGCATGCTGCCAAACACGACCGCGGGCGGCCCCAGGGTGGCGTCTCGCACGAACGCGACGGGGAGCTTCGTATGGCTCCGCACATGCAGCATCGGCTCGAGGTCGGTGAGTACCATCTCCGGCATCACGGTGCCCTCGGCCAGGAGCGTGCCACCGATCTGCTGGCCGTGCAGGTGTGACTGGAGCGTGGAGCCGAACAGGATCTGCTGGGCCCGCGACACCTTCACGGGAGCCGTGCAGTGAAACTCGAGCGGTCGCCCCAACGGGTCCACCAGCAGGTAGCCGCCGAAAACGCCATGCGACCCCGACTCGACCGCCGTGAGAAACCCGTAGGCCCGGGGCCCTGCAGCCGCTCCGCCTGTTGACTCGGCTAGCTTCTGCTCCATGCTGCGTTCGATCCCTCCGCCCGGTCGGGGTGGCTGCTTCCCTGCGGCCGCTCCCTTCCGCTCCATCCATCGGGCATCCTCTCCGGCCACTTGAGCGGTAGGATCCGAACCTCCCGCGTCCCGCCCTGCAGGGCCGCGTCACGGAAGCTGGGGAAACCCTGACGGCCAGAACGCACTTGTATGAGGCAAAACGGCTCCTCAAACCTTCGACAAGCCGGGGGGTCGGCGGAAGCCGGAGCGAGTCGGCCTATCCTGGCCTCGAGTCGGAGGCTTTCACCGCCCCCCGGCGGGTTGGACCGATGGGCCGCGTGGAAAAGAACCCTCATGCTGCCTAAGATAGAGGAACGATTGGGTCTATCCGCCGCGAGAGCACTCATGAACGACGGTCCGCAGGTCTGCACGCAACTCGATATCTCCGCCACCATGATCGGCCCCGCGGCTTCCGCCCCGCTGCCGCTGGCCGACGCGTCGGAAACCAACCGGCTGCTCCGCGACATGGTCGCCCTGCAGCACCGCTCCTGTGAACTGCTCACAGAATTGGTCAATCAGGTCTCGCTCCAGCAGCGTCAGCGCAACGCGGAGCTCAAGGCCTGGAAGGAGGCCAACCCGAAGCTGGCCAACGCCTGCCGCCATGCCGCCGAGTCACTGACGAAGGTGCATGGCGAGTTTCTCTCGACCATCGCCCACGAAGCCTTCGACAACGCCGAGAGCTTTTCAGACAGCGATTACGCCCTCGGCGATTTTCTCGACCGCTATGGTCCGCGGCTTGCCCACTTCAACGGCGTGCTCCAACTCTTGTCGCAACTGAGCGCGCAGCCGCCCCAGCCTCTTGCTGAAAAACCATCGCAAGACTGACGCCTGGCGTGCGTCGAGTCGGGCCCAGCTGCGTCTTCATTCCGTTCCCTGTCCCTTTCTTCGGAAATCCATCATGGCCACGTCGTCCGCCTCCCAGCCCGCCTCATCCGCCGCTGCCGGCAAGCCTCCGGTCTTTCAGGTTGCCGATGCGGCGGCAGTTGCCCAGGCCCGCCAACGGCTCGATGCCCACACGGTGGAGATGATGGCCTGGCACTTCCATCCCTCGACGGGATGCCCCTTCTGGCTCGACTACGCGAAGTCGCTTTCGTTCGACCCGATCAAAGAGGTGACCTGCTACGACGACCTCAAGAAGTTTCCGCCGTTCGAGGATGAATGGCTCCGCGGCGGCCCGGTGCGACGGTGGGTGCCGAAGGGCATGGCCGACAAGCCGATGTTTGTCTTCGAGACCGGTGGCACCACGGGCGTGCCCAAGTCCCGCGTCAACCATCGCGACTTCCGCACCGACTACGAAATGTTCAGTGACACGCTCCCCGAGGAGTATTTCCCACGCGGTGCCAACTGGCTGATGCTCGGGCCCAGCGGTCCACGCCGGCTCCGGCTCTCGATCGAGCATCTCGCCCAGCATCGTGGTGGCATCTGCTTCTGCGTCGATCTCGATCCGCGCTGGGTGATCAAGCTCATCCAGAAGGGCTGGATGGAGCACCTGGAGGCCTATAAGCAGCACTGCATCGACCAGGCGATCACGATCCTCGAGGCGGGCCACGACATCCGCTGCATGTTCACCACGCCGAAACTGCTCGAATCGTTGGCGATTGCGCTCGAGAAGAAGGGCACCACGCTCCGTAAGGCGGGCATCACCGGGATTTTCTCGGGCGGCACGGAGTTCACGCCGCAGTGGACCCGCTTCGCCGTGGAGGAACTGCTCGACGGCGCCTACATGACGCCCACCTACGGCAACACGCTCATGGGTCTGGCCGCCTCCCGGCCGGTCGTGCCGGCCGACGGCTACACGATCGCCTACTACGCGCCGCAGCCACGGGCCGTGATCGAGGTGGTCGACTTCGACAACACGAACGAAGTCGTTCCCTATGGCGGCACCGGCCGGGTCCGCCTCACCACACTCACCCACGAGACGTTCATTCCGGGATTCCTAGAGCGTGACGAGGGCGAACGAGAGCTTCCCTACGCGAAATATCCCTGGGACGGCATCAGCGGCGTGCGTCCATTCCGTGCCCTTGCCGCCTCGACCACAGTGGGAGTTTACTGATGCATCTTCCAGCCTATCGGTTCGGCAAGCCTTACGAGTCGCTCGAACGCGAAACGCTCGTCCACTTCCTTACCGGCGAGAAGATCGCCGAGGTCAGCCAGGTGGGCGGCGCGATCGTCGGCCGCGATCTGCAGAAGGCGGGTCAGGCTCGGGCGGCGCTGCTGGCCATCGATCCCGAGGAGATCGTCGAACGGCTCCAGACCGCAGGCAATCTCTACGCCCACGGCACGCTTACCGTTGGCGACTCGAAGCAGTCGCCCGACGACTTCGTGAAGCAGCAGTCGGCCACGACCGGCCTGCCCGAATCGCTCTGCCGGGCCAACATGCAGAAAAACATGTTCGTGCTCGCCAACATGGACCGCATGCTCGACGCCCTCTCCCGCGGCCTGCCCCCTGAAATTTTCTGGAAGGGTTTTGGCACCGAACACCGCGGCGTGGTCGTGAGCTACCAGGCGCAGTCGCCAGTGCTCGGCCTCGTGCTGCCGAGCAATTCACCGGGCGTGCACACGCTCTGGCTGCCCGTGATCGCGCTGGGTGTGGGCCTCGTGATGAAGCCGGGCAGCCAGGAGCCGTGGACTCCCTACCGCATGACCTCCGCCATGATCGAGGCGGGCATTCCGGCCGAGGCGATCAGCCTCTATCCGGGCCCGACCGACGTGGGGGCCGGCATCCTCAACACCTGCCGGCGAAGCATGATCTTCGGCAGCGCGAAGACGGTGGAGCAGTATCGGGCCAACCCCGGCGTGCAGGTGCACGGGCCGGGATTCTCGAAGATCATTCTGGGCGACGACTGCGTCGACAACTGGGAGAAGCATCTCGATATGATGGCCGAAAGCGTGGCAATCAACAGCGGCCGCGGCTGTATCAACGCCTCGGCCATCTACGCCAGCCGCCACACGAAGGAGATCGCCGCCGCCCTCGCCGAGCGTCTCGGTCCCATCGACGTCAAGCCGCCGCAGGATCCCGAGGCCAAACTCGCCGCCTTCACGATCCCGGGTGCCGCCAAGGCGATCTGGGGGCAGATCGAGGCGGGTCTCAAGGCTCCCGGCGTGTCGCACATGACCGCCCCCTATGGCGATCGGCTCGTGGAGGGGGAGCGGTGCGGCTGGCTCCGTCCGGTGGTGGCCCACTGCACATCACCGGAGCCGGAGATCGCCAAGGCCGAATACATGTTTCCGTTCGTGAGCGTCGTGGAGTGCCCCCAGGCGATGATGCTCGAGAAAATCGGGCCCACGCTCGTCTGCACCACGATCACCGAAAACCCAGCGTTCCAGGCGGAACTGGTCAACAGCACGGCCATCGACCGGCTCAACTTCGGCTCCATTCCCACAACGAAGCTCGACTGGCTCCAGCCGCACGAGGGCAACATCATCGACTTTCTGTACCGGTCGCGGGCGTTGCAGCTGGCAGGGTGAGCCTTGACCGATGACAACCGTTCTCGTGCGTTTGAATTCCGCGCCGCCACGCGACTCGTGGTGGGCCGCAACGCCATCACGCAACTGGGGCAACTGGCCCGCGAACTCGGCGCGACGCGGGTGCTCGTCGTAAGCGATCCCGGCGTCGCACGGGCAGGCCACACGGCCGCGGGACTCGACGCCCTCGCAGCGTCCGGCATCGCTACGGCCGTCTTCGACCAGTTCGGTGAAAACCCGACCACGGCACAGGTCGAGGCAGGCACCGCCGTGGCACGGGAATTTCGCCCCGACCTGATCGTCGGCCTCGGCGGCGGCAGTTCGATGGACTGCGCCAAGGGGATCAATTTCCTGCTGTCGTGCGGCGGCCGGATGCACGACTACCACGGCCGTGGCAAGGCAACCGGGCCGATGCTGCCTTCGATCGCCGTGCCAACGACCGCTGGCACCGGCAGCGAGACACAGTCATTCGCGCTCATCACCGATGCGGCGAACGACATGAAGATGGCCTGCGGCGACCCGCGGGCCGCCTTCCGCATCGCGATCCTCGACGTGCATCTCACCCTCACGCAGCCTGTCCGTGTGGCCGCGCTCACGGGCATCGATGCGGTGTCGCATGCGGTCGAGAGCCATGTGAGCCGGGCCGCAACGCCCGCGTCGCGGATCTTCTCGCGGGAGGCCTGGCGGCTGCTCGCGAACAACCTGCCCAGGGTCTTTGCCGACAGCACCGACGTGGCCGCCCGCGAGGCCGTGCAACGCGGCGCCGCCTGGGCCGGGCTCGCGATTGAAAACGCGATGCTCGGCGCGGCCCACGCCCTGGCCAATCCGCTCACGGCGGCCCACCGTGTCGTCCACGGCCAGGCAGTGGGCCTCATGCTGCCGCATGTCGTCAGGTTCAACGCGGCCTCCTGCGGCACGCCCTACGCGGAACTCCTGCACGACATCGGCATCGACGCGGCTCCGGAGGCGGCCGGCGACGAATTGGCCACCTGGCTTTTCCGGCTCCTCGCCGCGGCGAACCTGAGGACGACCCTCTCCGCTCTTGGCATCCCCGCGGCCGATGGGCCAGCGCTCGCCGCCGCGGCGGCCACGCAGTGGACCGGCGGATTCAACCCGCGGCAGGCAAGCATCGACGACTTCGCCCACCTCTACGAGGCCGCCCGATGAAGCGGCTGCGACTGCTCGCGACGCTCTTGTTGCTCTCCATGCTGCGGGTTGCTGCCACAGCCGACGACGCAGCAGCTCCGGCCGATGCCTGGCCGATGGCCCGCGGCTGTCCAGCCGGCACCGGCCGATCAGCGACGACGCTCCGCCTGCCGCTGGCCGAGAAGTGGCATCGCGGCTTCGAGAAAACGGCCTTCGGCGCCGTGCCAACCATCGCCAACGGCACGATCTATCTCGGCGACCTCGACGGCACGTTCCACGCGCTCGATCTCGCCACAGGCGCTACGAAGTGGACGTTCAAGGCCGAGGCGGCAGGGTTCCCATCGGCGGCGGCCGTGTCACTCGATCCCGCGCAGCCGCTGGTCGTGGTGGGCGACGACACCGGGATCGTGCGGACCTTCGACCGCGTGACCGGCACGCTGGCGTGGAAATACGAAACGGAGGGTGAAATCTCCGGCGGCCCCACGATCCTCGCCGGCAACGACGGCGGCCGCGTGCTCATCGGTTCGCAGGATGCGTCGCTCTCGTGCCTGCAGATCGCCGACGGCAAACTGCTCTGGAAGCATTCGATCGCCGACCAGATCCGCTGTTCGCCCACCGTGGCCCGCTCCGCAGACGGGGATCGGGTTTTTCTCGCGGGCTGTGGCGGCAAGCTGCACGTGATCGATGTGCAAAACGGCGAGGAGAAGGCGGCCGTGCCGATCGATGGTCCGACAGGCACCACGCCGGCCACTCACGGCGACAGGGTGTTCTTCGGCACCGAGGGAGGCGGTTTCTTCGCGATCGACTTTCTCAAGGCCGACGTCGCCTGGCGGGCCCAGTCGGCGGTCAACGGGCAGTCGTATCGGTCGAGCGCGGTGATCGCCGGTGACCTCGTGATCGTGGGCTCCCGGGGCAAGGCGGTCGAGGCTTTTTCGTGTGCGGA
>JAPLNQ010000056.1 GCA_026401075.1 Planctomycetia bacterium
TGTCAGTCGGCGCATAAAACCGGCCAGTGATCGGCGCATGAACTCCGGCCGTCTTCACGGAGCATTGCGACCTACAGGTTTCCTAGCGGCAACGCCGCAGAAGGAGGCCTGTCATGGCGAATGTATTGAAGATGGCGATTATCGAGGCGATCCATTCCTTACGATCGGCAGGACTGTCCTGCCGAGAGATCGCGAGACGGCTTGGCGTGCATCGAGAGACGGTCTCCCGGCACCTTCGCCAGGGGCCTGAGGCGGTTTTAAAACCGGCCAATGCGCCGATTTCGCCGGCCGGCCCCCCGGCGCTGGCCGGTTTTGAAGCGCCGATCGGCAAGAGTGCAGTCGCAGCGCAGCGAAGCGCCGCCTGCCCATGGGTCGACTGGTTGATCGAGCAGCGGAGCAAGGGCCTGTCGGCCAAGCGGATCCATCAGGACCTGCTCACAGAGTTCCCCGGCGCCAGGAACGTCAGCTACGACAGCGTGCGGCGACTCCTCAAGAGACAGGGGACGAGCCTGCCGGTGCCGTTCCGACGGATGGAGAGCCCGCCGGGCCACGAAGCGCAGATCGACTTCGGAACCGGCGCGCCGGTCGTGGGCCCGAACGGACGCCGCCGCAAGACGCACGTCCTGCGGGTCGTGCTATCCCATTCGCGGAAGGCCTACAGCGAAGCGGTCTTCACACAGTCGACCGATGACTTCCTGCATTGCATCGAGAACGCCTTCGAACGCTTTGGCGGTGTTCCCAGAACACTCGTCGTCGACAACCTCAAGGCAGCAGTTCTCCAGGCCGACTGGTTCGATCCCGAGATTAACCCCAAGTTCGCCGACTTCTGCCGCCACTACGGTACCGTCGTACTCCCCACGAAGCCGAGGACGCCCCGGCACAAGGGAAAGACCGAACGCGGTGTCGCCTACGTTCAGGACAACGCCCTCAAGGGTCGCACGTTCCAGAACCTGGCGGAGCAGAACGAGTATCTCGAGTCGTGGGAAGACAGGATCGCCGACAGACGGATCCACGGCACGACCAAGCGGCAGGTGCTCGCCGTCTTTCAAGACAGCGAACGGCAGACGCTCTTGTCGCTCCCCACAACCCGCTTTGAGAACTTCCGCGAGGTGAAGCGAAAGGTCAGTCGAGACGGGCATGTCGAGGTCGACAAGGCGTTCTATTCGGTCCCGCCCGAATACCTCGGACGAGATGTCTGGGCCCGCTCCAACGGTCGAACTGTGCGGATCTTTAATGTCCAGATGAAAGAGATCGCGATCCACGCCAAGCACGATCATGGGCGATTCAGCACCACGATGCACCACGTCCATCCGATGAAGATCAACGGCCTCGAACGCGGCATCACCTACCTCCTCGGGAAGGTGCGGACCATCGGGCCGCAGTCTTCAGCCTGGGCCGACGCCGTCGTCGCGGCACGCGGCGTCGAGGGCCACCGTGTTGTGCAGGGACTTCTGTCACTTACCCATAAACACACCTGCGCCGAGATCGAAGCCGCCTGCGAAACAGCCCTCTCATACCAGTGTTACAGACTCCGTACCGTGCGACAGCTCATCGGACGACGGGCCCAGAAGCAGAAGCCGCTTGAGTTCCTGAGCGAGCATCCGCTCATCCGCCCCCTCGATGATTACGCGGCCGTCGTCGCCAGAGCGATCCATCGCCGGCAGAGTCGCCCATCCATGGGCGAAGGTTTTGAAAGGCATGACACAGGCAGCCCTGCTCACGCCAAAGACAGTCGCCCCGCGAGCGCGAACTCGCGGGGCGACGTTGGGCATGGCAAATGCCTGCGGTCCGGATATCCCTCGCCGGGATGCTCCTCAGCAGAGCCCGACTCCGTTTCACCAGACAAGACAACCTTACCACCAGATTCGTCACCGTGACGAAGTCCTTCCCCGCAGCCAAGGAGACTGTTCAATGCGTGATCCACTCCGTGCCAACCTTCGGCAACTCCGACTCTCCGGACTCGCCGAGTCCCTCGACGTCCGAATCCAGGAAGCCCAGGCCAGCAGGCTCAGCCACCTTGAGTTCCTCGAACTCATCCTCCAGGACGAACTTGCCGTCCGCGGCCAACGGCAACTCGATCGCCGGACCAAGCTCGCACTGTTCAGAGACCTGAAGCCACTCGACCAGTTCGACTGGGACTTCAACACCTCTCTACCACGCAAGCAGATCTTTGAACTGGCAACATGCCAGTTCCTCCATCAAGGGAAAGACGTGCTCCTCGTCGGGCCGCCAGGAACAGGCAAGACCCACATCGCCCAGGCCATCGGCTACGCCGCCATCAAGCAGGGCAGAACCGCCTTCTACCGCTCCATCTTCGACGTCGTTCGAGACTTCCTCCACGAAGAAGCTATCGATCATGACGATGCCACCCTCGCACGATACCTCAGGCCCGACCTCCTCATCATCGATGACATGGGCATGAAGCAACTCCCAAAACGCAGCGGCGAATACCTCTTCGAGATCATCATGCGACGACACCAGACACGCAGCACCATCATGACCAGCAACCGACCGCTCGAAGACTGGGGCAAGCTCATCGGCGACGTACCCAGCGCCTCCGCTATCCTCGATAGGTTCCTCCACCACGCCGAAATCATCTCCTTCCACGGGAAAAGCTACCGACTCCAAAACCGGCCAGCCGACACCGACGACAGCGACACCAATTCAAAACCGGCCACCGCGCCGACCGGGAATACACGGCATTCACGCAGCCAAACAGCTCGCACCACCGGCTAAACCGCCAACAACTGCCGCCAACACCCTTGCCAACAGGTCCGATTAAGAGGATTCTTCCACCCAGTACCCCCCACACGGTGGCCGGTTTTCAAGCGCCGATGAGTGGCCGGTTTTGAAGCGCCGAATGACAGGGCATATCGGCCGGGGAGGCGGCTTGCTCGGTCTGGTTCTGACCGTCCTGCTGATCCTTGCCTTGGTGGGGCGTTTACCGCTGTGAGCGGACGTGGCCGCGGGTCGCCCGCCAATGTCGTGGCGGGCGACGGCATGGACGACGCGGCGATCCTCGCAGAACGTACAAATGGGCAGTGGTCCCGGTGCGAACAATCGCAGTCGAGAGGGTGCGCGGGACGCTGCAGACGTACTGCCATCGCGATTCCCTGCGGCCATGACCCTTCACAGTGCTGTGACTCTGCCGGATGGGCACCGTCAGCATCCGGCCATCCGGATGCACGGCGAAGAACGTCTCGATCCCGTCGCACAGGTCAAGGATCTTTCGAAATCATCTCCGCTTCATGCGGCAGAAGTCGGCGATCGCGACGTAATCGTCGGCGTCATAGATCACGGCGCAGATCGCGATGACGATGAAGTTGATGAGCGAGTACGTTACCTTTCGACGGTGGGGATCGGGAAGCGTTCCGAAATGAATCTGACTCTTGGCGCTCACTGACTTCGAGACGAGCGTGATCGATCCTCCGTGAAGATCGCTACCCGACCAATCGTCGAAGCACCTTTGGTGAAATCACGCACACGATTTCCCATTCATGACGGATTGCCAATCATGGCGTGATCGCCCTGGAGTTGTTTGAAGTTCAGATTTTCCCTGATCAGCAGCACCGCGTAGTTGTCACAGGCCCGATCTTCGATATACCCGCTCACAAGCCTGACAGCTTTAAACCCGTTGGCTATCTGGCGCGACACGGTCGGATCCTTTCGTTTTTTGGCCATCAGTTCGGCGTAGTAATCCTCGGCCTGCATCGTCCCTTTCAACGCACCATAGCCGTTCAGCAAGCCGAAGGTGTACTGTCCTCTGAGGTTGAGTCGCTCTACGGTTTGCTGGCGTGCATCATAAAGATGGCGCATGATGCCGCGACATCGCCATTGTGGATGGGTGCCTATATCGAGTCCGTAAAGCCATTCACCTTTGGGCTTGTGGGTGTTGAGAAATCCGCCATCGAGCACCTCGGCGAAGGAGCGGGTCTGCCTTTCATCGAGGTGATAGCGGATGGTGGTGGTCATGCCCACGACCGTGTCGCCGTCCGTGACGACGAACTGGCCTTCCGGAAAAAGGTGGATGTGGTTGAGGTAATGCCACGCCCTGAAAACTATGTTCGCAGTCGGGAACACAAGTTTTTCCAATGTCTCCAGTTGGGCGGCATGCTTGGCTTGGGTGGACTGAACGACCAGTCCGTCTGCAGTTTTCTTGAGGTAGTCGAAACCGTCTTTCATGAGGGCACGGTCCTTTTTTTGCGGCGTGCAAACACGTCACTTCTTTCGGTTTCTCGCGTAACACGGTAAGTCACTGCCCCGGCACGGGCCGTTGTGCACCGATCGGCACCTTATCACGTCGCCTTATCGGCGGACCGGAAACTTCTGACCAGCAGCCGCGTCTGTTGAACGAGCAGGTAGTGTTCCAGTCTCACGGCCAGCGCGGGTGCCTCTTGCGCCAAGCGCTGCATCGCAGCATCGCTCACGCGTTGCAGCACGCAGGGTTGGGTGACCCGCATGGTCGCGGGTCGGGCTTCCTGCAGGTAAAAGCCGTTGACCCCGATGATGTCACCCGCGGTGACCACGGCGACACGCTTGCCGGCAACATCGCTCTTGCTCGTAAAGAGCTGCAGTTCCCCCGACTCGACGTAATACATGTCGGGCGAGGGATCTCCCGCGTACCACAGGACGTGTCCGACCGGGTATTCGACGCGCTCGCAAAAGGGCGTCATGTCGGCAACGAGGGTCCGAATCAGCGCCCGGTCGCGGGCCTCCATCTGCTCCAGCGGCTCGACTAACTTGTCGCTTTCGCCCCGAAGCAAGCGGTCCTCGCACCACTCGAGCGCCCGGTCGAGATCCGCATACGTCTGCAGGCTGTTGTCCGCGCCTTGCAAACCGGCTGCCGTGCCGTCGCTGGCGAGTTCAAGTCGTCGGCGGATCTCGGGGGCCAGTTCGCTGAAGACCAGCGTCACGCCCGCATCCCGGTTCATTTTTCGCAGCCGCGTGAAGCTGGCCAGCCCGGCCGCATCGATCCCGTCGACCCGTGCAAAGTCCAGAATGAGGTAACGCGCTCCGCCTGCATCCAGAATTTCGCGGATCTGCGTGACCAGGGCATCAGCGGTGCCGAAGAAGATGTAGCCCTGCAGGCGCAGGATGTGTGTGGCTTCTCCCGCCCGCGCCAACCATTGTTCGGCAGCCGGTGAACGCGACACCACGCTGCGGATGTTCGCTCCCACGCCGCTGAAACGGATCACGTTGAGGCGCGAATAGCTGATCACGAAGATGCCGAGCGACACGAGCACTCCGCATGCAGCACCCTCGGCAACGCCGAAGAACAGCACCGCTAGGGCGACACCCCAGACCAAAACGTATTCGATGAGAGTCATCCGGCGACGGTTGCTGAACAACGGTTCGACGATGATGGACAGCGCCATGAAAGTGATCAGCCCGCCGAGCATGAACTTCGGCACAGACGACAGAATCGACGCCCCGAACATCATGACGGCCGCGGTAATGGCCGCGCAGGTGAGCGCCGGGATCGGTTTCGGAACGCCGAGCTTGTAAGACAGCGTCGAGCCAATCAATCCTTCATAGCCCACGTAGCCGCCCAAGACGCCCGAGAGGATGTTCGACGCACCACTGACACGCAGTGCCTCGTTCACATCCTCCTCCTGCTGGATTGCTGCCACCCTTCCTGCTGAACACGCCAGCAGATCCAGAATGTAAACCAAGGCGATCAGGCCGAAGAGTCCGCATTGTTGTAGCAGCACTGACCACTCCACCCGGGCCAGATCGGCCAGATCCAGCGGCGGCCAGAGGCGTGCGTTCTCATCGAAGGGCCCGAGGATCCAGCCGCGCGCCATTGCCGTCGCGCTGTCGATCCCCGTCAATTGCATCGCGGCCAAGAAGAGCAAAACGGTGGCGACCAAGATACCGGGCAGGAGCAGCGGATTCTTCCATCTGTTGGTGATGAAAAACAGAGCCGCGCCATAGGCGACGGCAGGTCCCCATTTGAGCAGCGCACCTTTCCCCCAGAGCGGGCTGAGATGGCTGATCGTGACCGTCGACCCTGTGGCGAGGGAGAGCGCAAAGAAAACAAGGAATAAACCCACGCCGGCGAGGAAGCCGTGGAGCACCGCATAGGGAATGAAGCGGATGAGACCGCCCAACTTGAGCCAGCCAACAAGGACAAACACGATTCCCACAACGACGGCGGAGACGGCAATCGCCGCAACGGCCGTCGGCACGAGAGACGGTCCATCTGGCACAGCGGCCGCGATATGGGCCAGCAACGTGGCCAGAATGGGGACAGACTCCGCGACCTGGCAAACGGCAAAGGCATACCGTGTGTTTCTTCTCAACGGGATATAAATGCCCGCCACAATGCTGCCCAGTAGGAGCATTCCGAGGCAGATCGGCGTGTACGGGCTGAGCGGCCCGCTGAACAGAAGTGGAGCGACCGCCATCCATCCCGGAATCAAGGAGAGCGCCATAACGGCACCGACAATCACGCTCTTCAGGAACGTCGCGAGATTCGTGGATCCGCCATTCGTTACGGAATGCGGGTTGTCTGCTTCTGTCATCGGACGGCTTTGAGGCCAGGTATCAATGATCGAGCGCCGCGAATCTATCGTCGCGGCGTCTCAGAATAAGTCGGCCAACGGCACTTCTACAAGCGTCGGCCGGGCGAGAAACCGCTGCTGAAGCAACGGCCGGGGCGGGAGTGGATGGGCTCCGCGCCGCGCCGCGGCGAAGGCTAAGCGCCCTTAGCCACAATGGATGAAGCCACCACCAGTGGTATCACGTAGTCCAAGGCGTATGTGAGGGCGGATAGACGGGCGGCATTCATCTCAAGGTCACGGCATCTCCACCGCGAATGATTCCACCGGAAATGACTCGCGCATACACACAAACACCGCCACATGGACCTGCCCCGGCGGCTCACGTGCACCAGCATGGCAGCAGCCAATCCGTGGCCCACATCCAGCATGCTGGAAATTCAGGCAGCGCCGCGACCGTAGCCCCAGGTGTGCCGACCGGCGTCACTGCCGAAGCCTACGATGGAGCCGTCAAGCTGTCGTGGACGGCACCAACATCGACCGGCGGGACAGAACGCGTCGGCTACGTTGTCCGATACAGCACCGACGCAGGTGCAACGTGGACGACAGTGAATCGCCGATTCGGTGAAACGCGAGCCGTGATTCCCATGCTGACCAATGGCACCGCGTATGTCTTCGGGGTGGCAGCCGTAAACAAGGTCGGTCAGAGCGCCTTCAGCGACATGTCCGCCGCTGTGACGCCCGTGGCCTCCACCACTTTGCCGACATCTGGCGGGAACCGCGGCCACGCTCGTCACTGAGTTGTTGGGCGGGTGGGATAGGACGCGGCAAGGAGCTGCGTCCCTTTTTCGAATCTCACTCGTCCAATTCCTCAACGGAACCGGATGAGACCCATTCATCCCACTCGTGCGAGTAACCGTCGTAGTGGATCTTGTGTAAGCCGAACTGTGAGGCAAGGACCGTGCCGAGATACCAGTTCTCGTCCTGCGACCACCAGACCTTCACACGGGCTCCTCGAGGCATTTTCTTGACGTGCGGATGACGGATCCGCTCAGGACCGACCCATTCATCCCATGACGCCTCGAAATCCACGTAGTGGACGCGCGACTTCGCGCCCCGTATCGCGATAACCTGTGCCGGATACCACGTCTCCTCCCACTCGACCTCAACGTAGCGACCGAGCCCCGCCTTCGGTTTGCCACGGGTGTCGGCGACCACCAGATCCGGATCAAAATCGTCGGAGGTGGCGAACATGGCTTTCTGTTCCTCCAGAAAAGCCATGTTCTGTTCTGCATACAGTGCCACTTCGCGGATCTCGACATCGCCGTCCGCGTCTGCATCGACGAGCGGGCTGCCTTGAAAGCCTCTGAGCAGAGACTCCGTGAACGTCCAACTGGCCGTCGAGGTGTTGTGTGAATACGCACTCGTAAGACACGCACAGGAAAGATCCTCGCGTCGCTTCATGGTCTCGTCATACATCGCTCCGGAGTGGCAGCAATCCGCCATCAGAATCGCCTGGTCGCCATGAAACCGTGATTCGAGCGTGTCGAAGATTTCCTTCACCGGCCAGTGGCTCGCATAGTCGTCACCGGCGTCGTAATTCGCGAAGTACGTATCGCGAGTCTTCCGATCGCGGGTGCCGTGTCCCGCGAAGTAGAAGATCAGAAGGTCGCCTTTCTGAATTCGATCGAGCTGGGCGCGGTACTCGCGACGTATCGATGCGAGCGTCGCCTTCTCGTCTACGAGAAAAACGATGTGATCAGCGGGAATGCCTGTTGCCTTCAAGGCTTCGATCAGTCGTCGATCTGCCCGATCTGGCATCGCTTCGGGAAACGAATCGTAGATATCGGAGTGCTTCCACTGGAGAATCCCGACGGCAAAGACCCACGTCCGAGACGGCGTCCACCCGATGTCGGCGTGGGCGCCGGAAGCAATCATTCCCCACATTACTATCGCCAGCACGACGATCACGTTGGACCGCTTCCGCGTGCCGACATTTATTTTCGATGGAGCCAGTTTTTCAGGCGATTGCCCGTGAACACTGATTTCAATCGTCATGAGTCGAGGAGTTTCCATGCTGCCGCCACCGGGTGCCCTGCGAGACTGTGAACCATTCCAAAGCCGAACCACGGTGTATTTATCCCACGAGCATGCCACCAGCCGGAAGACGGATCTCGGAAGCCCGGATCCGGCCGCCCAATATGCGATAGTGATGCCACCCCCTGGAGCGCCACACGTGAATCCCGACACGTTCAACGCGATCCACCAGTTCTGGCTTCTCATGAGATCCCGTCGCATGCTCTGGACTATCCTAACGATTGCCGTGAGCGTCTATGCATCGCTCTGTTTGTTCTTCTTCGTCACCCAGCGGTCGTTCATCTACATGCCCACGCCGGCGACGCCGATGCATGGCGCGGCGGCCGTGCTCGAGGTGCCCGGTGCACGACTGCTGCTCTCCACCCGTCCGTTCGATGGCCCGAAGGCCCTCGTCTCCTTCGGTGGCAATGCGGAAGACGTCGCTTCGACGCTGCCGCAACTGGCAGCCGCTTTCCCTGACCGTGCCATCTATGCCCTGCACTACCGGGGCTACAGCGGTAGCTCCGGCCAACCGGCTGAAGCGGCGATGCGGAACGACGCCCGCGCACTCTTCAAGATGGTGCATAGCCGCCATCCGGATGTGATGGCCGTCGGCCGCAGCCTCGGCAGTAGCCTCGCCATCCAACTCGCAGCCGAGGGCCCGGTCTCCCGGCTCGTACTCATCGCACCCTTTGAGAGCATTCTCGCCATCGCGAGCCGCGTCGCCCCATTTCTCCCCATGCGGTTGCTGCTTCGCGATCCCTGGCAGTCGTGGCGGTATGCACCACGCGTCACCTGCCCGACGCTGATCCTCGCGGCATCGCACGACGAGATCGTGCCAATGAGCGACACCAAAAAGCTCTTCAAGGCATTTCAGCCCGGCGTGGCAACGCTCCGCGTGATCGATGGCACCGATCACAACTCGGTGTCTTGCCCGGAGGAGTTCTGGGAGGCCCTTGTGGAAGGAAAAAGAGTGGAAGGAAAAAGAGCTGTGTCCCCCGACGCTGGACCGTAGCACACTGACACGATGAGTCTCACAAACGACGAGTTCGATCGGCTGGAACGGTTGCTCTACCGCCCGGTCTCCACGCGGCCCGATTGGCTGAAGGCATGGCGCAACGAAGCACAATACCTGCTGTATCTCGCCCGCCGCGCCGTCGACGCTGACGACGAGGAACTGGTGGAGGAACTCGAGGAACAGGCCCGCGAAATGGCGGACGTCGTCGAGGCCAAACTGCGAAGCGACGGGCTGCTGTAGCGGAGCGCCAGCCTCGACCTTTCGATATCCACATGAGGGTGACGCCTATCGAATCGTCGTGTATAAGAATCACCCGGGGAAGGAAACGGCGCGCGTTGCGTTTGCTTTGCCTACCGATGACCGGGAGCCGCTAAGCGGCCGTTTCCTGCCGTTTCTTTAAGGATCCAAGGCCGCATGCACGCCATCAAGACACTGTCTCCCGAGGATGTCGCCGCCTTTCTCCTGCAGGTTGTCGTGTTGCTTGCCTTCGCCCATGTGGGCGGTGAGTTGATGCGGCGATTCCGACAGCCCGCCCTGATCGGCAACATCTTCGGGGGCATGCTGCTCGGACCGTCGGTCCTTGGGCACTGGTTTCCGGCACTCCAGCAGGCCATTTTTCGGCCGGAGCAGAGCCAGGCCGACATGCTCGCGGCGATCACCTGGGTGGGGCTTCTCCTCTTCCTCATGGAAGCGGGCTTCGAGGTCAGACTCGATCTCTTGCGGCGTAATGCCGCCTCCTGTGTCATCGTCTCGGCAGGCGGCCTGATCGTTCCGATGATCGGCGGCTACCTGCTCGGCCAATACCTTCCGGCCGCGATGCTGACCCACCCAAACGATCGTCTGGTGCTGAGCCTGTTCCTCGCGGTTGCGATGTCGATCTCGGCACTGCCGCCGCTGGCGATGATCCTTCGAGACAAGGACTTGCTTCGGGAAAACGTCGGCCAGATCAGCCTCGGGGCGGCCATGATGGACGATGTCGTCGCCTGGATCCTCGTCGGCATCACCACGAGCCTGCACGTGAGCGGAACCTTCTCCACGGTGTCCGTGGTGAAGTCGGCGGGTGCGGCGGTGCTGTTTCTCGCTGGCTGCTTTCTCATCGGCCGTCCACTGCTGCGACGTTTCATCGATTGGCACAACAGCGTCGCCCCCGGCCCTGCACCGCAGCTTTCCCTGCTGATCATCTGCGGGCTCACGGGCAGCCTGATCACGAGCTGGCTCGGGCTCGAGTCGATCCTGGGGATCTTCGTCGTCGGCATCCTGTTTGGCTCAGCCAGCGGCCTGCAGAAGAACGCCGTTCATTCCCTCAGCCTGGTCGTCTCCTCGTTCCTCGCCCCGCTCTACTTTGGGCTTGCCGGCCTGCGGCTCAACATCTGGAGCGTGTACGAAGCCAACATGGGCATGCTGCTCCTCACGGTGATCGCGGTGGCCTGCATCGGCAAGCTGCTCGGCGTCTACTTGGGCGCGTGGGCATGCGGACTGCCGCGCTGGGAGCGGCTCGCGATGGGGTTCGGCATGAACGCCCGCGGTGGCACGGAGATCATCATCGCGACCCTCGGCCTGTCGATCGGCCTGCTGACCCGCGAGATGTTCTCGATCATTGTGGTGATGGCCATCGTGACGGTGATCCTGTCCGGACCGACGATGGCGTGGGCGTTGTCGAAGGTGCATCGCGACGACAAGACCGTCGACGCGGCGCTGCCGCAATTCATCTACGAGGAGGCGCTGGAGGAACCACCGGTCGCGTTGAACCTCGTCGAGGAGGAGGAGCTCCGGCTGGCGAGGCGTCTCAAGTCTTACACCCAGGCGATGCGAACGGATGCCAGCTCTCCGGTGCGGGAGGCCGCCGCAGGCATTCACGAGCCGTTTGTCGCCGTCGCAAGCGTGGCGGAAAACTTCCTCCAGCAACTGGCAACCCAGTCGCTCTGTCCTGGCACCAGCGCGCGGCTGATCTCGTTGGAAAATCGCCTGCGGCTGCTGCGGTACATCGAGGAAAGCGTGCGATCGCTGTTCACGTCGAGCGTCAAAATGTCGGCCGACAGCGGCCTGCGCAGGCATCTCGACTCTTACACTGAAGGGCTCGATTTCCTGCTGGACAGGATGCTCGAAGCGCTCACCCTGAAAGACGCGGCCGCGGCAGAGGCGTTCGTGACGTTGACCGAGGGCCGCAGCGAAATATTAGAAGGAGTGCGCAGCGACTACCTCCGTTCAGCGGCGGATTCCGACGCCGCGGATCAGGCCGTGCTGTTCGAGGTCGCCCACGGCTTTGAGCAGACGATGTGGATGCTGCACCGGTTCGCCCTGCTGTTGCCGCAGGCCTGAGGATGCCCGCGCCCGGTGAATGGACGACGGCTCGTCTGCCAGCCGGAACGGGGGCAGCTCAATCGCGCAGGAACGCGAACCGCGGTACCGTCTTTCCGTCGACCACCACGGTCTCGGCGAACATCGCCGCGGGCCGCACCCAGAGCCCATGGTCGCCATATTCCTGCCGATAGACGACGAACTCTTCGAGCGTCTCACTGTGGCAGGCGACGCCGAGCACCGTGTATTCGTTGCCTTTGTAGTGCCGGTAACGACCCGGTTGAACAGGGATCACGCTCTACCTCCTCGGGATCGACTTTTTCAGCGTCGCCGTGGCGGACGCGGTGCCTGCTCAGAACTCCTTGGCCGGCTCCAGAAAAAGCTGGGCCAGAAGCAGGATGATATCCGGAAGATCATCGCGAGCCTGTAGCAAAAAAAACGCTCGAGCAGGCGAGTGAACGGCCCGGACGCCGCTCACTGTGCCAGCAGCATTCGCAGCTGCTTGAACACCATGGCGATGATCGTCGATACTGTTTCTCTACAGAGCTCTAATTCGTTCGCAATCTCCTCCCGAGTCAGGCCCTCCAGCCAGACCTCCATGAGCCGTCGGGATTGCGGATCAAGAAGAGCCATCGCCTCGCCGAGGCGGCCCTGTGCTTCGATCCGATAGGTAGAAGTGTTCATGCGTTCCCTCCACTCGTGGGTATGCCAATACCGGGCGACACGCTGTCCAGCCGCCGGAGCGGCGAGTGTGCACAACCGACCGGACAACCTTGGTCCCTATCGGGCTGTGGCGTAGAAAACATCGAGCAGAACGCGTGAACCTCAACGTCGTGCCAGGAACGTCACGAACCGAAGTCGTCGACCGTCTGACGGGGGCCTTCATGGCCATCGTGGACGAGACGCCCGCCGGCGGGTCTGCCGGGGGAGCAGCGATCGCCGTCTGGCAGGATGGAAAGCCGCTGCTCTCGCTGCACGGTGGCGAGGCCGCGGCCGGCCGGGCCTGGACCGCTGAAACCCCCTGTCTGATCTGGTCGGCCAGCAAGGGCGTCGCCGCGGCCTGCACCCTGCACGCCTTGCAGGAGAAACGCATCCCCCTCAACACCGCCGTGGCAAAACTCTGGCCGGAGTTCGCCGCCGCTGGCAAGGACCAGATCACGCTCGGGCAGCTGCTCTCGCATCAGGCCGGCCTCGCGGCGATCGACCAGAAGGGCCTGTCGATCACCGAGCATGAAGCGGTGGCGGCCTCTCTCGCGGCGCAACCGCCGAACTGGCCGGCCGATGGCAGCCATGGGTACGGAGCCCGCACGTTCGGCTTCCTGCTCGACGAGATTGTCAGACGCGTAGCCGGCGCGACGCTCGGCTCCTACTGGGAACGGATCTTCCGTAAACCGCTCGGTCTCGACCTCTGGTTTGGACTCCCCGCCGCGTTGATCGATACCGCGGCCACCGTTCTCGCCCCCAAGACGCCACCGTCCCCGGGCCCATTCACGAAGGCGTTCGGAGATTCCTCCTCGCTGACCCGGCGAGCCCTGAGCGAACCGGGCGGGGTGCTCACGCCCGCGGTGATGAACTCGCCAGCCATGCGCGCCGCTTCCCTCCCGTCTCTCGGGGCGATCGCCACCGCCGATGCCCTCGCCCGGTTCTACTCGCTCCTCTGCGGCAGCGATCGTTCGTCTTTCTTCCGTGACGAAACCCTCGCCGCAATGAGGACCACCCTCAGCAACGGGCCCGACCGGGTTCTCATCGATCAGACCTCCTTCTCCGTCGGTTTCATGACCAACCAACATGGTGTCTACGGCCCCAGCCCTGCAGCATTCGGTCACCCCGGTGCGGGCGGATCGCTGGCGTTTGCCGACCCGTCGCTCGGATTGGGCTTCGCCTTCATTCCCAGTGCTATGCACCCCGGAGCACTGCCCGGCCCCCGGACCCGGTCGCTCGTCGCGGCGCTGTATGGCGTCGCGACGCCGGCATAGAGAGCCACAAGGGCGGGCCTGGGTCATCTGGACGGCTTCCATCAGGGCCCGGCCAGCGCATTGCCCGGGGCCCGTCCCGGCTGTAGCCTGTGCGGTTCAGTTTTTGAACCACTCCAGACCACACCACAAGGATCGTGCATGCTGGGCCTTGAACGGATCGGCGTGCAGTCGAGGTTTATCCTCTTGATGCTGCTGGTGAGCCTGGGGTCGATCCTCGCGATCGGCTGGATCGGCTACCAGTCGGCCCGCTCGGCCATCACGAACGCGGTGCAAAACCACCTGCAGAGCGTGCGGCACTCCAAGACGAGCGGCCTGATGGCCATGCTCGAAGCGCTCCGCGACCAGGCGATCTCGCTGTCAGACGGAAAGCTGGCGGCCGAGGCGATGGTCAACTTCAAACAGTCTTATCGGGGACTCGCCGGCGAGACGCTCTCCGACGCGCAAGAGCAGGAACTGCGGAGCTACTATGCCACCCAGGTTCTGCCCCAACTCCAGAAGAACCTCGGCGGCACGGCCCAGCCCGAGCAGTATCTGCCGGCCGATCCTGCGCAGCGGTATCTGCAGTATCACTACATGGTTGCCGCTCCGGCTGAAGACGTTCCAGAGGAGGGTCGGCGGGCGGTCAAAACCGGAACAGTCGAAGCACCGGCCGAAGTCACCCCTCGACGTGACGCTGCGACGGCCGACGACTCCCTTTACGGCGTCGCTCACGCTGCCTTACAGGAGCGGTTCGACCGAGTGGGAACGATGTTCGGATTTGAGGATATTCTGCTCATCGACGATGAAACGCTGGAAATCGTCTACACGCTCCGCAAGCGGCCCGACTTCGCCACCAGCCTGCGGGACGGCCCCTATGCGTCTACAAACCTCGCCAAGGCGGCCGACATGCTGTCCCGCGCCGGCGACCGAGATGCCTTCAAGGTCGTCGACACCGAACTCTACCGCCCCAACCTCGGCCGCCCGGTGGGCTTCGTGCTCTCGCCCATCTTCAATGGCCCCGACATGGTGGGCATCCTGGCCCTGGAATTTCCCGTCGATCGGATCGCCCATCTGCTGACCGGCAATTTCCAGTGGGAGCGCGAGGGGATGGGGAAGACCGGGGAGTGCTACGTCGTGGGCCCCGACTTCACGATGCGCAGCCGCAGCCGCTTCATGGTCGAGGATAGGCAGGCCTTTCTCCGAGGGCTCCGAACGTCGATGGTGACCACCTCGGTCGTGGACCAGATCGAGCGGCAGGGCACCGTGCTCAACCAACTTCCGGTGAAGACCTACAGCACGGAGCAGGCGTTGATCGGCCGTGAGGGCCTTGCCCTGATCAACGACTACCGAGGGGTGCCCGTGCTCAGCTCCTACGGACCGCTCGACCTCAACTCGTTGCGTTGGGCAGTCATCGCCGAGATGGACGTGGCCGAGGCCTATAAACCCATTTACGACTACGCCCGCAATGCCGTGCTCGCCACGACGGCGCTGGCTCTGGCAACCACGCTGCTCGCGCTGGCAAGCTCCTGGCTGCTCGTTCGACCGCTCAAACAGCTCTCCGTCGCGGCCCAACGGATCAGCGCCGGTGACTCCGCCGTGAGCGTCGACCTGCGCACGCGGGACGAGTTCGGCGAACTGGCGAGAGTGTTCAACGACATGTCCGCGAACTTGCAGCGGCAGCGGGCCGAACTCGAGGAGAAAGCCCGCGAGAACCAGGAACTCCTGCTCAACATCCTTCCGGCCTCGGCGATCGAGCAGCGGCGGGGTGGCGACGAGAAGGCCACGCGGCAGTTTGCCGACGTCACCGTGCTGGTCGCGGATTTCGGCGGCATCGATGCTCTCGGCGGAAGGGGCAACGACAGCCGCGCCATCTCACTGCTGGGTGATCTCGTGGCTACCTGCGACGAGGCAGCGGAAAAGTGTGGCATGGAGAAGGTTCGTGCGGTTGGGGCGACCTATTTGGCCGTCTGCGGACTGTCGGTGAGCCGGCCCGACCACGCCGCCAGGGCGATGCTGTTCGCGCAGGAACTCGACCAGATCGTAGCCGCCTTCGACCGCGAGCACGGTGCGACGCTCACGCTGTCGGTCGGCATCAACTCCGGTCCGGTCGTGGGGGGCGTGGTGGGCCGCCACAAGTTTCTCTACGACCTCTGGGGCGACACGGTTGCCATCGCCTCGCGACTGGCCACGCAGGGTGACAGCACCATCCACGTCACAAAACAGGTGTATGACCGCCTCAGCGATCTCTACTCCTTCGATGGGCCCTTCGATGTGGAGTTGCGCGGCCAGGGGACCGTGAAGACGTGGCTACTGAGGAGATCGGTAGAGGCCTGACCGCCGCGCCGTATACGAGCCATGACTGACCCAGCCGCTCCCCTGACCATTCCGTTGCTGCCCGCGGCGATGCTGGTGGTGGGGTTTCCCCTGCTCCTCCTGCTGCTCACCGAACTCATCAATTCCGGACAGCGGCATCGCTGGCGGCTCACGCCGACCCTGCGGGCTCTCCGCAATCTGGTCATGCCGGCGCTGGCCGTCATGCTGTTCGTGACGTATGTGTGGCAGCTCCCTGCCGATGACATCTTCGTGCGGCTGGTCCAGACCAGCTTCTGGCTCTGCGTGCTCTATGCGGCACTGTCTTTCGTCAACGACGGCGTCTTTGGGGCCGCCAAGCAAGGTTCCTGGCAGGAGCGGGTGCCGAAACTGCTCCGCGACCTGGCCCGTGCCATCCTGATCGCGATCGGTGCCGCGATCATCTATTCACAGGTCTGGAAGCAGGAACTCTCGGGCGCGCTCACCGCCCTGGGCCTGGGCAGCATTGTGATCGGCCTCGCGCTGCAGGAACCGCTCGGCAATGTCGTGTCGGGGCTGATGCTCCTGCTGGAGCGGCCGCTCAATATCGGCGACTGGCTGATCGCGGACGGCACGACGGGCAAGGTGATCGAGATCAACTGGAGGAGCGTGCACATCGAAACGCTCCTCCACGAGATGCGGATCATTCCAAACGTCTCACTCTACAAGGAGTCGTTCAGCAACCTCTGCCGGCCGACGCTCGAGCGGACGGAAACCTACGACATGGGCTTCTCCTACGACCATCCGCCCAACCTGGTGAAGCGGGCGATGCTCGAACTGCTGCAGACCACACCGGGCGTGCTGCGGCAGCCGCCGCCGGAGGTCCACACGCTCAACTACGGCGATTTCTCCATTACCTATCGGCTGTTCTTCACTGTCGCCCGGTATGAGGAGGTACTGCCGGTCCGTGATGCGATCATCACCCGGATCTGGTACGTCGCCCGCCGCCACGGGCTTCAAATCCCATACCCGATCGCCGTCCAATACCGATACGAAGGCTCCCCGTCGCCGCCGGTCCCCACTCCGACGGAACTCCTCGAGCGGTTTCCTCGGTATCGCCACGTTCGCCAGGCGATGCTCGACGCAGCAGAGCGACAGAAAACAGCCGGGGGCGGAGGAGTAGGGGCTACTGAAACCGCGACGGAGGGTGCCCGCGTGCTGATGTTTTCGGCCGGCGGTGAAATGGTTCCCTTTGGGAGTACGCGGAACGGCTTTACGCTCATCGTGGAGGGCACCGCCGCCTTGTCGGCCCGCAACGCTGACGGCCAGGAGGTCGGGGTCGCCAGCCTCTGCCCCGGTGATTTCTACGGTGAGGCGACGATCTCCGCGGGCCGGCCGAGCGAGGTCCGGGTGGTGGCGACGACCGACGTCACCGTGGTGGCATTCGAGGCCGGCGTGATGGCAGAGTGCCTGCAACGATCAAGTGGCCTGGCGACCGAGATCGGCGACACCATCGAAACCCGGCGGCGGGCCTCGGCCGCCATCCGCCAACGCAAGGGCGACCAGCCGTCCTAGCCGGCCGGCGTTACTCCAGCGGGATCAAGACGCCCACATCCTCGTCGTCCTCGAACGGATCGAAGTCGCCGTCGAACGGGCCGAAGGCTCCTGGGATGGTCGCGTGCGTGGGCATGGCTGGTGAACTCCTTGTCTCTCTAGTCCACACAGGCGTCGGGTCCGAATCAAATCTGGGGAAATACGGCTGAAAAACATGGTTTTTCAGGCTGTGAAAACCATGGACCGGCCCCGCAGAGCCCCCTCAATTGGGTGTTTGAATGGCCGGGATCGCTCTCCCGGCGACCTTTCCTATACTGGCTTTTCAAGGTTCCACGCATGTGCGTGAATCACTTGTTCCAATCCTGCCGAACCACCCCACCCGCGATCCATGGCCA
>JAPLNQ010000128.1:0-26082 GCA_026401075.1 Planctomycetia bacterium
GCCGGCGACTCGCGTTAGACATCCGAGCCGCATGGGCATGGGCGAGCGGGGCGGTTTTCACACCCGGTGTCCCCGGGCTTCCGCCCGGGGCTTCTTGTGGGGGCGTGGCAAACCGTTTGCCAGAAAGCCCCCGGCGGGAGCCGGGGGACTTCGCCGGGAAAACCCCAAAAAATCGCCCCGCATCCTGCTTTTGCAGGATGGCGGCGGTGGGGGGCGGTGCGTAGGCTCGCTCTGGATGGTGCGGGTGCGGCCGTAGGAACAACACATTTCGGGGGGCTTTCCCGGAGAGGCTGACGATCATGCGTGAAACCATCGATTTTTCAGAACCGATTCTTCGCGCCCGACCGCTTCGCCGACGGTATGGCTTCACGCTCGTCGAGCTGCTGGCCGTGATTGCGATCATCGGCACGCTCGTTGGCCTACTTCTGCCGGCGGTGCAGGCGGCCCGGGAGGCGGCCCGAATGTCGGCCTGCTCGAACAGCATCCGGCAGCTGGGGCTCGCCGTGCTCGGCTATGAAGAAGCGAAGCAGCGGCTGCCGTCGTATAGCCTCGACTACGGGCTGCGGATGCGGGGCACGAACACAGGACGAGACAGCTGGGGCAGTTGGGGTGTCATGGTCCATCTTCTTCCCTTCGTCGAAGAAGCGGCCCTGTATCAGAAATGTCTCGACGAATTCGACCTTGGGCAGGAATTCCTCAGCACGACTTCGGTTCGCAATCGGCAGATCGGGATGCTGATGTGTCCGTCGGAGATCCAGCGGAAACCGGTGATCGGCAGCATGGGCCTCACGAGCTACCACGTGAACTCCGGGGATGTGGTGACCTCGTGGCAATACGTCATCGTCCGAGGCCCGTTCATGCCCGGTATTCAGCCTCTCTCCGGCTATACCAGTTACTCTTCGATCCCCACGACGAATATCCAACCGCGATACACAAAAATCAAAGACGTCACCGACGGCCTTTCGAAGACAGTGGCCTTCGGCGAAGTGATCGTCGGCAGAGTGACGAGGAGTCTGCCGGCGGGAGTCGCGCAGAGCACCAACCTCAGCGATTCGTCCAGCCCGTCGGTGTGTACGGGCGAGATTGGTTCCGATGGTCAATACGCCGCGGTCTACTCCAACACCGGCTGGGATCGGCAGTTGCCGGGATCGGATTGGGGGGATGCGCGAGATTCGATGACGTCATTCCAAACGATGGCCGCCCCCAACAGCCCCCGATGTGCGAAAGACATGGGGAGTTATCCCATCGTCCCCGCTAGCAGTTACCACAGCGGCGGGGCGTATGTGTCGATGTGTGACGGTTCGACGCGGTTCATCGTCGATACGATCGACGCTGGCACTCCGTCCGACACGACGACGTCCGGTGGAACAACCGTGGCTGGCGCGAGCTATAAGGGGGCCACCATCCGCGGCGTCTGGGGCGCGATGGGCACCCGTGCCCACGGCGAGGTGGTTGTGTTGCCATGAGACCTGAAGCACGGCACGGCCAGAACCAGATGGCGAATCGCTTTACGAAATACGGCGCAGCAGGAGAACCTGGCGTGAGCGAGTGGATGGCAACTATGCTCCGGCAGACACTGTGGCTGTTCGCAACGGCCCTCGTCGTGGCAGGCTGCGGCCCGGCCGGCCCGGACGTGCAGTTCGTGGAGGGCGTGGTCACATTCGACGGCGAGCCGTTTGCCGGAGCCGCGGTGGCGTTCACGCCGGCGGCTCCGGGCGGCATACCGGCGGCCGGTAAGACCGACGCCGAGGGCCGCTTTCGGCTCAATGCCACGCAGGGCAAGATGTATGGTAAGGGCACGGTCGTGGGCGACTATATCGTCACGGTGACGAAACTCTTTTGGCCGGAGGGCGCCACCGAGCCCGACCACATCACGCCGCTGATCTACGAGAACTCGAAGAACTCGCCGCTCCGGGCCACGATCGTGAAGGGCCGCAACACGTTCGAGTTCGCGCTTACGTCCAAGGCGAAGTAGGGACGGGCGTCGATGAGCGTGCCATCCCCGGGGTTCCGCCCGGGTTGCGAGGCCAGGAGCGTGGTTTGGTGGAGTTGGGATTCGGTGTGATGGTTGCCGGGCTCGCGGCATGCTCACGGTGTCCCCGGGCTTCCGCCCGGGGCTTTTATGGGATGGGGCTTTTATGGGATGGGGCGGAGCGTCATCGGGGCGTCGGTGCGGATGAACGTGACGGGCGGGCCGTCCTTTTGCGGCAAGGTCGCGATGCCGGGGTCACTGCTCTCGAGGAGCCACGCGAGGAACTTTGATTCGTCGCCATCCTTCGTGGAAATCTCTGGCGGCGCGGTGCCTGCCCACTCGACCGCAACGCCGCCGGGGGCGACCGCCCGCACGAGCCCGCCGCACGTGAGCGCGAGCCCCCCGTCGATCTTCTCCACCGCCTCGAGCGGCTTATCACCAAGCACGCACACGCCCCCCTCCACCGCGACGAACTCGCCCCGGTAGGAGTCGCCCACGATCGCCGCGGCCTGCGCCGCCTTGAGCGACGGATCGACACGGCCCGTGAGCAGGTCCATGCCCCGCACAACGCGGTCGCCCACCACGTGCCTGCCCGCCGCGAAGGCGGTGAGGCCCGCGGCATTTCCACTGACGAGACCCGCCGGCTCCGTGAACACCATGCCGATGCGGTCCGCGGGGTTCTCGGCCGTGGCCAGCCGGGCGAGTTCCTTGCCGATCGCCTCGGCCGCCTTGCTGCCGTTTGCCTTACCACCAGCGTCCTTGCCGCTGAAATCAAAAAGCACCGCGCCGCGCATCCCGTCGCCCCGCCATACGACGGCCGCGGGGCTCTCGGCCGTGCCGGCGATGACCCTCGCCCGGGGGCTCGTGGCAACCGCGATCTTCCCGTCGGCCGATCGCTTGATGTCGGCCTGCCAGGGCCAGCGGCTCTTGAACGGCACGTCGATCGCCTCCGGCACCGCCAGCGGCATGCTGCCGTCGGTCGAGAGCCAGCCCTGCACACAGAGCACGCCGGGCTGCGTGGAGAGCCACTGCCCGACCGCGTCGATCGCGGCGTCGCGGTAGGCTGACTTGTCGCTCGCCGCCACGGCGATGAAGCGATAGCCGTCGAGCGGCTGCACGGCCAATTTCTCGATGCTGTCGACCGCATCGAATTCGGCCGGCAGCCGGAAGATGCCTCCCGTCGCGGCGATATCGCCCACGAGCAGGGCAGGTTTTTCATTCGTGGGAAACGGCATGCCCGAAAGCAGACGGGCAATGTCGTCGATGAGCTTTCGCTCGAGGAGGAAGGACCGCCGCAGGGCCGCTCGCTCCTGCTTCACCCGCACGGCCGAGGCATCCTCCGCAGGCTTCTCCTCCAGCGAGAAATCTTCGAGATCGTCGCCATCGGCCAGATCGAGGTTTGGCTTGGCACCGGCGGCGGCTGACCGCAGCCGGTACGTTTCGGCCAAACCGCGAAACACCGTGTCGAGCCCCTTGTCGAGCGACTTGCTGCCGTTGAAGAGATCCTCGATCGTGATCCAGGTTCCGGCGGCCATCGGGCCGGGCCTCATCGTGGGATCCATGAAGAGCATGATCTGGTAGAAGCCGGTGTGGCCGCCGGCCAGCCACGCTGCGACCGAATCGGCGTAGGCGCGGCTCGAGATCGCGTGCTGCGGCCGCATCGGCAGCCGGTAGTCGTGCTTCACGCCGCCGCTCGTCGACTCGGCGTTGACGATGCCGTAGCTGAGCCAGAGCGCGGGCCGGTCAGGCCAGGCCGTCTTCAGCCGGCGGATCCGGGCATACCGCTCGCGGTTGTCGGCGTCGTAGTAGTAGGCCGCGGCGATGTCGAACTTCCACTCGCGGTCATAGAGACAGGGGCCGTTTTGGTCGGGCATGAACGTCGCCGTCTGGAAGCCCGGCCGCAGCCGGCCGTAGCGGAGCTTCACGAAGTCGTGGATCCGGTTGAAGCCCTCGATCGCCACCCGCTGCTCCCAGCTCCACCAGGCCTGCCGCTGCCGCTCGGTGAGGTTTTCTTGGTTGCCCCGAACGCGGGCCGGATCGATCCCCGCCTCCAGGCAGAAGAGCCGCCAGCCGTCGTTCCACGCCTGGAAGGGCGCGAAATACATCGTCTCCTCGCCGATCACGACGCCATCCACGAAGTCGAGCGCCGGCAGCAGCTCCTTCTCGAACGGCTGCCAGTAGCCGTCGCGCCACGTGCGGGAGAGGGCGACCTGCACGGGATTGGGCGCGGTTTTCACGCGGGCGAGTACCACCTTGCCGGCCGCGTGGGCCTTGCGGATCGCGTCGTCTTCCCTCACCGCGAGATCGTAATAGCCGCCGAAGGGCGACGTCGCCGCGCCGGGCCCGTGGCCACAGAGGAACACCTCGTTGCGGTCGCGGCCGAGCACATGGGCGGCGGCCGGCGGCGCCGGCGCAGGTTTGCCGTTCGCCCGGGCGAGGGCACTGGCGAGATAAAGCCGCGTGGCCTCGTCGGTCTCCTCACGCACCGCCTGTTCGAGCATGGCGGCGTCGGCTGATTCGGCGCAGTCGACTGCCGCGGCGGCGGCATGGAGCCGCACGACGCGAGAGGGATCGGCGAGGCCGGCGGCCAAACGCCCGCGGGCCTCCGCGGGGGCGACGCGGGCAAGCGCCGCCAGCGCGTCGGCCCGCACGACGTGGTCGGTGTTGTCGCAGGCGGTGACGAGGTCGTTGATCGCATCGGCCGAACGCTCGGCGGCCAGTGCCGCGACGATCCGGCTCCGCACATACGGATGCTCGACGGCCAGCTGCCGCTGCTGCCGCACGCGGGGCTCGGCGGGTAGGAGCGGCCCCAGGCGGAGCCGGGCCGCCTCGGCGAGGGTCCAGTCGGCATCGTTGGCAAGCGCGGCGAGCAGCTTCTCGCTTATGGCGGGCAGCGTCTCGATCGCCGCGGCCACGACACGTCCGTCGGGATCGGCCAGCCAGGCCGAGCCGCCGTCTTTGATTGCAGCGAGCCTCGACTGTGCCTTGAGGCCTTCGATCCGTAGCCGCGGGTCGGCGGCGAGCGAGGCCGCGTGGATCATCGGCAGGTCGTCGGCGGTGCCCTGTCGGCAGAGCAGTTCGACCGCCGCACGGTCTTCGGCCGCGTCGCGCAGATACACCCGCACCCGCGCGAGCAGCCCCTGCGGCGGCCGGCCGCGGGTGGCGAGCGCGTTCATCGCGGCCACGGCCACTGCCGCATCCTTGTCGGCGGCAAGCGCCGGAAGCTCCGCGTCGCCCGTCGGCGCAGCAAGCATTCCATACCCCTCGGCTGCCGCCCGCCGCAGCCGGGGATCGGTCGCCTTGGCCGCGAGGGCCAGAAGGGGCGGCGCCTGCCTCGACTCGATGGCGGCCAGCGCCCGCAGGCCGCCGCACTGCCGCACCACGCTGCTGCCGTCGACGGCCCCTGCGGCCATGCTCGTGTCGCGGATCAGCCCCGGCTCGCCGGCATCCGGCTTTTCATCGAGGGCGTCTTCGACCGCGGCATCGATCGAATCCTCGTTGGCTTTCTTGAACTCGCCGAGCAGCGCCACGAGGTCGCTCTCGTAGCCGCTCCGGTCGTATTTCGTGGCCCTGAGAAGCGCGATCGCGGCCGGCTCCGCGTCGGTGCCGATCGCGAAGGGCACGATGAGCTTCAGCCGCCGCACGGCTGGATCGACCGACTGCCGCTGATTACCCTTCCCGAGATCGAGTCCCGCTTCGAGCACCGCCTGCGCGACGGTCGGGCTTGTCCGTGCCGCATCGAGGTGGTCGGCCAACGCGTCGATCTTCGCGAGCCCCACGTCGCCCCACTCCACGCTCATGCTTCGCGACAGGAGCGCCGCCACGACCGCTTCGCCCGTCACCTTGCTCTCGGCAGAGGTGTCGAGCCACGCAAACCGGGCCGCCTCATCCGGCCCGAGGCCGAGCCGGCGGGCCAGGAGCGGCGCCGTCGCGGCAAGCAGCTTCTTGAAGTCGCGGGCATCCGCATACGGCACCACGATCCTTTCCGGGGCAGTGTCGCCCGTGGCCGCGGCCTCCACCGCGATGCCGCCGTCGGCCGGCTCCATCTGCACGAGCAGGTCGACCGGCAGCCGCGCCGCGAAGGCCGCGAGCGTGAGGTGGCCGGGCTTCACAAGGGCGGGGCTCGTCAGTTCGTCGCGGATTGCCGCGAACCGCTGCGGATCGACGAGCAGCAGGCCCGGCCGCGACAGGAGCCGCTCATGCAAGAGCGCGGCCAGACAGTGGATGGCGACCAGCTTCGGCTGCCGCACCTCTTCCGTGGCAAGCCGCGTGGCGGGTGGCTGGATTGCGGCGCGGATGGCGTCCGCGGTCGCGTCCGCGGTCGCGTCCGCGGTGGCGGCCGCTGTGGCGGCCGCTGTGGCGGCCGGAGCGGACGCCGATGCCGCGTGCACAAGGAGGCCGAGCAGCGTGGTGACGAGCAGGGTTCTAGCGAGCATGTGTCTAGCGAGCAGGGTATTGATTGGATCCGCGGGGCGTCTGCGGCGAAGCTTCCGTGCGATCGTATGTCGCCCCACCGGCCCCCGCATCCTGCAAAAGCAGGATGTTCCCTTGTTGCGTGCTCCGCGTGATTCGGGGGCACGGGGAAATTCGCTCCCGTCCCCTATTTTCGGCGGGATTCCTGGCTGAGAGCGTCCATGATAAACCGGATCATGTCGGGGGCGAGGTTGGCAGCCAGGTTGGCGGTGGAGAGTCCCCGCGATTCAAGCAATGCCGTGTGCGGGATGCCGAGTGCGCGGAGCTTGCTGTGGAGGCGGGCGGCGCCATCGTGCCAGTCGATGTCGGCGGGATCGCTCGCGAACCACTGGTGCCGCGGCCAGTTGAGTGGGTGCACGTGGAGGATCGCGGTGTCCTGCCTCGCCCGTTCCACGTCGCCGTAGGTCTCCCAGAGCGTGTCGTAGTATTCACCGTCGTCCCGGTCATCGCATTCCCGCATCGCCAGATGGAAATCGATCGCAGGGGCGATGGAGGCCGACACTGGAAAAACTGTCGGATGCCGGTAGGAGATGCGGAGTGCTCCCTGGCCTCCCATCCCCTCGCCGATCAAGGCGATGCCGGGCGGCTGTACGCCAAACCGTTGTGCGACCTCGGCCCCTACCCGCTCCAAAATAAACCGTTCCGGCGTGAGTTCCTTGTCGAAGCCGGGCATGATCCGGTCGAGCCACCAGGAGCGGCCAGTCCGCGGCGCGATCGTCGGGAGCCCGGCCGCCTCGATCGCGTCGCGAAGCCCAGCCGATTCCTGGAGCCACGACTCGTGCACCCCGTGGAGATAGATCGCTGCCCGGCCGGGCTCGGCCCCGGGGGGCTCGAACAGCTCGCAGGCATGGCCGGCGACGTCGATCGTCGACCAATGAGGCCGCGGGGCGGGCGGGTGCGAAGGTGGAGCAGGGGGGGCGGGCATGGGGAGAATGACGGACGCCGAGATGTCGTGGCGTGACGCGGAAGGAAAAACATGGATAATCTTCACTCACTCTACCCTTTCCTTCACCACACTACCGTCGCATCGATGCACACGCTCCTCACCGCCGAACAGCTTTCCGAGGGGATCGACCGCCTGGCCCGCGAGGTGCGGCAGGCCTACGGTGATGGCCCGCTCACGGTCGTCGGCGTCCTCACCGGCAGCGTTGTGGTCGTGTCGGACCTGATTCGCAGGCTCGACGGCCCAGTGCGGCTCTCGATGGTGTGGGCGAGCAGCTACCGCGGCACGGCGACGCAGGCGGGCCGGCTCGAGCTGCGGCTCGATTTGCTGCCCGATCTCACGGGGCAGCATGTGCTGCTCGTTGACGACATCTTCGACAGCGGGCGGACATTAGACGCGATTCTCGCCGACCTGCGGGGCAGGGGGGCTGCGAGCGTGCGGTCGCTCGTGCTCCTGCGCAAGCAGGGCCGCGCGGAAGTGGCGATCGAGCCCGACTTTGTCGGCTTCGACATCCCCGACCTGTTCGTCGTCGGATACGGACTCGACTACGACGGCGCCTGGCGGCATCTGCCCCACGTCGCTGCCCTCGATGCCGATGACATCGCGACTCCCGGCGCCGGCCCGGCAGCCGGTGTTGGCGGGGCGTGACTCAGAAATAGCCCTCACGTTTCTTCTTCTCCATCGATCCCGCCTCGTCGCGGTCGATGAGCCGACCTTGCCGCTCACTCGTGCGGGTGATCAGCATCTCGGCGATCACCTCCGGCACCGTGACGGCGGTCGATTCGTGGGCCGCCGTGAGTGGATAATCACCCATGGTGCGAAAGCGGACGCGTTTCATCACCGGCCGCTCGCCCGGCAGCAGTCGGAAGCGGTCGTCGTCCACCATGATCCACGAGCCGTCGCGGTCGACGACGGGCCGCTCGGCCGCGAAGTAGAGCGGCACGATGGGGATCCGCTCGCGGTGGATGTACTGCCAGATGTCGAGCTCGGTCCAGTTCGAGAGCGGGAAAACGCGGATGTTCTCGCCGCGTCGAATGCGGGTGTTGTAGAGGTTCCAGAGCTCCGGCCGTTGGTTCTTTGGGTCCCATTGGTGGTTTGCATCGCGGAACGAAAACACCCGCTCCTTCGCCCGTGACTTCTCCTCGTCGCGACGGCCACCGCCGAGGGCCGCATCGAAGGAGTATCGCGTGAGGGCCTCGATGAGCGCATGCGTGTTCATCGTGGGCGTGTAGACGCTGCTGGGGAAGTCGAAGGGGTTCATGCCCTCGGCGATGGCCTTCTCGTTGACGTGCACGATCAACTTCAGCCCATGCTCGCCGCAGTAGCGGTCGCGAAACTCGATCATCTCGCGAAAGTTCCAGGTCGTGTCGATGTGCAGGAGCGGAAACGGCACGGGCCCCGGGGCGAACGCCTTGCGGGCCACGTGCAGCATGCACATCGAATCCTTGCCGATCGAGTACAGCAGCACCGGATTTTCAAACTCGGCCGCCACCTCGCGGATCGTGTGGATGGCCTCGGCTTCGAGGGCGTCGAGATTGCGGAGTTCGTATGTCATTTCGCAGGAAGGCCACCATTGGCCGGTGCAGGCAGCTGGAACGCAGGGAGGTCCAGGCCGAGGGAGGTGTCGGCGGCACGCAGATCGCTCTCGGCCCGCCAGTATTCCTGCCGGGCGTTGATCTCGGCGACTTCGGCCTCGAACTTCGCCTGCTCGCGGAGTGTCACGCGGAGCACGTCGCTGCGACCGAGCCGCAACTGCTCCCGCTCGGCGAGTGCCACGAGCTTCGCCAGTTCGAGGCGATGCTTGGACTGCTCGTGGAATTCGTAGGCCCGTTCCAGCAGCGAGAAGGCGTCCTGCACCTCGGCCCGCACCTGGTCCCCCGCGTAGCTCAACTGCCGGTTGATCTGCGTGAGTTGCGAGTCGAGCGTCTGCATCTTGCCGAAGGCGTCGCGCCGCTGCACGGGCATCTGAAAGACGAGCGCCGCCTGCAGCACCTGGCGATCAAGGCCATTGGGGCCGGAGAGCGGGCTCTTTCCATATCCGGCATCCTGGTTGCCGGTCAGCTGGCCGTCGATGCCCGGGAGGGTCTGATTGACGCTGAGCTTGCGTTCCACGAGCAACTTTTCCCGCTGCAGCGCCAGCCGTTGAAACTCCGGCCGCGATGCCGACGCCCGCGCGAGCGACTGCTCGTAGATCTCGATGGTCGGTTCCACGGGCATCGGGACCGGCCGCATGCGGCTGCTGCGAGCCAGGAGAGGCCGTCCGCCATCGTCCCGGTGGTACAGCGACAGTTCGATGGAAGCCTGCTGCATGGCCCGGTCTGCCTGCACGATGAGGCCATTCCGCAACGCGATGTTCTGCTGGTTGTCGACCCGCTCGATGTTGGCGACGATGCCACCCTTCACCTTCAGCTCCAGCTGCTTGTCTCGCTCGGTCGCGAGGTCGAGGAGCCGCTCCGTCGCGGCATACCGCTCGCCGCTGCCCATCCAGTTCCAGTAGGTCCGGGCGGCGGATTTCATGTAGTCGAGTCGGCTGCGTTCGATGATGGGTTCGGCGAGCGAGACGTCGAGCGCGGCCTGGGCCCGCGAGGCACGGGCACGGTCGATTTCACGATCGCGTGCCAGGGGAATGTTGAGGCCACCCCGCCATTCGCCCGCGTCGGCCGTCTTCTGCGCGAGGTTGTAGGTGGGGAAGTCGCCAAAGCCTGTGCGGAAGCCGCCGAAGGCGCTGATGCCCCCCGTCATGAACTGCTGCGAAACTCCGAAGTCGGACCGGTAGTTTTCGTAGGTGCCCGGCGCGAGTGACTGGCCGGCCATGTTGACCTTCGTGTCGAAGGCTCCCATTGCGGTGGTGAGCTTCCCGGCCGCAATGCCCCGCTCGCGCTCGACGGCCTGCAGCAGCGGGTAGCTCAGGAGCACGCTCTTGAGCACGTCCTGCAGCGTGAGCGGTTCTGGCCGTTCGTCGGTCGCCAATCCCGGCACCTGCGGCGAAATGGATGGCTTCGAGGGGGCGAGCCTTGCCATCGCCGGAACGCCGTCTGCGTGAGGCTGCGGTGCCGGTGGTGGCAGCAGTTCGGGGCGAGCAGCCTGTTTCGGGGGCGTCAGTTCCAGCGGTGCGTCTAGAAGCTGGAGGAACGACTGCGTCAGGATCGGCCGCAGCCCAAGCGAATCGTGGGGCGGCTCCATGCTGACCGCGTCAGGAGCAGGCGAGAACAGTCTGAGCTCCTCTGCCGACGCCAGCTGGCTCCAGAGCGAGGCCACGACCAACACGGCAGCTACCACCGCGTGCAAGACAGGAACGCATGTGAGTCGTGGAGAGGTCATCCGACCTTGATCTTCGGGGGCTTGGGGCCATCCTTGCCGCCGTCCTTCTGCTTCGCGGAGGGCGCGAGCACGGGTGGGAATCCGTTGAGCCGCCTCCAGATCTCGTAGCCGAGCGGCACGCGGTTCAAGAACACCCAGCCGATCGCCTGATTGCCCTGCCGCAGGAATTGCGTGTCGGGCCACGGATCACCGGCCAGCCGTTGTTCCGGTTCTACGAGCACTCGAAATTTCCCACCACCACTGCTTGCGGCATCGACCTGGCGGATCCGGCCGCCGAATGTGCCGATGGCCAGTTCCGGCCAGCCGGAGAACTGCACGGCCGGCCAGCCCTCGAACTGCAGCCGCACATGCGGCATGTGTCCGGTGCGTTCGGCATAGGCGAGCACCAGCGGCGCGTCGATGCCATCGAGCAGGAGTTCGACCACCCGATCGTTCGTGTCGGGCACGATGATGCACAGGTCTTCGCCTTCCTTGACGTACTGGCCACCCTGGCCGACGTCGGTCGAAATGCGAAAGACGACCCCGTCGCACGGCGCCAGGACAATCCGCGCCTTGAACCGCTCGATGCGGTTGTCGATTTCCTGAATCTCCCGCTCGACGGAAAAGAGATTCTGCTCGCTCTTCCGCAGATTGCTGCGGGCGACGGCGACTGATGACAGGCCTGTTGCGTCGGCCTGCAGCAGGAGCGCGTCCTGGGTGAGCAGTGCCGCCCTGGACCGTTGGATTTCAGCGAGCGCCTTGTCGGTGTCTGTGACGGCGCGGTCGGCCCTCATCCGGGCCTCGTCCCGAGACAGCCTACTCTCGAGGCCGCCGAACTGCGGATTGTTGAACAGTTCTTCGAACATCTTGAAACGGTTTACTTCGAAGCCCTGCGCAAACCTCGCGTTCGCCTCGGCCTGCTCCGCGACCTCGATCGCCTTGCGTGCCGCCTGACGGTTCGCCTCAGCCGCCTGGACCGATGCTTCCCGGGCGGATTCCTGGGCCTTCGAAGCGGCCGTCAGTTCCGCGACCTCAAGCCGGGCGGCCACGAGGCGCTCGGCGAGGAATCCCCGCTGCGCATCCAACCTTGCGGCCAGTTCAGGGTCGTTGTCTTCGATATCGACCACCGGATCGTTCATCTTGACGCGGGTTCCCTCGACGACGTGCCAGCGGCGGATCTGGCCCGATACTCGAGCAGTGATCACCTGCATCCGCTCAACGGGGGCATAGGCAATGACCATGCCCTGGCCCTGCACGGTCTGCTGCCAGGGCACGAGGGCCAGGGCAAAAGGGGCGGCGATGAAAGCCAGAAAGAGCAGGCGGGCGAGAACGCGAACGGTTCGCGGCGTGGCAGCGCCGGCGAGTGCCGATCGCCGCGGCGTGGAACCGCTCGTGCTGTTCTTCGTGCGGCTCATGTCCACTCCACGACGCGGTCACAGCGTTGCTTGATATCGTCACGTGTCGTGACGATGACGAGGGTCCACGGCGAGGTGCGGTCGAGAATCGAATCGACCAGTTCTGGGCAGTCGTGGATGTCGAGTCCGTCGAGCAGGCCGTCAATCAGGAGCAGCCGCGGCTTGCTGGCCAGCGCCCGGGCGATCGAGAGCCGCGAAATCTCGTTGGAGGAGAGCGGCAGACCGTCGGAGGCCAGCGGCGTGGCCACGCCCTGCGGCAGCCGCGCCACACGGTCCGACAAACCGACCATTTCCAGTGCTCGACGAATGTCGGCCGAGGACAAGTCGTCGCGGCCAACCCGCACGTTTTCCGCCACGGTGTCGGCAAAGGTCTCGGCCTGCCCCACGTAGGCCACCAGGAGCCTCGTGGCGGCGCGGTCGAGCGAGCGGGCATCGATCCCATCGAGTTCGAGCAGCCCTTCCCGCGGTACCCGGAGCAGTCCGAGCAATTCGAGCAGGAAGGTTTTGCCGCTTCCCGCGGGACCGTGGACCGCGACCCGCGCGCCGGGGTCGATATCCAGTCGTTGGGGCGAGTGTCCGTCGCGGATCACCTCCGCTACCACGGCCATGGGACCGGAGTGCGGCGGCAGTATCTCTCCGCCAGCCGGCTCGAGCGGCAACTGGTCGAGCACGCCCAGTTTGTCGAGTGAAGCCTGCAGGTCGTAGAAGATTTCGATGTATTTGCCGATCTTCGACAGGGCCGTCAGGACGAGGGTGACGATCAGTTCCCCGGCCACGAGTTGGCCAAGCGTGAGTTGGCGGTTGATGACCAGCCAGCCGCCCAAGCCCAAGACAACGGTGCTCCCCACGGCCTCGAGCAAGAGCGCGAAGAGCGTCTGTCGCCAGACCACGCGGGAGGGCCGTTTGCGGGCCGTGACGTAGGCATCGGCCAGACTGTCGGCACGATCGAGAGCGAGCTCACCGCCGCGGCCAAAACGAAAGGTGTGCGGGCACTTGGCGATCTCCTCCAGCCAGGCGGCCATGTCGAACTTCGCGTAGCTCTCGTCGATGCTCGTCCGCACGCCCCCGATCCCCAGCACGACCAGCATGAAGACGACCAGGATGACCATCACGGCGGCGAACGTGAGTAAGTACGGGTGGTAGAACGCCAGCACGATCAGACCGACGACGGTGATCATCACGATGCCGATGCCGTCGACGAGCAAGGTCGCCACCGATTTCTGCACCGTCGAAATCTCGAAGAACCGGTTGACGATGTCGGTGGGATTACGGCCGTCGAAAGCTTCCATCTCGGCCCGCGAGAAGTGGTTGGCAAAGGCATCGGCCGTCCGCACGAAGAGGCGGCGTTGGAGGCACTCAGCGACGAAGGTCTGAAGGGCCCGCATCACCGCGGCCACGAACAAAAATGCAAACATCACGAGCGACAGCACGAACACGGGCCAGAGCAATACGCCAAAGGCGACCGTGTTGACGAGCGCCTCGATCGCGGCAGGGACGACGATAGAAAGCAGGCCGACGCCCAAGGCGAATGCCAGGAGCGTCAGCATGTCGGAACGTTCCAGGCGCAACAGCTGCGACAGCCGCTGCCAGGGACGCGTTCTGCGCTGCTGCATATGCCCGGTGGTGGAAGAATTCATGAGCGGCCCATGCAAGGGGATCTGTCATGCTGCCATTCATAGAGCTATCCACAGCTTGCACGGGCCGCTGGGGGAGCTCACGGTGCCTCGGCGACGGCCTCGCCGTCGGCTCGGGTGTATAACGAGAAGTACAGATTCGTGTCGATTTCACTGTTCACCTGTCCGACGTGTCCGTCGGCGTAGCCGTGGATCACGATGCCGCCTTGGTGCTGGCTGGCTGGGCCGAGTTGCGGGGTCGTGCTGCCGTAGCCGGTCCAGGCGGGCGTGGTCTTCGTCTGCTCGAGCAACGCCGATGTGCCAGTCCATGTACGGGCGGCGCTGTTGAACGTGCCTTGCCCAGTTGCCGCTGTCACCCAGGCCCGCGAGCCGTCAATCCAGGCGGATTGGGTAGCCTCGCGGGTTTCGGCGAGTGCAAAGGTCTTGGAGGTGCCGTCGGTGATCATCGAGAGCGTGATGCCAGTTTTCGAGTTACCCGGTTCGCTGCCCCATGTCTGCAGCGTCATCACGCCGCCACCTCCGGAGCCACTGTCTGGAGTGCCGGCCGAGGTATAGCCTTCGGCGGCTGCTCCCTTGTAGTTGGTGATGGCCGCGCTCGTGATGTTCGTGGTGGAGTAGGCCGTGGCGGTCTTCGTGTCGCCCGCGTACGCCGGACAGATGAATTGAGGCAGCGACACCAGAGCTTGGGATGCGTTGACGCCCGCGCCCACATAGGCCGACGAAAACCGATTCGAGTTGGAGGAGAGCGTGTTGTAGAGGTTCGTCTCCTCCATGAACGGCAGGACGAACGCCACCCAGCTGTAGCCCCCGCCGCCACTGTTCCAGCCGCGGTCGCTTGCTGAGGGAAGACGTCGTCGCGCGCTCTCGAAATTGAGCAGTGCGAGGCCGAGCTGCTTGGTGTTGTTGGTGCACGCGCTACGACGAGCGGCCTCGCGAGCCGATTGCACGGCCGGCAGCAAAAGCCCGACGAGCGTGCCGATGATGGCGATAACCACCAGCAGTTCGACGAGTGTAAAACCATGTTTTCCAGAGGAACGAACCATGGACGTCTCCCCCTCTTTCGAAGTGTGAATACAGTACGGAATAACCAATAAAATATGATGAAGAGGTGGGAGGGTGCCGCACCATCGAGATGCCGTCGGACCCCGCCCCGCTCTTTCAGTCTCGACATTTGTAGGTCCGAGGTGCACATCGTACAAATAGGTTGTTTCGACGTAACGCATCGGAAATACCTATATATGTTTGCGCTCGGAGTGGCCGATGAACTGGCTCAACTACCATCACTTGCTCTACTTCTGGACGGCGGCCCGCGAGGGAAGCATCACCAAGGCCTGCAAGCAGTTGCACCTCACGCAGCCGACCGTGAGCGGTCAGATTCGAGAGCTGGAGAAGTCGCTCAAGACTCGGCTCTTCGAACGGTCCGGCCGCTCGATCAGGCTGACCGAAGCGGGCCAGATGGTCTACCGCTATGCCGACGAGATATTCACGTTGGGACGCGAGTTGCAGGACGCGGTCTCCGGCCATCCCGTCGGCCTGTCGCTGCGGGTCGTCGTCGGTGTGGCAGACACGCTGCCGAAACTCTTGGTGCATCGGCTTCTGGCACCGGCGATGCATTTAGGACAGAAAGTGCGGGTCACCTGCATCGACGGTGAGCCGAATCGGCTGCTCGCGCAACTGGCGCTCCACGAACTTGATCTGGTAGTGAGCGACTTTCCGGCGAGCCCTCAGCTGGGAATAAAGGCATTCAACCACCTGCTTGGCGATTGTGGCGTGACGTTCTTCGGCACGAACGAATTGGCGCGGCGATACCGCCGGGGCTTCCCCAAGTCGCTCGATGGCGCGCCGATGCTGCTGCCAGGCAGCAACACGGCCTTGAGACGATCGCTCGAACAGTGGTTCGATGAGGAGGGCATCCACCCGCTGGTGCGGGCCGAGTTCACGGACAGTGCCCTTCTGAAGGCGTTTGGCGGCCACGGCGATGGTGTGTTTGCGGCGCCGACCGTGGTGGAGGATGAGGTGCGGCGTATGTACGGTGTGGGCATCGTCGGCCGAGAGGAGTCGGTACGGGAGCGCGTGTATGCGATCTCCGTGGAGAAGCGTCTCAAGAACCCCGCCGTGGTGGCGATCACTCAGGCCGCCCGGAAGACGTTGTCGCGGGATGAGCCGCGATGAGCGTAGAGCGGCGATTTAGACGGCTTCAGGCAGCAGGCGGCCCTCGACGAGCACTCGAACCTGCTCGCGGCTGGCCAGTTCGAGCGTCTTGGGCCCGATCGCCTCGCAGGCCACGAAGGGCATCGCGGGCAGGCCGGCCTTGCGGAGGTGACCCGCCCGCCGGGCGGCCCGTACGACATCTTCATTGTCGGCCGTGCACGATACCTCTCCGACGAGATGCATCTGTGTGCCGTCGACCACCGCCGTTGCGACGAGGTCGGCGCGAAGGAGATCGTCGACCTCCTCTTCTGCGAGCCGGCCTTCGACCGTGTCGAGCAGTTGGTCTGCCGAGATGACGCGGCACCGCCGCATATGCCGACCCAGGTATGCCGGGAGGTGGGTGCGAAGAAACAGTTCAAGGGATCGGCGGTCATTCTTGTCCAGACGGATCAGCATTTGCTGCTGGAGAGCGGCAAACTCCGAGACCGCCCGTGACATTTCGCCGAACTGAACGTCGGCGTGCCTCCGGGCTTCCGACATTTCGCCCATTCGACGCTCGGTCTGCTTCTGCACTTCTGAGAGTTCACCCATGCGAAGCTGGGTCTGCTTCTGTGCTTCTGAGAGTTCGCGGATTTGAGGAATGGTTGCCATCGTGAAGACGCTCCGCTTTGGATTATAGACCCGCTAGTGATGTCTCGGGGATGTCGTGGTGCCCCGACAACAGGCTGGATGCCGCAAAAAAGTGTACATAAGTATAGTACCACTGTCGAGAGGGGCTCTCGGCTTCGGCATTCTCCGCGGTTTCGTTGTCAGGTATGGTTTCAGCTGCCGGGGCTCTTTCCATAGCCAGTGAAGACCTGATCGATGACCACTCCATCGCCACCACGACATTTCGGTGTCCAATCCGCCACGGTCCTGCGTCCCGATGGTCGCCGCATCCTGATGGTCGCACGGGGGCTCGATTCCATAGGCACCGGCCGGCAGATTGAACTGGCCGCTGAGGGGTTTCTGGCTGCGGGCTGGAACGTGCAGCTCGCTGTGACCACCGCGGGCGGTGCCGTCGCGACGCGGCTGGCGCATGCGGGCGTGACCGTGCACAGACTCTCGACGCGGCCCGTCGTCGACGCCGCGGCGGCGGTGAGGCTGGTCCAGCTTGCTCGCAGGCTCGACCTTGGATCATCCGATGTGGTCCTCACCTGGGGCCGCTCGCAGGTCCGATTGGCTGCCGCGATCAAGCTGTTGATACCCACGGTCGGGTTCGTCAGCCATCTGGCCATGCGGCCTCGCGGGATCATCACCGGCCTGGCGCTTGGCAAGGCCGATCGGGTGATCGCCTCGTCACCAGCCGTGGCGACTGGATGCGAACGACTGGGCGTGTCACCTGTGAAGATCGACACGATCCCGCCGGCGGCCGATCCGGCACGGGCCGAGGGACTTTCGCGGGCCGAGCTTGCCACTCGCCTCGGCCTCGACCCCGAGAAAATCTGGACGCTCTGCGTGGCGACGCTCGTGCCGGAAGCGAGGCTCGAGCGGCTGCTCTGGGCGATCGACCAGTTGGGCGTCGTGCATCGCAGGCTCGAGCATGTGCTCGTCGGAGCCGGGCCGCTGCGGAGCCGCGTGCTGAGGCGGGCCCGTGTGCAGCAGCTCGCCGAACGGCTGCATCTCTTTCCACATCTCGACTGCCTGCCCGACCTGCTCCGGGAGGTGCGGCTCGTCTGGCAGTCGGGCGAGGTCGCCTGCGGCGGCGCGTTGCTCGACGGGATGGCACTCGGCATTCCAGTGGTGGCAGTGGAGAGCGACGCGGCACGGCAATTGATTGTCGATGGCGAGACGGGCCGGATCGTGCCGGCCGATCCGGAGAGCGATTTTCCCCGGCGGGCGCTGGGCATCATCGAGGATGACGAGCTGGCCGCCAGATATGGAATCGCGGCTAAGGCACGGGCAGCGGCGGTATTTCCGACCGACCGGATGGTTGCGTCGGTCCTGGCTGCGGCCAGCACAGACGCGTTCAAATATGAGCGAGCGAAATAGGGTTTCCACTCGGCGTGATTCCTTGGCCATGACATCGCTTCGTTATCTTTGCATCGTCGTGTATTTGCTGCTCGGAGTGCTTTCCAGCAGCGTGGCGACAGCCGCGGTGGTGGATGCCGACGTCTGCATCTACGGCGGGACGAGTGCTGGAGTCATCGCCGCCGTGCAGGTGGCGACGATGGGGAAGCGGGTCGTGCTCGTGGAGGCTGGCCAGCATCTCGGCGGTATGAGTGTCGAAGGGCTCGGTGGCACCGATATCGACAACCATAAGTGGTTCCAGAACAGCCCGGCCGTGGGCGGTTTGGCCCTGGAATTCTATCGCCGTATCAGCGATCGCTATGGCCGCCGGGACAGGTTCGAGGAGATGCTCCGCAGTGGCGGCAAGAACACGGGACTGTGGCGGTTTGAGCCGCACGTCGCGGAGCAGGTCTTCAACGACTGGGCGCGAGAGGCCGGTGTCGTGGTGCTTCGCGGACACCGGCTGGCCGAACAGCATGGCGTGACCAAGAACGGCCCGAGAATCAGCGCGATTCACTGCGACAACGGCACCGATATCCACGCGCAGGTGTTTCTCGACGCCACGTACGAGGGCGACGACAGCATCCAGGGCTACTGCTTCCGACTCTGCATGACGAAGAATCCCGCCAATCGTCTCGAGATCGAGAAGCCGGCCGGTTACGATCCCGCCCAGTACGAGCTCCAACGCCGCTACCTTGCCGCAGGCGGCACGATCTCGCCGCCCGGCGCCGGGGTTCCCAACGGCAAGACAGACCCCGGTTCGTGGCATCATCTGGCGGGCAACCTGACGGGATGGAACCACGGCTATCCGCAGGCAGGCTTCGCCGAACGAGAGCGGCTCCTTCGCACCAGTCGCGATTTTATCCAAGGCCTCTACTGGTTCATGGCACACGATCCGGCCGTCGAGGAAACAGTCCGATCCGAGTGGGCGGCGTGGGGTTTGTGTCGGGACGAGTTCACCGACAACGGTGGGTGGCCGCGCTGCTTCTACGTGCGGAACGGCCGTCGTATGGTGGGCGACTTCGTGCTGACCGAGGCCCATCTGCGCCGGGCCGATCCGCTGCCCGTGGAAGACCCCGTGGGCCTCATCTGGTGGCCAGCGGACCTACACCACGCGCGGCGGATCGTGAAGAATGGCCGGGTGTGGAACGAGGGGGCGGTATTCGAATCGTCGCGGGACGCCGACTGGATTCCCTGCGGCATCCCCTATCGCTGTCTCGTGCCGAGGCCTGCCGAATGCACCAACCTGCTCACGCCGACCTGCCCGTCGTCGAGCTACGTCGCCTATGGTGCCTACCGGATCGAGTTCACGTTTATGGTCGCCGCCCAATCCGCCGCCACGTCGGCAGTGATGGCGATCGAGGAGAACATGCCCGTGCAGGATGTTCCGTATCCGCGGCTGCGTGAATCGCTCCTCGACGCGGGCCAGGTGCTCGCCGTGCCGCTAGCCGAGCCGCTCACCAATCTGGGCGGCGAGAACGCAGCCAGTCGGGAGTGATCGCAGTTCGCCGTCTTCCGCGACGAGGATGCCTGCCTTGAAGACCTGCGCGGGCATGGCGAACATCCGCGAGAGATCGGCATCGGGGCGGTAGACCGTGATGTCGGCGTCGGCGCCGACGCCCAGATGCCCCTTGGTCGGGAGCCCCGCGATGCGTGCGGGGGCCGCCCTTGTGATGATGCAGAGTTCCTGCAGCGTGTATTCGCGGGAGATCCCCGCCAGCGGGCTCCGCTTCCGCACCGCCGGATGGATCCGGTCGAACGCCTCGCGACGGAAGGCCGCGTCGCCCAAGAGCCGCATGAGATGCGGATAGGCGGTGAAGTGGGCGCCGTTGGGGTGGTCGGTGGAGAGCACCAGTCGCCACGGGTCGGCAGCTGTGAGAAACCACTCCAGTCCGATCGCCCACTGCCAGGCATGCACCATGCTCTTCTCGCGGTAGCTGATCGGCAGCACGCCACAGCCCCCCTCGAGATGCAGGTCGTGCGACATCCACGGCACGCCGGTGGCATGGGCCAGATGCTCGGCGGCGGCGGAGTCGCCCGTCATCGCCACCGTGTCGCCGAAGAGCACCTGCCCCACGTCGAGCGTGAGTTCCGGATGGGTGTTGAACCATTCGACCAGTGGTGCGACGCCCGAGCCAAACGTGTCGGCATCGAGATCGCCACCTGTGTAGCTGTGGAACTGCACGTGCGCGAGATGGGCTGGGATGCCGTCGAATGTGCGCATTGTCTCCAGCAGCGTCCGCCAGTTACCCGGCAGGCCGAGATTGGCGGTGTGGACGTGGAGCGGATGTGGCAGACCGACCGCCTGCACCGCACGAGCCAGTCGTTCGAGCAGCACTCGCGCGGTGAGCGACCTGCCCGGTAGCGGCGTGTCGAGATCGCGATGGTCGCCCCGGCGGCCATGTTTCCAGAATGCGGGCCCACCCGGATTGGCCACCTTCACCGCCCAGCCCTGGCCGGCCTTCATCGCAGCTGCAATGAGTCGCTGCAGCTCGCGTTCGCCCTCTGCGTCACGGGCGCCGTCGAGTGCCGCCAGCACGTCGGCATCGTCGGCCGCGAGCAGGTAGATGCCCTTATCAAGAATGGGGAGGTCGGCGAGTTCCATGTGGGCCACGCCAGCGGCGGCCGTGGCGATCGCCGCGTCGAACACGGTCGTGTAGCCGAGCGCGGCATAGAGGGCGCCGGTCGAGTGGATCGTGGGCACGGCAGCGGGAACGCGACGGGCGAGCTGCGGGGCGATGCGACGGCCGGCGTTCACCTTGGGCCCGGCCACGTGGCTGTGCAGGTCGACGCCGCCTGGCATCACGACCCGGCCACTGGCATCGATCCGTGTGAAGGCCTTTGGATCGGCGGGCCTGGCGACGATCCGGCCGTTCTCCACCCAGATGTCGTCCACGACGCCATCACGCCCGTGCAGCGGGTCGTGGATCGTGCCGCCGGAGAGGACGAAACAGTGTGATTCGGGAGCCGAGGCCTGAGCCGGTCTTTGGGTCGGACTCTGAGTATGGAGTGTCGTGCTCATGGCCGGCCTCCAGCAGCGGGCAGGGCGAGCGACTGCCGAACGGCTTGCTCGAGATCGACGAGCAGTTGCCGCATCTGCGGCAGCGTTGCCTGCTGGTGAGGCGCCAGCACGACACGGCGGCCATCCTCGCGGAGCATCGTGCCGGTGGTGGCGATCGTCAGGCTCGAGCAGCGGAACTGGATCGTGCGACCGGCCGGTCGATGCTTCATCTCCACGGCATCGCTGATCCGGACGAGCGAGAGCGCGTCGCCACGGTCGGCGATCGCCTGCTCCAGCGGCTCGCTCAACCGCCCAAGGACCACGACCGCATCCACCTCGCCGCGGCTGATCAAGCGTCGGGCATCCGATTCTCCCGGCAGAAAGAGGCTACCCATCCGGTCGGCGCGGGCGATTGCGCCGGCTGCACCATACCGCCACGTGCACGCCGCCGAGGCACCGGCATTATTTACGCCTCCGGCCGCAAGGCCCGCGCCAAGCGGAATCTGGAAAGCCTGCTTTTCATGCGCGATTGTGCGGACGAGATACACGATGCCCCAGGCCTCGAGCCCCACCGAATCGTCGGCATCACCCGTGACGATCGCCACGCAGGTGGCCGATCGAATGGCGTCGTGCAACTGGTTTGAGTCGGAGGCCAGCGGCCCGTCGAGCGTGTCGGGGGCATGACGGCCGGCGATCCGCAGGTGGAGACAGCGGGCTAGCTCCACGGCCAGGTCGCGGGCGAGCGGCAGGTGGCGATGCGTGACTGCGTCGGGAATGACACGGTCGGGGCCGATCGCGATGGTCCGTCGTTGGCGGCCGTCGGCCAGCGGGGGCGCGACAAACCGCTCGATGAACCGTGGATGCGATGTCGCGGGATCACAGCACCAGAAGATGACGAGATCGGCCCGGTCGCGGAGCTCTTCGAAGGCGGCCGTCACCTCGCCGGCCCGCGCGATCGTGGGCCCGGCGGACCGGGCCGATTCCGGCAGACCGGCATCGACCGCGGCGCCGAGTGTTTCGGCGAGATCGCAGGCGGCCGTGATGGCCTCGAGCGTGGCGTTGGCCAGACCGGTGATGAGTACGCGGCGTGCGGACGAGAGCAACACTGCCGCACGCGTTGTGGCCGTCTCGCGGCCGAGCAACTGGTCGTTCTCCGAGGCCTCGGCAGGCTGTGCACCCGGCCGCTCGTCGTTGGCGAGAGCCGCGAGGATCGTCTCGCGGCCATGGCCACACGCCTGCTCGACACCATCGGCAGTGATCAGAATGTCGTCGCAGAGCAGCGGGCAGACGGTGCATGTGCACCGCTGGGAATCAATCCCACTGGAATCCGGCGACTCCTGCTTCACGACTTCGGCAGCACCCAAATGTTACGGTAGCGGACAGGGTTGCTATGGTTCTGCAGATGGAGCGGGCCCTTCGTCGCCTCCTGCTTCAGCGGGCCGCCCGGAGTCAGTGTCGGCACCTCGACGTTGTCGTGGATCACGGTGCCGTTGTGCGTCACGGTCATGCGGGCATTGGTTACCTTCTTTTCCCCCTCGAACCGCGGCGCGGTGACGTTGATCTCGTAGGTCTGCCAGGTGAGTGGCGGTAGGCACATGTTCACGAATGGCGCCGCGGCCTTGTAGATGCCGCCGCACTCGTTGTCCTTCCCCTCGAGGCCAAAGCTGTCGAGCATCTGGGTCTCGTAGGAGCCCATCACATACGCTCCGCTGTTGCCGCGGCCCTGCCCGCGATCCTTTGGCTGGTAGGGCAGACGAAACTCGATGTGCCAGAGAGCGTCGCCGAAGCTGTCTTTCGTGGTCACGCCCTCCATCAAGAGGCCGTCCTCGGAGACACGGCCATCGACGAGTTTGGAGGTGTCGGTGCTGGTGCCCGTGCCGTCATAGATCACGATCGCGCCCTCAGGCGGCTTCTGGCCCAGCGTGGCACTGCTGCGGTTGGCCTTGGGAAGCCTGGCGATCTCGCTGCCTGAGTCGGAAAGCACGACGATCGCGTCGTTGCGGAGTTCTCCCGTGCGCTTGTTGCCTCTCCAGTCGAGGGCTTCGACCTTCACGACGGCGGCGTCACCCTCACCCGTGCGAGTGCCCGTGCCCTTGATCTTGTTCGGCGGCGTCCAGCCGTCTCCGGGGAGTCCGCCCGGATAAGCAACGACGTCGAACTTCCCGTCGCCGAGCGCCACCACCTGCACGCCGAATGGCATTTGCTGGCCGTCGTGCGTGACGGTGCCGGCGTATTCGCCCTGGAAGGGAAAGTCGGCATCGGTCTTCGCGGGATCGGCGTAGGCGGGGTTACCCGTGGGTGCAGCGAATGCGGCAGGCAGGCTGGCCACACCCAGGCCGAGCAGCAGGGCGGTGGGCAGCACGAAGTGGTGGAGGCAACGCATGACGAAACTCCTGTAAAGGGGGAACGACAAGTATGCACCAAAACTGCCAGGGATGGGAGAGAACGCGGAAAGCCGACATTCCTCAAGAAGCCCCCGGCGGAAGCCGGGGGACTCCGGGTATGACCACCAGCCAACGTGCCATGCTGATCCGGGAAGAGCCCAACAACCCGGCGTCCCCGGACTTCCGTCCGGGGCTTTTTGTCAGACATGCGTCAGTGCCCCGACGACTACCGAACCGTCGTCTACACCAGGCCGGTGAGCGGGCCGTCGCCGCAGTAGTCGGGGTTGCCAAACCGCACGAGCCCCGTGTGCCCCATGGCGTGGGCGATCGCAAGGTGCAGCCGGTTGTGTGGCACGCCCTTGAAGTCGAGACACCTGCCCATCGTGAAGCCGAGGCCGTTGCCCACCATCAGCCAGGGAATATCGTCGAGCGAATGGGAGTTGCCCTCGCCCAGTTCGTTCGTCCAGAGGATCGTCGTGTGGTCAAGCAGCGAGCCCTGGCCACCCGGTTCGGGCGTCTCGGCGAGTCGCTTGGCGAGGTGGGCCACCTCGCCGGCATACCAGGTGTTGATCTTGGTGAGCTTTTCCTGGGCGGCTTCGTTGGAATTGGGTTCATGCGACAGGTCGTGCTGCCCCTCCTCGATGCCCAGCCACTTCATGTGCGGCTGGCCGACCGAGTTGGTGTATTGCAGGCTGGCCACCCGCGTGAAATCGGCGGCCAGCGACGCCACCACCAGTTCGATCTGCATCCGGCTGATCTTCGGCATCTGGTCGTTTTGCTCAACGATTCCCTGCTCGAGCACCGGCACGGCGTGCGCCACCTCCGCATGATGGCTCGCCATCTCCTTTTCGAACCCGCGGACGAGCGCGGCGTGCTCCTCCAAAATCCGTCGATCCTCCACCGGCAGGGCCGACGACACCGTGGCCAGATCCTCGCGAAGCTCGTCGAGCACGCTCTGCATGCTCTCGCGGTCCTTCAGTTGGCCGTAGAGCCTGTGGAACATCTGATAGGGATCGTCGATCGGGGTCACGGGCTTGTTGGGGCCGGTGTAGATCATCCGTGTCCAGGTGTCGGCGCGGTTGGGCACGAGCACGCCGAATTCGAGCGAGCCCATGCGGGTCGCTGTCTCGGGCTGGCCCTGCAGGAAGGTCTTGATCTCTTGATCGATCGAGAGGCCGCTCGACCAGCCGGCAGGGGTTTCGCCGCCGCCCTGAATATTGCCCGGAAAGAGTTCGATGCCGGTCAGTAGGCAGCCCATCCCGCGCATGTGCCTGTCGCCATCTCCCTGCACCTTGTCGTGCACGCCCTTGAGCATGAGCAACTGGTCGCGGAACGGCTCCAGCGGCCGGAGGATTGGTGGCAGTTCGATCGGCTGCACGACCGGCGGCAGGGTCGTGAACGGCCCGGACTCCGTCGGCCAGAAGTTTTTCTTCACGACGCCGTCGGGGCTGAACACGATTACGAGCCGTTTCTTCGGCGCCGCCGATCCGGTCGCGGCCAGGCTGGGCAGGTTGCCGAGAAAGGGGAGCACAGCCGAGCCCACGCCGAGCCGACGCAGGAGTTCACGTCGCGAGACTGTGATCATGGGGCTTTCTCCAGGACGGATGCCTGTTCGGCGGGTGGCTGCTGCGCGGGGGGCTGCGCTGTCGGTGAGGCCGGAGGCGGCAGGGCTGCGACAGTCATGATATCGACCAGAAGGCGGCGGATGTCGCAGTTGTTCGCTGTGAATTGCTTTCGCAGCGTCTCCAGCGTGTCGGGGCCCCAGGCCCGCATGGGCTGTTTGACAAGGGCATGAAAGAGCTGCTGGACGAAGGCCTCCTGAGCATCGCGGCTCGTGGCGATGGTGGTCGCCAGTTCGCGGGCCCCGCGAAACGTCGCCTGCGGACCTTCCCGGGGCAGGTAGGAGCCCGATGCGTCGATCGGCTTCTGCATATCGCCGCGGATCTCGGCCGTCCGGTAGCGTCCGATGGCATCGAATTCCTCCAGCGCGAAGCCGAGCGGATTGATCATCGTGTGGCAGGTCTGGCAGGCAACCGAACTCGTCTGCAGCGCCACCCGTTCCCGTGTGCTCAAATCTGGATGGAGGTCGGGTGCCAGCGGGGTGACTGCCTCCTGGGGTGGCTTGAGGACGTTGCCCATCACGCTGCGGGCCAGGAACACACCGCGGTGGATCGGCGACGTGGCCGCTGCATAGGAGAGCACGCTGGCCATGTAGGGATGCGACAGCACGCCGGCGCGGCGGCCGTCGTCGAGGCGGATGCGACGAAACGCCGCATCGGCGCGGAGTTTCGCTCCGTAGAGCGGACCGAGCCGGCCGTTGAGATAGACCTCGTCATCGGTGAACAATCGGCGGAAGTCGGAGCCACCGTTTCCCGAAATGCCGGCGGTTGGTCCCTGTCCCCACACGACGTCGTCTATGAACAGTTCGAGGCTCGTTCGCATGTCGGCCGCGATCTCCGCGGAGAATTCCGAGTAGCGGGTCTGGTCTTTCACAATCTCGGGGCCGTGGTCGACGCGGAGCCAGGCGAACAGGAAATCGCGGAGCTTGGAGCGGGTGCGGCGGTCGTTCACCATCCGCTCGGCCTGCCGGCGGACCTGCTCGGCCGTGACGAGCTCGCTCTTGGCGGCGGCGTCCCAGAGTGGCTGGTCGGGGATCGAATCCCAGAGGCCGAACGAGAGCCGGGCTGCGGTTGCGAAGCCGTCGGGTTTTCCACTCGAGTCTGCATCGGGCCCCGCGGCCACCTCTGTCCGCGCGGCCGG
>JAPLNQ010000128.1:26091-38667 GCA_026401075.1 Planctomycetia bacterium
GATCCCAGCACGAGCAGCATCGATCGCTTGAGCGCAGCGTCGAGGTCGGGGGCATCGGCGCACGGTCGGTCGATGACGAGCGAGCGCACGTGATCGCTGAGTGGCCGACGGAAGGCACGGGTGGCGAAGGTCGTGGCAAACTGCCTGAGCTTGTCGGCCCGATCGGCACTGTCGCGCTTCGTGTGGGCCAGGTGCTCGATGTGGTCGATCGCGTAGTCGGCGATCTCCACGCTGGCAGAGGTGGCCGCAGCAAACCATTCCTGCGACACGCTCGTGCCCCGCTCGTAGCCGATCGACTTGTCGTCGGGGGGGAAGGGTGTCTTCACCACGAACACCTCGGGGCTGTCGTGCGGGATCAGGCACCGCTCGGGCACCGGCTCGAGCACGCCGTGCGGCGGCCTCCAGAGCAGCTGCATCGAGGCATGTTTGAAAGGCTCGTCCTTCTTGTCGACGCCCTGGTTGGCCTTCGAAAATTCCAGCCGCAACGGATAGCTGCGGCCACCGAGGAGCAGGATGTTCGCCCTGTATTCCGTGTCGTTGCCCGACTTCACGTAGGCATCGATGAGCGGCTGCTCGTACCAGGCTGTGTTGAGGGCGAGCTTCGCGGAGTGCGCCGTGCGGATCACGATCTCGTAGACGCCAGTCTCCGGTGGCACGATTGAACCGGTCCAGCGGATCGCGAAGCGGTTGGGCTGGAACCGTTCCGGGTCGGGCCCTTCGAGGCCGAAATCGAAGTCCACCTGCGGATCGATCTGCTCGTAGACGAGGCCCGTCTGGCGGTTGAAGTCGCGAGTGTGGAAATACTCGGCCCGCAGGCCACGGCGGCTGTCGATGCCCGGGCCGCGGTTGCGGAAGCTGGCGAACAGGTCGGCGGCGGTGTTTTGGTATTGCCGGACCGTGAGCCGGGAGAGCTCTACGCGGGCAGGCCGGTTGCGATCGCGGGCCACGGCCGAATAGAAGGCGGCGTGGATGTATTCGGCCACCTGCCGTGCGGCGTCGCCGGTGACTTTCGACGGATCGTCCTCGGGCATCGTCTCGTGGATGTAGGCAGCGAGCTGGTTGACCGAACGGTCGCCGACGAGCGGCTCGGGCACGTCCGGCGTGCCAGCGCCGGCATCGCCATGGCAGCGGCCGCAGTGCTCGCGGTAGATGGCGAGCCCGGGGTGGTCCTCAGCGGCCAGCGGCGATGCGGACAGCACACCGCATGCGAGCCATCCGGCGCAGCCGAGGGCGGTCCAAAATGTCTTTCGGATACCGGGCATGGCGACCAGCGATCAGGTGGGCAAACGGGCGGGCGTGCAACCAAGATGATCCAATTCTACCCACGCCCATCGATCGACGATACCGGTCCGTAGACTGCCGCTAAGTACCATTTCCTGAAGGGATTAGGGTTTGCGAGGGAGGCGAGTGAGCCAGCGACACGTGCCGCAGCCGTTGCCCGAACATGTTTTGCCGTGTGGCCTCAGTTAGATGATACTGGCCTGTTTTCCCAGTCTTACGACGATGGATTCTGACGCCATGACTCAACGCGCTCGTCAATCTTCAGCCACAGTCTCCCGCCGTACGTTCACCGTCGGCGCTGCCACCGTCACGGCGGCGGCGGCTGCGGCCGTCGGCCCCGGATTCTTCGCCACACACGGCTACGGTGACGCGCCGGCCGAAGGCCCTTCCGACAAACTCAACATCGCCGTCGTCGGCCTTGGCGGCCAGGGCGTGCCGAATCTCAAAGGGGTCAGTAGCCAAAATATCGTGGCACTCTGCGACGTTGACGACGTGCGGGCCGGCAAGGCTTACGAGCAGCACCCCGGGGCGACCAAGTTCACCGACTTCCGCACGATGTTCGACGCTCTCGAGAAGCAGATCGACGCGGTCGTGATCAGCACCCCCGACCACACGCACTTCCATCCCGCTTGGTGGGCGATGGAACGCGGCAAGCACGTTTATCTCGAGAAGCCACTCGCCCACGAGGTGGAGGAGGTGCGGAGGCTGACGGAGGCTGCCCGCAAGAAAGGCCTCGCCACGCAGCTCGGGTCGCAGCGGCATGCGCTTAAGGGCCTTCGCGACGGCGTCGAGATCGTGAAGTCGGGCCTGCTCGGCACGATCAAAGAGGTGCACTCGTGGATCGCCAGCTCCCGGGGAATGCCCAACATGCCTGACATGCCCGACACGGCGGGCGAGATGCAGCCGGTGCCCGCCGGGCTCGACTGGGATCTCTGGCTTGGGCCCGTGGCCGAGCGGCCCTACACGAAGGGCTTCGCGCCCTACGACTGGCGGTTCTGGTGGGAGTTTGGCACCGGCGAGACCGGCAACTGGGGCTGCCACATCCTCGACATTCCGTTCTGGGCGCTCGACCTCGCGCATCCGGTGCATGTCAGCGGCAGTGGGCCTGAGCCCGACTCCAAGCGGACACCGAAATCGCTTGCGAGCCGGCTCGACTTCCCGGCACGCAAGGGGGCGGACGGAAAGTCATGGCCGGCGGTGAGCGTGCACTGGTATCAGGGACTGCCGCCGGTGCTTGCGGAACGAGGCATCGACCGGGAGCTCGCTGAAAAGAAGAACACGCTCTTCATCGGCACCGAGGGGATGCTCATCTGCGGGTTCGATGCCTGGTCGCTTCTGCCCGCCGAGAAATTCACCGGCTACGAGGGCCCCAAGCAGACGATCCCCAAGTCGCCGGGCTTTCATCGGGAGTGGCTCGACGCCTGTCGCGGCGGCACGCCTGCCACGTGCAACTTCGACTCCACGGGGCCGCTGTCGGAGAGCGTGCTCCTGGCCAACATTGCCTACCGGGTGCAGGGCGAGTTTGACTGGGACGCGGCCGCCATGAAGAGCAGCCGCGGCGACGTCAACTCCATGCTCCGGCGGCAGTATCGCCGCGGCTGGGAAGTCTGAGCGGTTTTTTATTCCTCGTCACCGGCTCTCTGGGAGATTCTCCGATGAACGCTGTTTCAAGTGTCGCATGCGCGATCATTCTGCTGGGCTGCACGATCATCTCGGCGGCCGAGCCGCGTGAGATTCCTCTCTGGCCCGAGGGAGTGCCCGAGCTCCGCGTGCCGGCCGAGCCGGCTGAGAAGGTGGAGATCGGCAAGGACGGCATCTCGCGGCGGTCGAACGTCTCGAACCCGAGGCTCGTTGTCTACGACATCCCGCGGGCCGATCCGGCGAAGCTTCGCAGTGCCGTGATCGTCATCCCCGGTGGCGGCTTCGGCATTCTGGCTGACCAGCACGAGGGTTCGGATATCTGCCGCTGGTTCAGCGAGCGTGGGTTCGTGGCGTTTCTGCTGCTCCATCGCGTGCCGACGAACAAGTTCGAGAATCCCAACGCTGGCCCCGTGCTCGATGCGCAGAAGGCCGTGCACGAGGTCCGTCGCCGCGCGGACGAATACCATCTCGATCCTCAGAAGATTGCCCTGCTCGGATTTTCTGCCGGTGGCCAGACGGCGCTCGTGGCCGCGGCCAACCCGCCCCGCTTCGATCCGGCCGCGGCCGCGGGATCGGCGCGGCCCGATGCAGTGGTGCTCATCTATCCGTGGAAGGTGGGTGGACCTGACGGCAAGGGCGTGCGATCCGATGTGACGATCGATGCCGGCACGCCGCCGATGTTCATCGCGCAGGCGTCGAATGATCCGGCATCGCTGCCGCAGTCGGCGGCGGCTCTCTATCTTGCGCTCTTGGAGGCGAAGGTGCCGGCCGAACTCCACATTTATGAAGCGGGTGGCCACGGCTTTGGGATGCAGAAGCGCGACAACGCCGCCGGCACGTCGGACTGGCCCAACCGGGCGCTCGACTGGCTCCGTGGCCGCGGGTTGTAGGGGGGCGTGCCGCCTGGTTTCCCTTGCTTGCGCTGCGGGCTTGGATGGAGGCGGGCTTGGATGGAGGCGGGCTTGGATGGAGGCGGGCTCCCATGCAAGCCCGACGCGCGAGCGAGGGAATCCGTTCGCTTCAGCGAATCTTCTGGTCGGGCAGTGCCGACGTGATGCCCTCGTCGAGCGGCATCGTGTCTTTTTCGGGCGTGAGTCCGAAAGACGTCAGCAAGGCGGCCAGCCGCTGCTCGAGGTCCGCCCGCGTCGCCGCATGGGCTGGATCGACGGCCAGATTGTTCCGTTCATCGGGGTCGTCGGCAAGGTCGTACATCTCCGGCAGATGGCGGTCGGCCGTGCCGTCACCATGTGGATAGTGCACGAACTTGAAGCGTTCGGTGCGGATGCCGCGGATGTTGGGCGTGTAGGGAAACTGTTTCTCGTAGTTGTATTCGTAGAGCCAGGCGGTGCGCCAGTCGGGATCGCCCTGGTTGCAGACCGCCTTCCACGAGCGGCCGTGGGCCTTTTCGAGTGCGGGCGCCCCGCAGAGGTCGAGCACGCTCGGGGCGATGTCTTCCGTGACCACCTGCCGCTCCACCACCTTCCCAGCGGGCAACCCCGGACCACGGGCAATGATCGGAATCCGGATGCTCGGCTCGTGCATCGTCCGCTTGTCGACCATGCCATGCTCGCCTTCGAGCAGGCCGTTGTCGCCCATGAAGATGATGAGCGTGTTTTCGAGTTCGCCCCGTGACTTGAGCAGCTGCACAAGCCGGCCCACGCTGTCGTCGACGCTCAGGACAGTGCCCCAGTAGGCGTGCACCATGTTCTCGAAGTCCCTCACGCCCTCGGGCCGCGTGTCAGGAAACTGCTTCCGCCATTCGAAGAGCGGGCCGTAGATACCGTGCCACGTGGGCAGCCGCTGCCGGATCCAGTCGGGCTGCCCGTCGAGGTGAAAAGCGGTCTGCGGATAGCGAACGGGGACGTCGTCGAACGCGTGCTTGTATTTCTCCTCCGGGAAATAGAAGGAGTGCGGGGCCTTGTGGCCGAGGCAGAGGGCCCAGGGTTTTCCGGCCGGCTGCTTGGCCAGCCAGTCGACGGCGTAGTCGGTGACCACGGTCGTGTAGTAGCCCTTGGGTGTTTCGCGGTGCTCACCGTTGACGTTCCACTCGGTGTCGAAGTATTTGCCCTGTCCCTTGTGGCTCACGAACCAGTCGAAGCCGGGGCGTGGGGAGTCGTTGTCCTCACCCATGTGCCACTTGCCGCAGTATCCCGTCGCGTAGCCCTGCTCGCGCAGCCGGCCGGGCCAGTGGGGCAGGGCGGGGGGGAGTTCGGTGAAGTTGTTGCGGACCCCATGGGCATGGGCGTAGAGACCGGTGAGAATGCTCGCGCGGCTGGGCGAGCAGAGCGACGTCGTGCAGAAGCCGTTCGTGAACCGCACGCCACCGGCGGCGAGGCGGTCGATGTGGGGCGTCTTCATGTGCTTCGAGCCGTAACAGCCCACGGCATCGGGCCGGAGGTCGTCGCAGAGGATGAAGAGGACGTTCGGCCGCGTCGCGGGCTCCGCGGCGAACAGGGACCAGTCCCCGAGGAACACGGCCAGCGTGGCCACGAGGACGACAAAACAGGTGTTGTTCATGGGCGAAAGTCTACCGAGGTGAAGCTATCATGCACATCGTGCGAGTCGCGATTGGTTCTATTACCAAGGGTCGTTGCATGAGCATGAGGCTGCTTTTTTTCGGGGCCGTGTTGCTGGCGCTCTGTGTGCCGCGCAGCGTGAGGGCTGCCGCGCCGGTCGTGCCCGGCTTCGAACGGTATGGCCGGTCGGCGAGCGATCCCGCGGCAGCCATCGAGAGCGGTCTCCTGCTGCTCGGCGAACTCGGCTGCGTGAACTGCCACGCCGCCGGCAAGGAGCAGGCCGCGCACCTGATGCCCAAGCAGGGGCCTTTGCTCGACAAAATCGGCGAGCGGCTCAGGCCCGAGTGGCTCGTCGAGTATCTGAAGACGCCTCAGGCCGCGAAGCCGGGCACAACGATGCCGCATGCGCTCGCGGGCCTCTCGGACACCGAACGCGATCGCACCGCGACGGCGATCGCCCACTTTCTTGCCGCGACGGGAGCCTTCGACGATGGCGCGCTCACAGAGGCGGCGAAGGCGAATGCTGCGGAAGGGCTGAAGATTTACGAACGGGCCGGCTGCGCCGTCTGCCATGGCTCTCGCACGAACGGTGCGACGCTCTTGCCCGACCAGATGCCGCTGGTCGATCTCGACAAGAAATGGTCGCCGCGGGCGCTCGACGAGTTTCTGAAAAATCCGTTGCAGAGCCGTCCATCCAGCCGCATGCCGGCCCTGTCGCTGAAGGACCACGACCGCCGGCACGTCGTCGTCAGCCTGCTCGGCGAGGCGAGGGCACCGACGGCTGCGCCGGCGTCGGCATTCAATGCCGATCCGACGCTCGTCGACGAAGGACGGACGGCGTTTGCCGCCGTGGGCTGTGCCAGCTGCCACGAACTCAAGGCCTCCGACGGCAAACGGATCGAGTCGGCTGCGCAACCAAAGCCGCTCGCGGAACTCATGACGCTGAATGGCGGCTGCCTTGCCGCGGTCGCGCGGAAGGGAGCGCCGCACTATTCGCTCGACGATGCCCAGCGGGCGGCGGTCACGGCGGCGATCCGCTGGCTTGCGTCGCCGGAGGCTGAGTCTGCGCCCGCCCCCAAGCAGACCATCGACCGCACGCTCACGTCCCTCAACTGCTACGCCTGCCACAATCGCGACGGCCGCGGTGGAACGATTCCGGCGGTCGCCACCACGGACGACGACGGTGAACCGATCCTCAAGGACGCCGCCCGCGATGCCCTCTTCACGAGCGTTGTGCAGGAACTTGGCGACGAGGGTCGCCTGCCCCCCACGCTCACCGGCGTCGGTGACAAACTCACCGCCGGGTTTCTCCGTGAGGTGCTCGTCGAAGGGGGCAGGGATCGTGGTGCCTATATGCACACGCTGATGCCGAGGTGGGATGCGAAAGTGGCCGAGCCGCTCGCGAAACTCCTCGCCGAGGATGCGAAGACGCCGGTGCCCGTGCCCGCACTCGCCGGCCATGCCGTGGTCGAGATCGAAGAGCAGGGGCGTGGGCTCGTGGGATCGAAGTCGCTGGGATGCATCAAGTGCCATTCGTTCGGTGGTGACAAGGGGCAGAGCCTCGGCGTGATCGACATGGTGCGGATGCCGCACCGGCTACGGCACGAGTGGTTCCTCGCCTACGTGGCCAACCCGCAGCAGTTTCGGCCGGGCACGCGGATGCCGGCCGCCTGGCCCGAGGGCAAGACGTTTTATTCCGATGTGCTCGACGGCACCGCGGCCGGTCAGATCGAGGGAGTGTGGCGGTATCTCGCCGGCGCGAAGCCGCGGCCTCCCATCGGGGCCAGCGCCAATCCGATTGAACTGGTGCCCGCCGATCGGCCCATCATCTATCGCAACTTCATTGAAGGGGCGGGGCCCCGGGCGATCGCCGTGGGCTTTCCCGACAAAGTGCACGTGGCCTGGGATGCCGACCAGATGCGGCTGGCGCTCGTGTGGCGTGGAGCGTTCATCGACGCGGGCAAGCACTGGACCGGCCGTGGGCAGGGATTTCAGTCGCCGCTCGGCGACGGCATCTTCACGCCCGATGCGGCACCATCGATCGCCGTGCTCGGCAGCCCCGAGTCGCCCTGGCCGGTGGCGGCGCAGCGTGGTCAGCCAGCCGGTGGACAGGGTGATGGCGTGCGGTTTCGTGGATACTCACTCGATACGCAGGGGCGGCCCACCTTCAACTGGTCGAATGGCGGCATGCGGATCAGCGAGGCGATCGAGCCGGTCGTCGTGGACGGGAAGACGATGGTGCGCCGCACGATCCGGCTGGCCGGTCGGCCGGCCGCCGGCGAGGTGTTTTTCCGTGTGGCGGTCGCGAGCAAAGTCGACGAGGGCGACAGCGAGTGGCTGCGGATCGACGACACGTGGCGGGTGCGGGTGAGTGGCGCGGGCATCGGGCCGGCTGCCAGCCGCACCGCTGACGGCAAGACGGAGATTCGCCGAAGAATCGTGTGGAACCCAGGGAATGAGGCCGAATTCGTGGAGGAACTTTCGTGGTGAGACGCATGGTGAGACCAATGGTGCAATCGATGCTTGCCGGCCTGTGCTTGGGGATCGCATGGGCCACCGTGGCAACCGCCGCCGAGCCGCCGGCGAAGCCGCAGGAAAAAGACTTCTACGCGATCGATGCAGTTGAAATTCCCGCCGAGGCACACCTGGAGGTGGGGGCGCTCGAATGGATTCCCGATGGCAGGCTCGCCGTCGCCAGCCGCCGCGGAGAAGTCTGGATGGTGAGCGATCTCGCTGCCGGGAAACCGCGGTGGCAGCGGTTTGCCCACGGCCTGCACGAGGTGCTCGGCCTCGCCTGGCGGGACGGCTGGCTCTACGTGACGCAGCGGCCGGAGGTGAGCCGGCTCCGCGATACCAGCGGCGATGGCGTGGCCGACGACTACGAGACTGTGAGCGACGGCTGGGGCGTGTCGGGCGACTACCACGAATATGCCTTTGGCTCGAAGTTCGACCGCGACGGCAATCTCTGGATCGTTCTCTGCCTGACCGGCAGCTTCGACAGCAAGGTGCCCTTTCGTGGCTGGGCCGTCCGCGTCGCACCCGACGGCCGCATGATCCCCACGACCTCCGGCGTGCGGTCGCCCGGTGGCAGCGGCTTCGACGGCGATGGCAACGTGCTCTACACCGACAACCAGGGGCCGTGGAACGGCGCCTGCTCGCTCAAGCATCTCGTGCCCGGCGACTTCGTCGGCCATCCGGGCGGGTTCAAGTGGTATGAACTCGCACCAGACCTGGAGAAGCCCGAGGAGCCGAAGAGTGGCAGTCGCTGGGCCGCGGAGGTGCAGCGGATTCCACGGCTGCGGCCCCCCGCCGTGGTGTTGCCCTACGACACGATGGGCAAGAGCGCCGGCGGCGTGGCCTGCGATACCACCGCCGGAAAGTTCGGGCCGTTTGCCGGGCAGATGTTCGTGACCGACCAGTCGCATTCGATCGTGATGCGGTGCTTTCTCGAGACGATCGACGGGGTGATGCAGGGAGCCTGTCTCAAGTTTCGCGAGGGCTTCAGGAGCGGGTCGCTGGCGCTGCAGTTCGCTCCCGATGGCTCGCTCTATGTTGGCGGCACGAACCGCGGCTGGGGCTCACGTGGCGCGGGCGACTTCGCGCTCGAACACCTGACATGGACGGGTAAGACGCCGTTCGAGATCCTCGCCATGCGGGCCGTGCCCGGCGGGTTCGAACTGGAGTTTACCGAGCCGGTCGATCCGCAGACGGCGGCCAACCCGGCGAGCTACGTGGCCAAGGGATTCACCTACATCTACCAGTCGAGCTACGGCAGCCCTGTCGTCGACGAGGAACCATGCGTCGTCGAGAAGGCGGAGCCGACCGCCGATGGCCGACGGGTGCGGCTCACGCTGGGCAACCTCCGCGAGGGCGTGATCCACGAACTGAAAGCGGCCGGGATTCGGAGCGCGGCCGGCCTGCCGCTCCTGCACGACACCGGCTGGTACACGCTCAACCGCCTGGCCAAATAGAAGCCCCCGGCGTGAGGCCAGATCCCGTCGCTTGCGCTCAGGGCTTGTACGAGGGCGTGATACAAGCCCCCGGCGTGAGCCGGGGGATCAGGATTTCACTCGCGGCCCATCTCGGGCCGGGCGAACACGAGCCTGCCGGCGGTGGTCTGCAGGGTGCTCGTCACGCTCACGTGGATCGTGCGACCGATCTGGTCGCGGCCCTGTTCCACCACCACCATCGTGCCGTCTTCGAGATAGCCCACGCCCTGACCGGGCTCCTCACCCGGCTTCACCATACGCACGTCGAGCAGGTCGCCCGGCACAAACACCGGCCGCAGGGCGAGCGCCAGATCGTTGATGTTGATCGCCTGCACGCTCCGCACGCCCGCGATCTTCATGACGTTGGGGTCGGCTGTCACGATCCGTCCGGCAAGATCGGCGGCCATGCCCACCACCCGCGATTCGGTGGTCGCGTCGAGATCGTCATCGTTGCGGGAAGGCACCACCTCCAACTCGATCGCCTTCCCCGAGCGGAGGCGGGCCAGCACGTCGAGGCCCCGCCGGCCGCGGATGCGGCGGAACTTGTCGGCGGATTCCGCCCCCTCCTGCAGTTCGTCGACAACGAACGACGGCACGACGAACCGGCTCTGGAAGAGTCCCGATTCGGCGAGGTCGGCGATTCGGCCGTCGATGATCGTGCTCGCGTCGAGCACGTTGGGGCGGAGCCCCTTCACGTCGCGGGCGAACTCGACGTAGGGGATGATGAAGCGGAAGTCGTCCCGCGTCTGCAGAAGCAGGCTCGTACAGATGTAGCAGAGGATCATGCCTAGAATCGAAGGCAGCCATCCCAGCAATGGCGTCGCTGGCACCGCGGCGAGCAGGGGAGTGAGGGCGAGGATGGCCACGTAGGTCAGAAACACGCCGATCAGCAGTCCGAAGTAGATCGACGTGATGACCGTCAGTTCCTTACGGCGCAGCGATGCGTCGATGCCGATGACCGCCAACGGCAGCACCACCATGCCGGCGAGCACGGCCCACGGCAGCCATTGGGCGGCCTCCCGCATGGGCGCCGAGTTGAACATGAGGACGGCGATCCCCACGGAGACCATCACGAAGATCAACCGAAGTACGACGAGAGCCATGATCCGGGGCAATTTTGGGAGGAAGGGAAGCGGGGTGATCACGTGTCAGGGCCATCATACAGCCTAACACAATACCCCTCTTTCGGGCTACCAGCGGTTATCAGCCCGGGCCGATGCGCAGGTCGTGATCGCGGTCGAGAAAACGGTCGGTCATGCCGGCGATGTAGTCGGCCACGCTCCGCCGCACGCCAAATTGCTCGACGCGGCCGCGAAAGCTCGGCGGCATTTCGTCGGAGTGGAGGCAATACCAGTCGAATAGTCGTGTCAGTTTCCGTTGCGCCGGCACCCGGACCGTCAGCACCCGGTCACTGCGATAGACCCGCTGGAAGAGAAACTGCTCCAGGGCGCGTTTGCCGGCGGCAATGGCTGGCGTGTGGGCCACGATCCGCACGCCCGGCATGCCGCCCTGGCCGCGGAACACCTCCCGGACCTCCGCCACCGATTCGATCCCCAGGGCTGCGATGGCGGCCCGGCTCCGCGTCACCAGTTCCGCCACCTCGAATTCCACCACCTCGTGGAGCGCCGCGCGCCGCAGTTCCGCGCCGGCGAGCGGGCCGTAGCGATCGCGGGCGCGGTTGGCGGCGTCGGCCATGAGCGGGATCTCCAGGAGCTCGTCCATGGTGACGAGCCCCAGTTCGACGGCATCGTCGGCGTCGTGGGTGTCGTAGGCGATTGAGTCGGCGGCATCAACGACTTGCGCCTCGAGCAGCGGCGCCGGTGCCGTGCCGTCCTTCTTCCGCGTGGCTTGGGCGTCGAGCACCTCGCGGGAGAGATTCAGGCCCGGGAAATGTGGGTAACGGATCTCCAGAAGCTCCACAATGCGGAGTGCTTGCGCGTTGTGGTTGAAACCGCCTTCGTCAGTCAGCAGTTCGGCGAGCGTGTCCTCGCCGGCATGCCCCAAGGGCGGATGGCCGATGTCGTGGGCCAAGGCCAGCGTCTCGACCAGGTCTTCGTTGAGAGCCAGCGCCCGGGCGAGCGTTCGGGCGATGCTCGTCACCTCCAGCGTGTGCGTGAGGCGGCTGCGGTGATAGTCTCCATGGTAGCCGGTGAAGACCTGAGTCTTGTGGGCGAGCCGGCGGAAGGCGGCCGAGTGAACGATGCGATCACGATCGCGTTGGTAGGGGCTGCGAAACGCATGGGGTAGTTCGTCGTGCACCCTGCCGGCCGAGTCGGCCGCATGCATTGCCCACGGGGCGAGCAGGAGGGACTCCCGTCGCTGCCAGTCGGGTGGCGCGGCACGTTCGTCATCGGGGCGGCGGGTTGTCATGGTGACGATCCGTCAGGTGGGCGTCGGCGAATGGTGGGATAGCGACGCGGCCGCCTGCACGAGCTGCTCGCGCACCGCGTCGAGCGACTGTGGCAGCACCCGCACGCCCGCCGTCGTCGGCATGAAGTTTACGTCGCCCGGCCAGCGCGGCACGATGTGCCACTGCAGGTGGCCCGGCAGCCCCGCGCCGGCGACCGCTCCGAGGTTCAGGCCGATATTAAACCCGTGGGCCTGCATTGACCGCTCCATCACACCACACCAGCTCACGATGCACTCCTGCAGATCGAGGAGCTGCTCCGCGGACAGATCGGCGAGCGCGGCTCGGTGGTCGAGCGGGGCGACCAGCAGGTGGCCGTTGGAGTAGGGGAAACGGTTGGTGACGACCACGCTCGAGCACGTGCGTGCGACCACGCCCAGGGCAGCGTCGTGCACCGCATCTGCCGCTGCCGCACGGCAGAGAAAGCAGTGGTGGGCGGCTCCGTCGCGCCAGCGGGCGGGCTCAACCGGTTCCGATGGAGTGCCCTTGTCATGCCCCTGCACGTATCCCAGCCGCCAGGGTGCCCAGAGGGTTTCGTTGCTCATGGGGGGTATGGTACCCGACTGCGACCTCCCGGCCGCAACCCGGAACCGAAAGCTGGCCGCGGTTCGGGGCTGCCCATGCCCCGTCGCCGGACGTTCGCTACGGCCATCCATGGCCTTCGCTCACTCGATGCTGACTGCGCTCCGGCATCCTGCCTGCGCTAGTCAGCAACGCCGGCTCTCGGGACATGGGCAGCCCC
>JAPLNQ010000240.1 GCA_026401075.1 Planctomycetia bacterium
CGTCAGTGGCATCCGCCAGGTCATCGGCTACGACAATGCCACACTCGGTGGCTGGGATCCGGTCACGGGTAAGCGGCTCTGGTCGCTCGCGCCGGAGGTGACAGGAGACTTCAACGTGCCCACGCCGGTGCTCGTGAGGGACACCGTCCCGCGTCTGCTCGTGGCGACGGAGATGAACGGCACCCGTCTCCATGCCTTTCGCGCCGACGGCACGATCGATCCCAAGCCCCTCGGGCAGCGACGCGACCCGGCCCCGGACATGGCAACGCCCGTCATGCACGGCCGCCGCATGTTCTGTGCGCAGGAAAAGCTGTTCGTATTGGACTGCACATCCCGGGGGCTGGCCGAAGCGGGTGCACCGCAAAGCGGCCCGTTTGAAACCTACGCAGCCGCGGTGGCGGGGCCGGCGAGCGTGCTCGTGATCGGAAACGACGGGCAGCTTGTGATGCACGACGTCGTGCCGGGCCGACGGGAGCCGACAACGCTCGCAGTATTCGAAGCTGCTCATGGCGAAAAAAACACTCCGGTATTTTCTCATCCGGCATTCGTCGGCACGCGCATGTTCATCCGCGGCGACAACGAACTGCTCTGCGTGGAACTGGCCGAAAAAAGGTGACAGCCACCTTTTTCACTCTTCTTTTTCCAGTGTGTATGATGGCGTTATGAGCACAGCGCCCCGCTATCAGCCGCATTACACGGTGGATGACTATGCTCACTGGGAAGGCCAGTGGGAGCTATGGCATGGCGTTGCTGTCGCCATGTCACCCAGCCCATTCGGCCGGCATGCGAAGCTCTTGGCACGAACGGTTGCCGCTCTGCAGACGGCCATCGACTCGGCTGGCTGCCATGCGACAGTGCTCGTCGAGATCGACTGGATCGTCTCGCGTGACACCGTGCTGCGGCCAGATGTGATCGTCGTCTGCGGGCTGGAGCCTGAGCAGCACGTCGTAAAAGTGCCAGCCTTGGTGGTCGAAATCCTTTCTGAGGCAACCCGCGACCGTGACTTGAGCTTCAAGCTGGATTTGTACCGTGAGCAGGGCGTGAGGTGGTATCTGGTTGTCGATCCGGAGACCAACCGGATGCAGGCCCTCTGCCTCGGCCCCGATCACCGCTACGAAGACCGGCTGGCTGCGGGCGACCCCAGGTCGCTCTCCATCGACATATGCGACGCCTGCCGTTTCTGCGTCGATGCGGCGAAACTGTTTGCCTGAGCGAAACAGGTGGCTGTCGCCTTTTTCGCAGCCGCCTACACTGCTGGTGGAGGTACCTCAATATGTCTGGAACCTACGTCATCGCGGGCGGGAGTCACGGCATCGGCCTGGAACTCGTGCGGATGCTTGCCCCAACCGCCGATCGGATCGATGTCTGGTCTCGAACGAGCGGCGATCTGCCGTCTGCCGCCAGCATCCACCATCTGCCGTGTGACTTCGCCGATGCCGAAGGTCCGCTGCCGGAGCTTCCGGAGGAGATCCACGGGGCGGTCTACTGCCCCGGCAGCATCAACCTGCGGTCGTTCCGTAGCCTGCAGCCCGCCGACTTTCGCCAGGATCTCGAACTCAATCTCGTCGGCGCCGTGCGGTTCCTGCAGGCCTGTCAGCCGCGACTGAAGGGCCCTGATGGTGGGACCGCGAGCGTGGTGCTGTTCAGCACGGTCGCGGTGGGTCAGGGCATGCAGATGCACGCATCGGTGGCGGCAGCGAAGGGTGCGGTGGAAGGCCTGACGCGATCACTGGCCGCGGAGTGGGCACCGAAGGTCCGCGTCAACGCGATCGCGCCGGCGCTCATCGACACGCCGCTCGCCGCAAAACTACTCTCGTCTCCCGACAAGCGTGAGGCACTCGCGGCCCGCTATCCGCTGAAGCGGATCGGCGAGCCGGCCGACGTCGCGTCGCTCGCGCGATTTCTGCTCTCGGCGGAGAGCGGCTGGATGACGGGACAGGTGTTCGGGGTCGATGGCGGGATGTCCACGCTCCGCACCTGACCGGCAAAACGGTGCCTGGCACCAAAAACAGGCAGCATGGGGAGGTTGTGCTGGCAGATTCCCCAGATTTGGTGGCTGGCACCTTTTTCACTACGGCGGCGGAGGCATGGCTGGCAGACCCAGCTGCCCACGACGCCGTTCGATCGCACCGATGTACTCCACGAAGCGGGCCCGCTGCTCGGGCGTGGTGCTGTCGATCATTTGCTTTCGAAATCTGTTTCGATCCTCCTCGGAACCACCGGGGGGGCCGAAGGGTGGCCGTGGCCCGACTCCATCGCCGCGTTTTCCGTCATCCGATTTACTCCGGCCACCGCCAAAAAAAGCAGCCACTGCCTGCCCCGCCTCGAAAGCCTTCCGCATGAACTCCATCTGCCTGATTTCCTGATCCAGAAAATCCTGCCGCTTCTCCGCGGGGAGTGAGAAGTATGTCGACACCTTGCCGTCCATCATTTTCCGAAACGTGTCCTGACCGACCCGCATGGCCTGCGGGCGAAGCTCCGGTGGCAGTTGCTGCACCTTCGCCATCACCTGCCCAATCGCCGCGACCCTTGCCGCCGCGTCCTCGGGCCCGCTGATCACCTGCCCCGGAGGATACTTCGCCGCCAACTCACGTTGCAGCGTCCGAATCTCCGTGATGCGCGGATCCTCGCTGCGTCCTCCGAACCGCCAGACTGCCCACCCTGTCAACAGAGCCAGAGCGATCGCCAGCCCCAGCAAGGTCCTGCGTCTGGTCGTGCGCTGCGGGATTTGTTGCAGTCCGTCAGGCATGAAGATCGTTCTGCGGGAAACGCACGGCAGCCCAGCGAAGGGCGGCTCTTCGCGTGGACTCTTGGCGTGGACGGGAGGAGTCACATCAGACTACACACTCCGCTACGCCGAGACCACATGCGCCAAGACCACATGTGCCATTAAAAGGTGACAGTCACCTTTTTCACTTCGGCATGAGGGACGAGACCGAAGGAGTTCGATCTGTGGCCACGAGTTTTTAACTTGTGGAATCGATGCCAGGGACACGGACAAGTTAAAAACTTGCCGCCACTGGGGGCAGCACATGTCCTGCCGCACAGGACTGTGACAGCCACCTTTTTCACTCGGGTGAGGTCGACAGGCTATAGTCAAACTGGTTGGGGCCGGAGGCCGTGATCTCGACCCGCAGCGTCGTTTTGTCGTTGTAGCGGGTCGGAATGATGCTCTCCATCTCGGCGATCGACGCTTGTCCAAACGAATCCTTCACCTGCTTGCCGCTCGGGGCCGAAGCGCGGATTTCCACGCGATACTCCCCGGGCGTCGGACCTCTTGCTCCGTCGACGACGTAGCGGCCGCCGGCGATCGTCGCCCCGGCTGCGACGCCCTTGCCCGCGGGCAGGAAGCTGATCGCTCCATCGGCGAGCGGTTGGCCATCGAGCGTGACAGCTCCCACGACACGCAGCCGGGGCGGCCCACCGGAACCACACCCTGCAACAGCGAGAAGCAGAAAAGGTGCCAGCCACCAAATACAGGCAACCTGCGAAGGTTGTGCTGGCAGATTGCCCAGATTTGGTGGCTGGCACCTTTTTTTGTGCTTCATGTCAGTATTCCCCGACCGTTGAGCCGTCGGCCATGCCGGAGAGACTCTGCCAGGTTGTGAGATCTACCGTATCGCTGATGAACCGCACGGCGCCGTCACAGAGGCTCACGTTCACACCGCCAGCGTGCATGCTGCGGGAGGCGACGCTCTGGCTGCCCGCCGCTACGATCGTGCACGGCAGCCGGCCCGGCTCGTTCACGCAGAAATCCTTGGTACGATCCGCATCACTGCTGTTGGGCTGCACGCGGGTCATCAGCGCGTAGGCGTCGCACTCGTCGCTCCAGAGCCAGGCACGGTACTCCTTCGAGAGCGTCTCCGGCTTGAGCATCTCCATCATCATCAAGGTCTTGCCGGTGCCATCGAGAATGTCCTTCGGCTTCCCGCCGTAGGCATTGCGAAAGGGTGAGGCAGAGCCTTGGCTGGACCAGGTATTGCGGCCCCAGTTCAGGCCGTAGTTGCCCTTGATGGCTCCCGTGCCAGCACCCCAGAGGGAATCGTCGATCACCGCCTCGCGGTCGCTGGGGCACTGCCACTGCGAACAGGCCGTCTTCTTCGCCTTGATTGAGTTCGCATCACTGAGATAACCGCGAAAGAACCCCTGAGCCTGAGATGTCTTGTCGTAGAGGTCATACGCGGCCTGCATCTCGATGAACGGATAGATGAAAAGGCAGAATGACGTTCGACGATAATTGGCCGTGCCGGGCCATTGGTAACCTGTTGGGCCTACCCCCTGATACACGCCGACCGGAAACTGCCGATAGGCAGATTCGTAGTTGAGCGCAGCGATGGCGAGCTGCTTGAGGTTGTTGCTGCACGAACTCCGTCGCGCTGCCTCGCGGGCCGCCTGCACCGCCGGAAGCAAGAGGCCGACGAGCGTGCCAATGATCGCGATCACCACCAAGAGCTCGACCAACGTAAATGCCATCCGCTGCCGAGCCCGGTAGGAGGACCTTGGCCGCATCAGGCTGATCGAAGATATGAAATGCGTGAAACGGTCCTCCGGGAAGAACTTCTGGCTCGAGTGCCGCCCTCCGACAAAAATCTACATATAGACTCACCGATCTGCAAGATGCGGGTCACTTCTTGTGGGGGCGCAGCTACATCTCGAGCCCCGCGAGCGGCCCGGTGCTCGATCCGAACGCGTCGGCGGCCACGCCCAGCCGCTGCAGCACCGTCACGAAGAGGTTCGAAAGCGGTGTGTTGTCGTCGTGCTTGAAGGCCAGGTGCGAGCCGTGGAGGAAGCCGCCGCCGGCCACGAGGATCGGCAGGTTTGTGTTGTCGTGGGTGTTGGCGTCGCCCATGTTGCTGCCGTAGAGCACCATCGTGCTGTCGAGCAAGCGCCGCTCCCCTTCCCTTCGCTCACCGAGCGCCGTGAACAGGCCGCCGAGCAGTTCCATCTGCCGCCGGTCGGCCTCTTCCAACTGACGAACCTTTTCAGCCGACTGCCCGTGGTGCGAGAGGTTGTGATAGCCGTCGGTCGTGGTCTCGGTGTCGTCGAGCTTGAAGGCGGGTGTGGCGAAGGCGTCGACCATCAGCGTCACGATCCGCGTCGAGTCGCTCTCGATCGCCAGGCGAGCCATCGTGAGCATCGCCTCGAAGCCCTTGAAGAAATAGGCCCGGTCGGTCACGTCGAGTGGCGCCGCGGCCGACGCCGACGGCTTGGGGCGCTGCTCCCACGCACCCGCCTCCTGCAGCCGCTCCTCCAGCTCGCGGATCGACGTGAAATACTGTTCGAGCCGGCGGCGGTCGGCGGCCCCGATCCGCCGCGACAGCCGGCGGGCGTCGTCGTCGAGCACGTCGAGGATGCTGCCCCGCTCCTTCAGCCGCTCCAGCTGCGCGGCCACCTCGGCGGGCGAGCCGCCCACGAACATTTTTTCGTAGAGCCGCGAGGGCTTGTCCTCGGCAGGGATCAGCACGCCGTCGCGGGTCCAGGCCAGGCTGCGGTTGCCCTTGTCGATGTTGACGCCGAGGTTGAGCGTGGGAAACCGCGTGAGATGGCCGATCTGTTCGGCGGCGAACTGGTCGAGCGAGATCGTGTTGCGGAAGCCGCTGGCAGTGGGGTTGCGGGCCGCGGTGAGGAAGCAGTTCTCGGTCGAGTGGCCGCCGCGGACATTCGGATGGGAGAGACCGCTGATCACAGTGAAATCGGCTCGGTGCGCGGCGAGCGATTCAAGATACGGCGAGAGCTGGTAGTCGCGGCCGGTGCCGATAGGAAAAAAAGGCTTCGGCAGCACGCCGAGGTTGTTCGAGATCAGGATCGCCCGCTGCGGCGGCGAGTCGAGGGCGGCCCGCGCCACACGCGCGGGCACAAGGGCCTCGAGCATCGGCAGGGCCACCGCGGCGCCGGCCCCGCGCAGCAGCGTCCGCCGGGAGAGCCCGCATCGGCCGGGCACTCGATCTCCATCCACTCGATTCTCATGATGCGTCATGGCTGCTCCCCTTCCCGGCCGCGGAAGATGCCGCTGGCCACGAACCCGTGCAAGAGATCGCGAACGCGATAGCCGTCGACAGCGCAGGCATCGAGGATTGCCTCGATGTCGCGACGGTCGGAGAACCGCACCGGGCCGCCGGTGGCATACGCCGTGAATTGATGGAGCAGATTGCTGGCCAGCTGCCGCGGCGAGTCGGCCAGCAACGCCTTCAGCGACTTGATGTCGGAAAACGTTCGGCCGTCGGGCAGGCTGCCCTGCGGGTCGACCGGATGCGCGAGCCGATAGGCGAAATCGTGGCCGGCCCGGTCGATGCCTGTGACGGGATCGCCTTCTTCGAGGCCGCGATACCGCTCCCGCCAGCCGCCGCAGATGTCGAAGTTTTCGAGCGCAAACCCGACCGGATCGAAGAGCTTGTGGCAGGAGGCACACGATGCGTCTTTCGTGTGGAGCGCGAGCAGGTCGCGGATCGTCTTCGCGCCGCGGATGTCGGGCTCGACCGCCGGCACGCTCTCGGGCGGTTTTGGCGGCGGCTGGCCGAGCAGCCGCGTCATCACCCAGGCGCCACGGAGCACCGGCGACGTGTTCGTGCCGTTGGCGGTCACCTTTTGGATCGCGGCCTGCGTGAGGAGGCCACCGAGCGGACTGCCGGTCGGCACGGGCACCTTGCGGACGGCGTGGCCGGAGAGCGGCTCCAAAGAATAGTGCCGCGCGAGCCGGTCGTTGGCAAACAGGAAATCGCCGTCAACGATCGCGGCCGCCGGCATGTTGTCGCGAATGAGCGCCGTGACGAAGGCGCGGGTCTCCATGCTCATGCTCTCCACCAGATAGTCGTCGAAGCGGTATTCGGGATAGAGGCGGATGTCGGGCTCGTCGCGGCGAAGATTCCGCAGGTCGAGCCAGTAGTCGGTGAAGTTGCTGATGAACCGCGAAAACCTCGGATCGTCGACGAGCCGATCGACCTCCGCGCGGAGCACCTCAGGGCGGCCCAGATCGCCGCTGGTGGCCTTGGCGATCAGGTCGCTGTCGGGCCGCGTGTCCCAGAGGAAATAGGAGAGCCGCTGGGCCAGAGGCACGAGGTCCCTATCGCCGCTTGTGTCACCGGGGCTGCGGGGATCTTCCAGATAGAGAAACTCCGGGCTGCAGAGCAGCGCCCGATACCCGGCGAGCATCGCCTGCGTAAACCCAGTGCCACCGCGGACCGCGTTGATGATGAGGGCTTCGTAGGCCGCGATGTCTTCCTCGGGCAGCGGCTTCACGAGGGCCGACGCGGCGAACCGGCGAAAGAGCCGCCGTGCATCGGCCTCGGGGTCGCTCGCCAGCACCTCGACGGCGGGCGACGCTCCCGCGGGGGCTGCGCGAAAGGGAAGGTCGTCGAAGAGCACCTGGTGGGATGCGGGCGGCCAGGCATCGGGCGGCAGCGGGCCTGTGATCTCGAGCGACTTGAAGGCGATGCCGGGATGGCCGCCCGGCGGCAGCGGCGGGAAGCGATAGGTGGGCTCGCCACCGTTCACATTTCGCGCGAGCGGCACGGCCAGGCCGAGCAGGCTGTATTCGATCGTCTGGCCCTTCTTCAGGAGCACGGTCGTCTCGTAGTCGCCCCCTTCGGCGGCAATATCGAAGAGCCCGCCCACGGCCCCCACGTCGCCGGAGACGTCGGGCCCGGAGGGCGCGCGGGCCCGGAAGGTCATCGGCACCGGCTGCGGCGCCGGCACGAGCGTGAAGTTCTCCATTTGATGCACCGCGCGGGCCTTGAACCGCACGCGGTAGACGCCGCTCCGCTTGGCCACGAATCCGCGCGGATAGCCGTGATACGGCCAGTAGGCGGAGCGGAAGATCGCGCACTCGACCTCGGCGTCGTCGGCCTCCGGCTTATCGACCTTCTGCGAATCCTTGGCGAAGAACTGTGCCACCGGCTCGCCGAAGGCCTGGCCGCCGAAGAGGTTCTTTGAGATCGCCGTGAACGTGTCGGGCGGCTGCGGTGCGACGCCGTCAGCAACCGCCGCGCGGAGGGCGACCTCGGCGGCGTCGAGGGCGGCCTCGAGTTGGATCCGCGAGAAGTCGAGCCCCTCGGCCGACTTGTTGAAGCCGTCGCGGGTGCGGTCCTCGGGCAGCCGGTCGCCAATATCGAGATTCGGCAAGAGGAGGATGTCGCGGAGCGTGTGCTCATATTCGCGGCGGTTGAGCCGGCGGAGCGGCACGCGTCCGTTGGCCTGCACATCGGCCCGGTCGGCCTGCTCGACGAAGGCCGAAAGCGCGGAAAGAAGCGCGGCCCGCTTGTCGTCTGCCAGGTCGCCGGCATCGGGCGGCATCTGTCGCTTCGCCACGCGGTCATGCATGAGGGCGAACTTCTCGCGGACGCTCGTATCGGAGAGATCGGTGCCGAGGGCGGGGATCACGAGTTTGCCCTCGGCCGTGTCGGCGTCGTGGCAGTCGAGGCAGGAGGATTCGAGGTGCGAGAGCACGTGCGTGGCCGGCACTGGAGCTTCGCCAGCAACGGCGGCCTGCGCGGCGGGCTGCTCGGCCAGGCAGGAAAACGCCGGGGCCGAGCATGCGGCCAGTGCCGCAGCCAACACCATCACACATTGCCACGCCCCGCTGCGGCTCAACGCAGGACCTCCGTCACCATGTGGGCTGCGCGGATCACCGCCGGTGCGAGCCGCTCGCCGTCGGCCTCGGAGAGCCGCGGCGCGGGGGCCGTGATCCAGAGCGACGCAATCGGCATTTCATTCGCGTCGAAGATCGGAGCGCCGAGGCAGTGGTGGCCTTCCATCGTCTCGCCCAGATCCATCGCGTAGCCCCGCTGCCGCACGAGCCGCAGGTGGTCGGCGAAGCCGCGACGGGATGTGATCGTCGTGGCCGTGAGGGCACGGAAGGGATAGTCCGCCAGAAACTCGTCGAGCTCCTTCTGCGGCAGCCAGGCGAGCATCACCTTGCCCGGGGCGGCGGCATGGAGCGGCCCCATCGCGCCGGCCTCGACGTAGCACTTGTAGGGCTGCGTGCCGATGACGCGGTCGAGCACGATGCAGTTCTGCTCCACGCGAACGCCCACGTGGGCCGATTCACCCGTGAAGTCCCGCAGCCACCGCATCGGCTCATACGCCATCTGCACGAGGCTCCGCTCATCCCGCTTCGGCTGCGACATCGCCAGCATCTTGCGGGTGAGCACGAGGCGGCGGCCCGGCTCCTGGATCTCCACGTAGCCATGGGCCAGCAGCGCCCGCGTGAGGCGGAAGACGAGGTTTGTCGTGAAGCCGAGGCCCTCCTTGACCTCCTGCCGCGTGACACCCTCCGGGTGGGCGCTGACGAATTCGAGCACCGCCAGTGCCCGGTCGAGGGCGGGCGTCTGATGGCCCGAATCGCGGACGACGACAGGCTGGCCGGCCAAAGAGATGGATGGCTGGATGGAAGGCTTAACAGATGACCGAGCGGCGGACGTGGAACGGCGGCGGGAGCTTTTCATGGGTGGAGAATCGGTGCCTTGAGGAGGAGTGAAATAAACTGTGGTGAAACGAACTGTGGCAACACGAACTGTCAGGCGACGACCGGCGTGATGATCCTGCCGTGGACGTCGGTGAGCCGGAAGTCGCGGCCGGAATGACGGTAGGTGAGCTGCTTGTGGTCGATGCCCATGAGGTGGAGCACGGTGGCGTGGATGTCGTGGATGTCGACCGCCCCCTCGACCGGAAAATAACCGTAGTCGTCGAGGCTGCCGTGGCTCGTGCCCCCCTTCGCGCCGCCGCCGGCCATCCAGATCGTGAAGCCCCAGGGATGGTGGTCGCGGCCCGGCTCGCTGCCGAAGAGTTCGGTGTTGGGCGTGCGGCCAAACTCGGTGGCAAAGACGACGAGCGTGGAGTCGAGCAGCCCGCGGTCCTTCAGGTCGGTGAGGAAGGCGCCGATCGGCTGGTCCACGGTGAGCGCATGCCGGGCATGGTCCTTCTCGAGCTTGTCGTGCTGGTCCCAGCCATCCTTCACGATCTCGATGAACCGCACGCCGCGTTCGAGGAGCCGCCGTGCCGTGAGGCAGTAGCGTCCAAACGATTCCGTCTGCTTGTCGCTGCCGCCGATACGATAGGCGGCGAGCGTGGCCGCCGACTCCTCCTTGAGATCCGCCGCCACGGGGACCGAGTCCTGCATGGCGTGGGCCTTCGCGTGGTTGGCGATCGCGGTCTCGATGATCGAATCGTCGTGCGTGGCACCGAGAAAGAGCCCATCGAGCTGGCGGACGGCACGCAGCTTGTTGTCTTGCAGCTGTCGGGCGGCCTCGCGGGGTGCGAGGTCGGGCAGCGGCTCCGCACCGCTGCCGAAGAACTGCGACGCCTGAAACGAGGGCGGCAGGAAGCCGTTGGTGCGGCACTGCCGCTTCCGTGAGCCCATCACCACGAAGCCCGGCAGGTTGGCGGCGTCGCTGCCGAGGCCGTAGTTGGCCCAGGCCCCGACGCTGGGAAACCCCTGCAGGAGCGAGCCCGAGTGCAGGAAGCCGATGGCGCTCTCGTGGTCGGGCGAAGGGCCCGTGACCGCATGGAGAAAGGCGATGTCGTCGGCGCGGCTGCCGATATGTGGAAAGAGGTCGCTCACCATCTTGCCGCACGTGCCATGGGGCCGGAACTTCCACGGGCTCTGCATGATGTTGGGCGTGGTGCGGCCGGTGATGTCTTCCTTCTTGCCAGGGAGCTTCAGCGGCTGACCGTTCTCTGCGACGAGCCGCGGCTTGTGGTCGAAGCTGTCGATGTGCGAGAGACCGCCGTCCATGAAGAACCAGACCACCCGCTCCGCCTTCGCGGCGGCCCGCGGCGAGACGAGGCTCAGATCCGTGGCGAAGCTCCGGTCGGCCAGCAGGCCATTGAAGGCCAGCCAGCCAAACCCAAGCGAGGTCTGTTCGAGGAAGCCGCGGCGATCGAGGAAGCGGCGGGAGTCAGCGAACATATAAAAACTCCTTCGCATTGAAGAGCACGTGGCAGATGTCGGCCCAGAGCCGCGGGTCGCTCGCGAGCGCCGCGTCTTCGAGCTTGTAGGCATCGGCCTGGGATTCGAGGAATGCCATCAGGGCGTCGAGCTCCTCTGGCTTGGGCTCGCGGCCGAGGGCCTCGCAGAAGAGCCGGGAGAGCCGGCGGTCGAGTGACATGCCCTGTGACGAGGCAATCGAACGCAAGGCCCAGGCTTTCGCCTGATCGTGCACGAACGCATTGTTGAGCAGCAGCAGCGACTGTCCCGGCACGTTCGTCGATTCCCGTCCGCCCACCGTGCGGGCGGCCTCGGGCGCGTCGAACATCACCATCATGTGGTCCTGGGCCTCGCGCTTCCGGTATTGATAGACGCCGCGTCGACGGTTCCCCGGGCCGCCGCCACCGCCGAGATCGGCCGGGCCCGTGTAGCCCTCGAGCGACTGGTCGAGCTGGCCCGAGACAAACAGCAGGCAGTCACGGACGGTCTCAGCCCGCAGCCGTTGCAGCGGCATGTGGGTGAGCAGACGGTTCGCGGGATCGGCCTCGATGGCGCCGGGCGGCGGCACGCTCACGCTCTGGTAGGCCTGCGTACCGACGATCTCACGAATCAGCTGCTTCAGCGACCAGTCCTCCGCGACGAACCTCGCAGCGAGATGATCGAGCAACTCGGGGTGGCTCGGCTGCTCGCCGGTGGCGCCGAAGTTGTCGACGGTGGCGACGATGCCGCGGCCGAAGAGCCAGCTCCAGACGCGGTTGACCAGCACGCGGGCGGTGAGCGGATTGTCGGCCGACGCGATCTGGGCGGCGAGCAGCAGCCGGGCGGGCACGTCGCCGGGATGGCTCGCGTCGCGATCGAGCACCTCGAGATACCGGCGGGGGGCGATGTCGCCGGGCTGCGACGGCTGGCCCCGCTTCTGCACGGCCGCATCGAAGCCGGGCCCCTCGGAGGCCATCGTGGCCGCTCGCCGAAACTTCGGGATGCCCTCTTCGATCTGCCGATACTCGTTGACAAGCAGCGGAATCGAGTCGCCCAGTTCATGGATGTCGTTGCGAAGGATGCCGCTGGCAAGCAGCCAGTTGAGCAGGTCGGCCTGCACGGTCGTGGCCTTGCCGTGCTGCCAGGCATCGATCGCGGCCATGCAGGCGGCAGCCCACCGGACGGCGATCGTCTGTGGCGACTCAGCCACGCCCGCCTCGCCGCCAGCGAGCAGGAGCGGCAGCTGCAGTTCGTCCTCCGGCGGCTTGGGGCCGTCATGGGCGATGACGCGATCGACTGAGAACCAGGAGCGGCCCGTGTAGTCTGACTTGGCGATGTTGAAAAACTTCCCGCCCCCTTCGGACCGACGGAAGTGGGCCACATCGTCCTTGGTGAGAATTTCCAGATACGAACGTCCTCCCTGCCAGGTGGCCTGATGGCCGACTGGCATGGTCACCCATGTCGGAAACCGCGACTCGAAATGCCGCACCTTCGAGCCATGGGCGACATTCTCCATCTGCTGGAAGTTGTGCTGGATGAGACGGACCTGGGCGGCATCGCCGCCGGCCACACGGAGGCTGATGAACTTCGTGCCGAGCGGAAAATCGTCGGAGCGAACGATCGCACCGTGCTTGCGGGAGAGCCGGTCGGAGCAGAGGCCGGGCGGCACGAACCGGTCGACGACCGTGTCGCCGGCGGCGGCCAGCGCGATGTCGCCGGCCGCGGCAGGGAGCGTGTCGGGGAGTGCGCCGCTTGCATGCCATGGGCGATCCGGTTGGCTCAAGTCGGCGAGCGTGCGAAAGCCTGCCGCGTTGCGACCGGCCCGGGCCGCCGCCTCGCCGCGCAGCTCGGTCGCCGCGGCCGCGAATGCCGCTCCGAAGGCCGCGTGGCCATCGGCTCCACCTTGCCCGCCACCAGCGGCAGTCTGCGCGGCCCGTGCCTTCCAGATCGCAAACAGCGGGTCCTCGAGCGGCACTTTCTGGCGGTTCAACGCCGTCGCGATCCGGGCAGTCGCGGCACCGGCGGCTCCGCCCTCCACCGCGGCCGGCCTGCCGGCAAGCTGGCTGGCCAACGCTGTGGCCGAGAGGGAGATGTCGTCCGACCACTGCTGGGCCAGCGCGGAGGTGATGTCGGACTTGAGGGACTTGAGCCGGGCGACACCGGCCTGCTTGACCGCGTCGTCGTCGATGATGGCCTGCGTCTGCCGTGAACTGGCGAGGATGCCGAAGAGTCCGTAGTAATCCCGCGTGGAGATGGCGTCGAACTTGTGGTCGTGGCAGCGGGCGCAGGCGATCGTCAGCCCCTGAAACGCCTTGCCGAGCGTGTCGATCTGGTTCTCGATCATCTGCGCCTCTTCGAGGGCGACGTCGGTGGCGGTGGAAGAGACCTCCATCACCCGCTGGCAGCCGGTGCCGAGCATGGCCTCGTTGATACGGAGCACGGGATTGTGTCGAGGCGGCAGGAGATCACCGGCCAGATGCTCGGCAAGAAAGCGATCGTAGGGCACGTCGGCATTGAGCGCCCGGATGACGTAATCGCGATCCCGCCAGGCGTCGGGAATCGGATAATCGCGGACATAGCCACCGGTCTCGCCGAACCGCATCAGGTCGAGCCAGTATTCGGCCCAGTGCTCGCCGAACGCCGGGCTCTGGAGCAGTTCGTCCACGAGCTTGGAAGAGGCATCGGGGGCGGAATCGTTCACAAACGCCGCCACCTCCTCGGGCGTGGGCGGCAGGCCGACGAGCGCGATCTTGAGCCGGCGGATGAGCGTGGGGCGATCGGCCGGCGGCGCGGGCTCGAGTCCGCGGGCGACTATTTTTTCGAGCAGGAAGCGATCGATCGGCTGGGCGAGCCACGCCCGATGCGGCGAGTCGGGCGGGAGCGGCACCTCCGGAACGGAAACCGTGGCGACCGGCTGCCACGCCCAGTGCGAACGCCGCGCGGCGAGCTTCGCCGCCCACGCCTCGCTGCTGGCCGCCTGCGGTGTCGGCGGCGTGTCGGGCAGGCCGGGCAGGCCGTTCGCGATCCAGCGGTCGAAATCCGCAATCACCGTGTCGGGCAACTTGTCGGCGCCCTGCGGCATCTCCCGGTCTTTGATCTCATGGCGGATCAGCCTCAAGAGCAGGCTGGCGGAGGGCTGCTTCTCGTCGATGAGCCTGCCGCTTTTGCCACCCGCGTCGAACCCCACGCGGGAGTCGAGCCGCAGGCCCCCTTCCGCCGCATCGCCGGCATGGCATTCGTGACAGTGCTCGACGAGCACAGGCCGGATCCGTGATTCGAAGAACTCCGCGGCGTCAACGGCCGCGGCCGTGGCGACATGGCAGGGCATCGCCAGACTGATCACCAGGGCGACCGCCGCGCCGATGACACCGATCACCAAGACCATCCGTTGGGAACGTGCTCCACCGTGATGCATCGCCAGCACATGTCGTGAACGCAGGTGCGATCCCATGGCTCTCACCGGAAGGAACTGAACCACGACCACGCAAGCCGCCGCTGGGGACGAATGGTCGGCAGGCAGACAATGATGCTCTCCGCCCGGATTCTATATATTTAACTTGCCGCACTGCATTATGTCAACGCATAGCTCGCGAGCATGGCCCCATGGGCCTTGATGCCCGCGGCAAAATCAAGAACATCATACTGTCGACAGTCCCAGTCTTTCTGCTTTCATTGACCTTTTTTTGACGCCGATCGCCAACCTTTTGCACGGAGAGCCCCATGAAGATCGTCCGCTTCGAGTCCGCCGGTGTCACCCGCCTGGGAAGCCTTCATGCCGACGGCCGCGTGACGCTGCTGGAGGGAGAACTGTTTGGCCCGCTCCGCGACACCGGCACGGTGGCAAAGGTCGACAAGCTGCTCGCACCGCTCGAGCCCCGCGACATCCTCTGCATCGGCCTCAACTACAAGGCTCACGCCGCCGAGAGCAACGCCGCCCCGCCGGCCTACCCCGTGCTCTTCCTCAAGAACTCGGGCACCCTGCAGAACCCCGGCGATCCGATCGTGCTGCCGCGGAAGCTGCGGAGTGACGAAGTCGACTACGAGTGCGAACTGGCGGTCGTGATAGGCAAGACCTGCCACAACGTCAGCCGGGCCGACGCCCTGAAGCACGTGCTCGGCTACACCTGCGCCAACGACGTGTCGGCCCGCGACTGGCAGCGGAACGGCGGCGGCGGCCAGTGGTGCCGCGGCAAGACATTCGCCACGTTCTGCCCGCTGGGGCCGAGTATCGTCACCACCGACGAGATTCCCGATCCCAACACGCTCTCAATCCGCACGGTGTTGAACGGCGAGGTGATGCAGGACTGGAACACCGACGACATGATCTTCGACGTGCCGGCGATCATCGAGTTTATGTCGGCGAGCATGGTGCTGCGGCCCGGCACAGTGATCCTCACCGGCACGCCGCACGGCGTCGGCTTCGCCCGCAAGCCGCCCGTGTTCATGAAAGCCGGCGACACGGTGACGATCGAGATCGAAAAGATCGGCAGCCTCACCAATCCCGTGATCGAGGAACGGGTGTAGGAGGCCGGCTCTACTCGTAAATCGGGAAGAACGTGCCGAACGCCCGTTCGCAGAAGTCGCCCGGGTCGTTGAACCGGCGACCGCAATCGAGCGCCGCGATCGCCTGCATCTGCTCGGCAGAGAGCGCGAACTCACACGCCCCCAGATTTTCCGGTAGCCGCTCCGGGCGGGATGTCTTCGGAATCACGGATGTGCCCCGCTGCATGCCCCACCGCAGCACGACCTGGGCCGGTGTGCGGCCGACCGCGGCGGCGATGCCCGTCACCACCGGATGCTCCAGCACCGACTCCGCGGCGGTCGCCATCCCAAGCGGCACGTAGGACGGCGCCCCGAGCGGCGAAAATCCCGTCACCGCGATCGAGGCTTCACGGCAGAATCGCAGCAGCTTCTCCTGTGTGAGAAATGGATGGAGTTCCACCTGCAAGACTGCCGGTCTGATCCGCGCCGCCGCGAGCAGGTCGCGGATCAGGGCGATAGGAGAGTTGCACAGGCCGATCCGTCGGACGAGGCCGGCCGACACGAGGTCTTCCATCGCCCGCCAGGTGTCGGCCAGCGGCACGGAGATCGGCTCCATGCGGGTTTTGCTGGCAGCAGGATCGTGGATCCATGCGGGCGGGTAGCGAGTCTCGAAGGGAACGTATTGCAGCGCGATCGGAAAGTGCACGAGATAGAGATCGAGATGGTCGAGCCCGAGATCGCGGAGCGACCGCTCGACCGCCGGCCGCACATGCTGCGGCTCGTGGTAGGTGTTCCAGAGTTTCGACGTGACCCAGAGGTCATCCCGGCGGCAGAGCCCCTTGGCCAGCGCGGCGCGGATGCCCTGCCCCGCCTCGACCTCGTTGCCATAATCGCAGGCCGAATCGATGTGCCGATAACCGACACGGATCGCCTCCTCCACGAGCGCAGGCGCGTCTGGGCGGGCGATCTTCCAGAGGCCAAGTCCCATGGCCGGAGGCGTATTTTCGACGGGAATTCGTGCTATTGGCATCGGCATGGGGCACCATCCTGGGTGATTTCAGGGGAAATTCCCCGGATTGTAGCCGGCTGGAGCGACGTTGCTTTCCGTCTGATCGTCGCCTAAAGTGAAGGGGTTGGTTTGAGACGATGTTATGTCGCGTGTGGGCCGAAAGGCCATTGCAGCCGCTTCTTTATCCTCGCCCTTACCCTCTGGCGGGCTGCCACTTTCTGGCCCTTTCGACGTGACCCCGAAAGCATCTTTGGGTCATCGGTAGGAGTTTTTGTTTTCATGGGTAAGAAACTTTATGTCGGTAACCTTGCGTACAGCGTGACGAGCGAGTCGCTGGAACAGATGTTCCTCGAGTTCGGAACCGTCGTCAGCGCGCAGGTCATCCAGGATCGTGACACGGGCCGCAGCAAGGGCTTCGGCTTCGTGGAGATGCAGGCTGACGACGCTGCCCAGCGGGCGATCAGCGGCATGCACGAGAAGGAGTTTGACGGTCGTGCTTTGACCGTCAACGAGGCCAAGCCGCGCGAGAGCAGCGGCGGTGGCGGTGGTGGTCGCGGTGGGTATGGCGGCGGTGGCGGCGGTGGTGGTGGTGGTGGCGGTCGCCGCTACTAAGCTACTCATCCGTACTGACGAATAGCAATCCAGGGCCGGAGAGTGTCGCAAGGCGCTCTCCGGCTTTTTATTTCTAGTGAACGTCGCGTCCCTCGTCAGGCATCAGGCACGTGATAGTGCAGGCAGACCCACTCGTTGTCCTGCGAACGATCAGGCTGCCCGAGCCGTGGATCGAAGACGTCGCGAACACGTTTCTCACGGTCGGCCAGAATGCCGCCCAGGATCAGGTGGTCGCCAGCTTTCGCGATCAGGGCATCAGCCAGATCGACGAGGGTATCGGCAAATAGATTCGCGAGCACGATGGCCCATCGGCCCGGCACGTCGGCGAGCGGCGTGGTGTCGAACGGCGTGCTCAGGCCGTTGCGCACGGCCTGAGCACGCGCACCCTCGACCGCGAATGGGTCGTGATCGATGCCGTAGGCATCGGCCCCGAGGTGGGCTGCTGCCAAGCTCAGAATGCCGGAGCCACAGCCGACGTCGAGCACGCGGCGGCGGGGCGTCGCGTCACGTTCAAGGTCGAGGAGGGACACGAGCCGTTCGAGGACCAGGCGGGTCGTCGCATGCTGGCCCGTCCCGAACCCCTGCCCCGGTTCGAGGATGAGTGATCCGGGCACCTCCTCCCAGGGAGGCGAAACAACGAGTCGGCCCGCGCGGAAGACGGGAAAATTGACCCGCCACGCTGTCGACCAGTCCTCGTCTGGAACAGCCTCCCAGCGGGCCTCGACGGCGGGGGGCAAGCATGCCTCGGCGGCCGCACGAAGATCGTCATCGGGCGACTCGAACCACGCCCGCAGGCGAATGGTGGGGCTAGGCGGCTCCGGCGGACCATCGTCCCAGGTCTGACGCGTGGGCGGCTCGACGCCACGATCGCCCTCCTCGGCGACTCCGGCAGCACCCAGGCTGAACATCGTGGAGGAAACGTCGTCGAGGCGTTCTCGATCCAGGCCGTCGACGACGAGAGAAACCCAGTGAGCCATCGACGAAGGATACCAGACTTCTTCGTGCCACCCGAGACAGACGTGAAGAGCAGTTCGTCCCGGCGGCCAACCGTCATTCCGCGAGCGATGGCGGCGAGGTGCCAATGATGGCCCAACGCGGCTTGACAAGAGACTGTACGTATGTATATCATTTTAAAGGGAAGCATTTGGACCACCGGCTTCCCCTTGCGTATCATTTGGCCATCGGGATCGATGGAATGGCATACTTCGAGTTCGTCTGGATCGATTCCGTGGTCGAAAAACTTCTGGAGAGGGAGATATCGACCGAGGATATCGAGGGGATCGTAAACGCCCCGACCGGTCAGGATTTGAGCCGCTCGACCGGGTTGCCAGTGGCCTTCGGGCATCTGGCCGATGGTCGCTTTGTTATCGTCGTCTACCGCTGGCTTGATCCGTTCACCGTCCAGCCCATCACGGCCTACGAGGTTCCAGAATGACATCGCACGATTCGCGCGCGGGCACCAGCGACGCTGACATCGAAGCCGCGGTCCGAGCCGAGTTGCCGTGGCTGCTCGAACGCGGGCAGGCTCGCCAGACTGCGGCGGCCGAAGACACGGTCAGTGGTCGGCTTCGACTCGCCGTGACTGCCATGCGACAGCCCTACGAACAAGTCTGTCAGACGGCTGCCATTCCATTCGAGCAACTCGTCGACTTCATGGCCGGCGGTCAACTGGCATCCGATGCCCTCGATCGGCTGGCAGTTGCGGCGCACTGCGAACTCCACACGCGAACGCCCGGCTGAGAAAAAGGTGATTGCCACCTTTTTGGGAGTCCTGCTACGACAGGATGCCGCTGATGACGTGGCCGTGCACGTCGGTGAGGCGACGGTCGATGCCGTTGTGCCGCCAGGTGAGCTTCGTGTGCTCGACGCCGAGGAGCCGCATCACGGTCGCGTGCACGTCGTGCACCGTTGTGGGGTGGTCGCGGTCGAGCGGCTTGTAGCCCCACTGGTCGCTCTCACCGTGGACGATGCCGCCCTTGATGCCGCCGCCGCAGAGCCAGTTGGTGAACACGAAAGGATTGTGGTCGCGGCCCTTGCCTCCCTGCGAGCTCGGCATCCGGCCAAACTCCGTCGTCCAGAGCACGAGCGTGTCTTCGAGCAGGCCCCGCTGGTCGAGATCCTTGATGAGGGCCGCCGCCCCGCGGGCCATGCCGGTGGCCAACGGGCCGTGGTCGCGTTCCACGTCCTCGTGTGAATCCCAGTTGCGGCGGGGGAAGCCGTTGTCGTTGCCGCTCCAGATCTGCACGAACCGCACGCCCCGTTCGAGCAGCCGGCGGGCCGCCAGGCAGCGCAGCCCGAAGTGGTGCGTCTCCTCCTCGGCGTTGATCTGGCTGGGCCAGCTCGTCCGCGCCCGGTCGAGGCCGTAAAGCTTGAGCACGTGCTCGGGCTCGCTGGCCAGATCGAGCGCCTCAGGCGCGGCCAGCTGCATCTTCGCTGCGAGTTCGTAGCTCTGGATCCGGGCCTCCAGGCGGCTGTCGCCCTCGCGGCTCTCCAGATGATGACGGTTGAGACGGCCGATCAGGTCGCGGGCGGCGGCGTCTGACGCGCCGTTCACAAACGTGGCGGCCTTGTGCGGCCGGAGGTCGGCCAGCGGCTCGTCAGCCGCGGGCTGCACGACCGTGCCGCTGTACTGCGACGGCAGGAAGCCCGCGTCCCAGTTCTTCACGCCATTGGAGCCGTAGCCGCGGTGGTCGGGGAGCACGACAAAGGTCGGCAGGTTGTCGTTCATCGAGCCGAGCGCATAGCTCACCCAGCAGCCGGCGCCCGGGAAGCCGGGCAGCACGAAGCCGGTCGTCTGCAGGAGCGTGGCTGCCGAGTGCACCCCGGAGGTGCTCACCATGTTGTGGATGAACGCCATCTGGTCAGCGACGTCGCCGAGCGCCATCACGGGGGTGGAAAGCAGTTTGCCGCTCTGGCCATAGGGCTTGAAATCCCAGATCGGCTTGAGCCACGGGCCCAGGCCGTTTTGAAACGCCTCGACCGGCTCGCCAAAACCGCTCGGCTTCCCGTGGTGCTTCACGAGGTCGGGCTTGTAGTCCCAGAGATCGATGTGGCTGGCCGCCCCCGCCATGAAGAGCTGCACAACCCGCTTCACTTTCGGCGGATAGATGCAGGCCGGGTGCAGGCTGACGCCAGCCTCAGCGGTCCCCGCAGCCACCGCATCGCGGTCGCCGGCCAGCATCGCCGCCAGTGCCATCGAACCAAAGCCGCAGCCGGAAGTGGCGAGCAACTGACGGCGTGACATCAACTCGCCCAAGCCGGCTCGGGGGCGGCAAAAGTCTCGTCGCGTGGGCCGCGGCGGCCCAATGCTCCTCGAGCGTTCGCCGACCCCCTCGCCTCCTGTGAATAGATGTTCCATGGTCTTGATCTCAATCCACAAAGGAGAATTCGTTCAGGTTCAGAATCGCACGGCAGACGTTGGCGAGGCCATGGGTCTTCGCGACCTCGACGAGCGCGGCGGCCTCCTCGGCGTCGGGATCGCGGCCCATCGCCAGTTCAAAGGCTCGTTTCACCTGCGCCGCAGGATCGTCGCCCGCCTCCCGTACTACGCGGTCAGCGAACTGCCGGGCCTGCACCACCATGAAGCCGTTGTTCAAGAGCGCCAGCGCCTGCAGCGCCGAGATGCTTTCATTCCGCTTCTCGACCCGCATCGAAGGATCGGCGCAGTCGAGGCAGGTCATGAAGGGCTGCGTCTGGCTGCGGACGATGAATCGGTAGACGCCCCGCCGCCAGGTTTTGTGATCGTCGGGGTCGGCGAGGTCGTAGCGGTAGTGGGGCGAGTGCTGCGGATGCTCGACCTTGAAATCCTGCCAACCCGGGCCGCCCATCGTGAGGTCGAGCGTGCCGGCCGCCGCGAGCACGGCATCGCGGATCCCCTCGGCCTCGAGCTTCCGGCGGTTCTGCCGCCAGAGATACTGGTTGTCGCCGTCGATCGCGGCACAGTCTTCCCGTGCCATGCTCGCCTGCCGGTAGGCGGCGCTCGTGACGATCAGACGGTGGAGGCGCTTGAGCGAGCCGCCGCCGTCGCGGAACTCAGCCGCCAGCCAGTCGAGCAGATCGTGATGCGTCGGCACGGCCCCCATGCGTCCGAAGTCACTCGCCGTCGCGACGATGCCCCGGCCGAAGTGATACTGCCAGACACGGTTGACGATCGACCGCCAGGTGAGCGGGTTGTCGGGGCTGGCGATCCAGCGGGCCAGTGCCACGCGGCGGTCTCCCTCGGCATGCTCCGGCGGCAGGTCAAACCGGCTCGGCAGCATTTCGATCGCGGCGAGCGACCCGGGCGTCACCTCGTGCGCGGGGGCGAGCACGTTGCCGCGGGAGAGCACGTGGATCGTCCGCGGCTTTCCCTGCCGCACTTTCGTCGAGCCTGCGTAGACCGATGAGAGCGGCGGCAGCGCCTTCTGCTCGGCGTCGGTGGCGGTGGTCTTCTGCTTCACCTCGTCGCGTTCGGCTATCAGTTTCGGATCGACCGTCTTCGTCACGAGCGCCTCCCGCTCCTCTCGAAGCGGCGTCGCCTTTGCGACGGAAGTGTCGACGAACTCGGCCGGGCTCTCGTTATCGACCAGGTTTTGCCGCGCCCACCGCGGCGGCCCCTCGATCGAGTCGAGCGACGTCACGACGGCGTTCGCCGCGAGGTTCGTGCCGTCGGTGCCGATCACCTTCAGTTCGGCCATCGCCAGAATAAAATCGTTCGATCGCGGCGCGAGCTTCGTGGCCGTGACGCGGACATACCGGCCCACGCCCCCGGCCGATTGCGACTGCGGCTTGGTGCCGGGGTTGGCGAGGTCGGCGTCGGCAAACGCGGCGACCGTCGTCACGCCCTCGCGAAACTCCGGGTTGCTGGCCACCTCCACGCGATACCGCAGTGGAAACCCGAATCCGGCGCCGATCCCGTTAAAGTTGTCGAAACAAGGATGGAGCACGATCTCCTTGATCGGCAGCTCGCGGCCCAGGTCGACCTGCAGCCACTTCACCGTGTCGGCCGACGGCGCAAATCCGCTGTGATAGCCGTAGGCCGGACCAGGATTGCCGTCGGCAAGCTTTGGCGTCTCCTTGATCAGTTTGTCGAGTTCGGCCAGCCGCGGGCCGGCCGCCTTGGCGATCTCTGTCTCGATCTCCTTCGTGCGGGATTCGAGCGACTGCTTCTTCGCGTCGAGAGCCGCATGCTGCCGCATCAATTCGGGGTCGGCCGAATACTTCCGATCCTCGCGGTCGATGGCGGCGAAGACGGACTGTAGCGAGTAGTAGTCATCCTGTGTGATGGGGTCGAACTTGTGGTTGTGGCACTGGGCGCAGTGGATCGTGACGCTCGTGAACGTGCCGATCGTATTGGCCACCATGTCGTCTCGGTCGAGGTGGCGGGCGATCTTGCCGTCGGTCTTGGTCTCCGGCACCTCGCGGTGGCCGATCAGGTCCCACGGGCCGGCGGCGATGAAACCGATCGCCTCCTGGCCGTCGGTCGACTCGGGAAAGAGCACGTCGCCGGCGATCTGCTCCTCGATGAACCGGGCGTAGGGCTTGTCGGCGTTGAGCGAACGGATCACATAATCGCGATAGGGCCAGGCATTGGGCCGGGGCTGGTCCTTGTCGTAGCCGTGCGTGTCGCCGTAGTGGACGACGTCGAGCCAGTGCCGGGCCCAGCGTTCGCCGTAGCGGGGCGAGGCCAGCAGCCTGTCGACGAGTTTTTCGTAGGCCGCGGAATCGGGATCGGCGACGAAGGCATCCACTTCCTCGGGCGTTGGCGGCAGGCCCGTCAGGTCAAACGCGAGCCGGCGGATGAGCGTGCGGCGGTCGGCGACCATAGACGGCGCGAGTTTCTTCTCGGCGAGCGTCGCGCGAACGAAGAAGTCGATGGCGTTGCGTTCGGTCTCGACGCCTGCAATCGCCGCGAACGATTCCACGCGGACCGGCACAGCCGGCTTCGCGATCGGCTTCCACGCCCAGTGGTCGAGCCGCGGATCGCGGACGGCGGCTGCGGGCGCATCGTCGGAGCCGGGCCAGGGTGCATCCGCATCGATCCAGGCAGTGATGGCGGCGACCTCCTCCTTTGACAGCCGCTCGCCCTCGGGCGGCATCATCTGTTCGGTGTTCGTCGTCGTGATCCGCCGGACGAGCTCGCTCGTGGCCCCCTTCCCCGCGACGATAGCTGGGCCAAAGTCACCCCCCTTGAGCATGCCGGCCCGCGAGTCGAGCCGCAGGCCCGATTCCTGGGCGTCGGCACCGTGACACTCCACGCAGCGGGCGGCAAGAACGGCCCGCGCGGCGGAATGGGCGGAATGGTCAACGGGGTCGGCCTTGGCGGCCTGGTCTGAGCCTGCCTTCTGCTCGACGGCATCGTCGGCACCGCGGGCCACTGCGGGCCCAACGAACAGACAGCCCAGCAGACAGCCCAACACACAGCCCAGCAGGTACCGCGCGAGGCGGAGCCCGCGGGCAACGCGGACTGCAACGGGCTGACCAGACTGGGGTGTCATGCGTGTCATGCGTGTCATGCGTGGCAGACGTGTCATGGCAAAACCAGCCGTGCGTTTTCGATCGGAACGTACGGGAACCGTAAGGAAATGTGCCGTACAAACATACTTTAGTACGAATCCCGCCCCTGAAACGGCCCCTTCACCACGAAATCGCTGTTTTTCCCGCGTAATCGCGGCCCGTCCGAGCGTGGGGCAGGTGCCGCCCCGGCTCTGCAGGATGGGCCAAATCACAACAGCCGAAGTCGCCTGAGAAGAACGACGAGTGCGATGGTGATGATCGCCGACAGCCCCCAGAAGTAGGCGTAGCCGTGCGTCCAGCGGATCTCCGGCAAGACCTCGAAGTTCATGCCGTAGACGCCGCAGAGAAATGTCAGCGGCAGGAAGATCGTGCTCACCACCGCCATCCTGTTCATCGTCATGTTGGTGCGGTGGGCGGTGAACGTCAGCGAGAGGTTCACGGCGCTCTCCAGGATTTCCCGGTTGGCGTCGATGTCGGCGAGCAGCCGGTCGAGCGTGCCGATCATCGTCCCGAAAAAATCGAGCGTCGCGTCGCTGATCAGCGCCGTTTTCCTCGACACCAGTTCCTCGAGCACGCGGCGTGCCGGCAGCACCATCTTCCGCAGCACCATCAGCTTGGCCGACATGTGCGACAAGCGGTCGAGCGTGGTCTCGTTCACCTCGTGGTGCACCGCGACCCGCACACCTTCGACGTCGTGTTCGAGCTCGCCCTGCAGGGCAATGAACTGATTGACCTGCGCGTTCCAAATCTCATAAATCAGAAAGCTGGATGTCTTCGCATACTTCTGGAAGTCGTGCTCGTAGTCGCGACGCACGACGGCGAGCACCGCGGACGGCCCGCGGTGCAGCGTGAGGAGAAATCCCTCGCCGATCACGACGTCGCAGCGATCCCCGTCGATGCTCCCTTCCCGGGAGACAGCCCCTACCAGCGTGATGTGCAGCATTCGCTCCGAACGACGGACGGAAGACAGCGGCTCGCTCTTTATGTCTGGAGCCTGGCCCGCGAGCCGCTGCAGCTGTGACCTGCAGTCGTCGTCGATCGGCACCACATCCTGCAGGACATTCAGATCGGCGGTCGCGAGATCGAGATCAATCCAGATGAATTCACCGGCCCGGATGCGTGCTGGAATGTCCGGCAAGCTGGTACGGCCGAGCACATGCTCGTCGAAATTGAAATACTCCGCGACGACGCCAGGCACCGACACCACGCTTGCGACGGCAGTGTCGGGAGTCATCGGGCACCTGTTTCAGGTTCACGGGGGGGAATGGCACTGATCCGAATCAGACGGATGGGCCGAACATGGAGGAGAGTGTACTCCATGCTTTTTGCGGTCTGAAGCCGCCCGCGA
>JAPLNQ010000249.1 GCA_026401075.1 Planctomycetia bacterium
CCCTGGGGAGGCATCGACCAGGTAGCCGTGAACCTCGTCCGGCGTCGGCAGCCTGCCGATGGTGTCGAGAAAGGCACGCCGCAGGAACGTCGGGTCGTCACAAGGGGGCGAGGGCTTGAGGTGAAGCTTCTGGAGCTGCTCGAGCACGAGATTGTCGATGAGGTTCGCCCGAGCCGCACCGGCGAACACGTCGGGCTGAATTTCGTGGGGAAAGGGCACCAGCACGCGAGCCAACGCGATCTGTGAGGAGAACCATGCCGTCACGGCGCCCTCGCCGTGACCGACCACCGTGACCATTCCAGTCGGATCGATCGTGGCGACGCTTTCATCGGTCGACGTGAACCTCGCCCACCGGGTGACGTCGCGGCTGCCGCCATCACTGTAGGTCGCAGTGACCGTGAACTGCTGCGACCGGCCCGGCGCCAGCTCGGCCTCCACCGGCGCCAGCGCAATCAGAACGAGTTTCTTCTCCTGGGCGTTGGGGCCGGGGCAGCCCGCCGCGATCCAGGCGGCGAGCACTCGGTAGTCGTGGCCGTCGACCTCCAGCCGCTTGCCTCCCTTGTGGGCCACTGCCATCGTGGGCTTCGTCAGGAGCAGGCTCGTGCCCGGATCGGCAAGATCCACCCGCCGGCCACGGGCATCGCGGGTGATGGCGAGGTGATCGGAGGCGGAATCGTAACCAAACAGCGATAGCCGGAAGCCGCCCTTGCCGGCCAGGGCGCCGTGGCAGCCGCCACCGTTGCAGCCAGCCTTGGAAAGGATCGGCATCACATCGAGTTCGAAGCTGACATCGCCGGCTTGAGCAGTCGCCATATGGACGCCGCTCACCACCGCCACGATCAACGCGATCAGCGTCTTGCTGCTGCTCATGCAAACAGCTCCTTGATCGGCTCGGTGCCGAAATCGGTGAGCGCGAAGGGCCGGCCAGCGGGCCCCTGCAAGTGGCTCGTGTGGTCGAGGCCGAGGCTCTGGAAGATCGTGGCCACGATGTCGCCCGGGCTCACCGGCCGCTCCGCGGGGAAGCCGCCGATCGTATCGCTCGCGCCCACGACCCGCCCCCCCTTCACACCGCCACCGGCGAACGAGCAGGTGAAGCACTGCGGCCAGTGGTCGCGGCCTCCGGCAGGATTGACCTTGGGCGTGCGGCCGAATTCGGCCAGCCCCGTGACGAGCGTGTCGTCGAGCATGCCGCGCTCATGGAGATCCTCGATCAACGCGCTGTATGCCTGGTCGTACATCGGGCAGACGATGTTTTTCATCCCCTCGATCGACGTGAACGGCTTCGAGCCGTGGATGTCCCAGGTGATCTCATCGAAGACAGTGAGGAACGTGTTGATCGTCACGAACCGCACGCCATTCTCGACCAGCCGCCGTGCCAAGAGGCAGCACTGGCCGAACCGGTTCATGCCGTACCGCTCGCGGACGGCCTGCGGTTCCTTCGCCAGATCGAAGGCCTCACGCGCCTGGGAGCTCGTCATCATCCGGTAGGCGGCATGAAAGTTCTCGTCGAGCAGCCGGGCATCCTCGCTCGCCTCGAACTCCTTGGCCGCCCCTTCGACGATCTCCCGCATCTTCCGCCGGCGGTCGAGTCGGGCCACACCGATCTGGTCGGGCGGCAACAGGTCGGGAACGCGGAAGTTGGGCTGCGAGGGATCGGCCATCAGCGCGAACGGATCCTGGGCCTTGCCAAGAAAGCCTCCCGCCTGACCATTGGGGAGATTGCCGCCGCCACGGCCCATCAGCTGCGGCAGTACGACGAACGGCGGCAGGTCGGTCCGGCGGCCGAGCAGATACGACGACACACTGCCGGCATGGGGCGTCTGGATGCCACCGGTGAAACGTCGGCCGGTCTGCATCATCTGCCAGCCGGCGTCGTGCACGGCCGCACCGTCGTGACGGCACGACCGCACTAGCGAAAACATGTCGGCGATGGCGGCGTGCTTCGGTAGCAACTCCGAGATCTCGAACGCATCAGTCTTCGTCCGAATCGGCTTGAATGGCCCGCGAATCTCGGCGGCCGCGTCGGGCTTCATGTCCCAGAGGTCGAGTTGGCTCGGGCCCCCGAGATTGAAGATCATGATGCACGAGCGATTCTCGTGGCCCGGCCGCACCTTCCCCTCGCTGGCCGCCCGCACATACTGCGGCAGCGAGAGCCCCGCCGCCGCGAGCGCCCCCACCTGAAGGAAATCCCGGCGGCTGGGACCCGATCCGCAGAGCAGGGCCTTCTGGCCCGGATGCCGCGATTGAAATTCAAACATCAGCGCCTCCTTGTCGGCGATGCCGCGAAAACCGCCTGCACTCCGCATCCTCTGATCATAGCCAGCGAGGAACGTCCGTGTCATTTGACAGTCGCGGCAGCCTTTTGTATTTAAGACGCATGGCGAAAACCCCACGCGCCCGACCATCGATGCCCTCGCAGGCTGAGCAGATCCTCCGCCTCTTCGATGAGATTCCTGACGTCGTCCTGTTCGTGAAGGACCGACAGAGCCGATTCATCGGCTGCAACGCGGCCTGGCTGAAACTGTACCGCTGCCGCACGGTAGCCGAGATCGCCGGAAAGGGCGACGCCGATTTCCACCCGCCCGCGCTCGCCGCGCAATACGTCGCTGAGGATCGTCAGGTGATGCGGTCAGCAAAGCCGCTCCGCGACCAGTCGTGGCTCGTGCCGGATCTCACGGGCATGCCCCGCTGGTATCTCTGCACCAAGATCCCACTCTTCGACGACCGCGGAAACGTCTCCGGGCTGGCAGGAATCCTCAGGCCGTTCGACCACGCGGGCAACGCGCCGGAGGAATACCGGCGGCTCACTCCGGCACTTAAATACGTGATCGCACACTACCCCCGGCCGATTGCCTGCGCCGACCTCGCCGAGCGAGCAGGGCTGTCAGTCAGCCAGTTGCAACGGGAGTTTCGTCGGCTATTCAACATCAGCCCCGGCGACTACATCCTCTACACGCGGCTGACGATGGCCCGTCGCCAACTTGAACAGACGAACGAGCCGATCGGGCGGATCGCGAGCGACTGTGGCTTCTACGACCAGGCCCACTTCACCAGGGCATTCCGCAGGCACGCGGGCCTGCCGCCGCAGCAATACCGACAGCGCCATGCCAGCCGGGCATCAACCGGCTAACGCACCGCCGACGTCAACCGCCGACGTCAACCGCCGTAGGCCGACGCCGTGGAGCTGCGGGCGAGATCCGCCTCGAGCGAGCGGTGCGGACGGATGCCAAGCTTCGCCAACTCGCCGTGATAGGCTTTCACCGCCTCGTCGGCGGCCAGTTCGCCGTCGGCTACCAGCCGGAGAAACCTCACGAACGAGAGCTGGTGCTCGGCCGCGTTGATCTTGCGGCCGAAGAGCGCGACCCGCGCCCCGTGCCGCTTCGCGTCGGCGAGCAGGCCAAACGCATCGTGCGTCGTGCCGGCGCCGCCACCGAGGATTCCCACTACAACAGAGCGATCATAGGCCGCCAACTGTTCGGTGACCTCAGGCCCGAGGTACGGAATCTTGAGGAAGATCGGCCGGCCCGCCCGTGGCACTCCCGCCAGGCATCGCACGACGTGGTCGGCAAGGAACCTCGCGATGTCCCGGGGCTTGTCGCCCGCGGCCTTCCCGGGCACGCGATCGAGCGCATTCGGAAAAAACACTTCCAGGAAATGGCGGAAGCCGGCCCGCTCGGCTTCGATGCGGAAGTCGCGGTAGGCCGTGAGCATCGCCCGATCGAGCGTGGCATCGTCGTTGAGTGTGAGGGAAAAGAGGCCCAGGTTCGCACCGCGGGAGTGATCCGAATGCACCGGATCGACCCGGCCACACCTTGCCTGCGAAATCGTTGTCGTGGAGAAGGGCAGGGCGGGCTCGCGGCCATAGCCGCCGGTACCGGTGGCCAGCCAGATGTCGGTCGTGTCGTTCATCCGCACGGCGGGTGTGACATGGCTGCCGACGAACAACCCTTCCTCGATCGCCAACACCTCGCTCGTGCTCGCGCTCATCAGCATGATGTCGACGAGCCCCTGCCGAACGATCTCGCGAATGCTGTCGCGAAACTCGCTGATCGACCTGAATGGCCCGGTGGCGGGGCTCCCGCCCGGAGCCAGACCGGGCGAGGCCAGCCCGAATGCCATGTCGGCATCCTTGGCATCGGCGAGAATAAAGTCCTGGCAGGCCGGGTTGGCCACGATGCGGGCGAGCTTCAAGTCGAGCGATTTCTCGGGCTGCGACGCGGGCATGGACATGGCTCCGGGGATGACGGTCACGAGCGGCCATCCTACCCGCCCCACGGGCGACGGTGTCCCACCGCCGTGAAATAACGTAAAACTTTTATGATAGAGCATAACGTGCGACGGATAGTCTTTCGCGGGACACAGACGCCGTGTCTGCCGTCGCCCACTCCAAGCCCTCCTTCGCCCGAGGATGTCTCGCCATGGCTGCTGCCTCATACCGCTTCTCGATCGGCCCCTGGAACATCAGCCGCGGCGCGGATCCGTTTGGCCCGCCCGTGCGGCCGCAGGTGGCGTTTGACGACGTGCTCAAGGCGGCCGTCGGCCTCGGCTTCGAGGGAATCCAGTTTCACGATGACGATGCCGTGCCCGATCTCGAGAATCTCTCCCCGAGCCAGATCGTTCACGAGGCAGAGGCGATGCGGCGCAAACTCGCCGACATGGGGCTGACCCCCGAGTTCGTCGCCCCGCGGCTCTGGGAACATCCCCACGGCATCGACGGTGGCTACACGAGCAACGACCCCGCCGCAAGAAAGTGGGCGATCGAGCGGTCGAAGCGGGCGGTCGACGTGGCACTGGCCCTGGGCACCGACCTGATCGTGATGTGGCCCGCCCGCGAGGGCACCTCGGTCCGTGAGAGCAAGAATCCCATCGATGCCTCCCGGCAGATGCTCGACGCGATCAACGTGATTCTGGCGGCGAGCCCCAGGGCACGGATCGCCATCGAGCCGAAGCCGAACGAGCCGGTCGATCATGCCTTTGTGCCGACGATCGGGCACGCACTGTCGCTCGGGGCCCGCTCGATGGATCCCGCGCGTGTGGGCGTGCTGATCGAATCGGCCCACGCCATCCTGGCCGGCCTCGATCCCTCCGACGAGATGGGCTTCGCCCTGGCCGCAGGCAAGCTCTGGAGCGTGCACCTCAACGACCAGAACGGGCTCAAGTTCGATCAGGACAAGGTCTTCGGCGCGGCCAATCTCCGTGGCGCCTTCGATCAGGTCCGCGTGCTCGAGTCGGCACACTACGCCGCCTCGGGGGCATTCATCGGCTTCGACGTGAAAGCCCAGCGGACGCAGAAGGCGGAGTCTGCCACGGCCCAGCTGGCCACGAGCAAGGCGGTGTTCCTGCGGCTTGTCGAGAAGGTGCGGTCGTTCCCCGCCACGACGGCCCAGCAGTGCATCGCCGCACGAGACTACGAGGCGCTCGAGCGGCTTGTGCTTGAACACCTGCTCTCCGGCTGATGTTCGTTTCCGTGCGTCAGCCGGTGAATGCGTCCATCTGCAAACGGTTCGCCCATGCCAGCCGCTCCGCTCGTCGCCGTCATCCTGGATGCAGCCCGGCCATACGACCGGCTGATCATCGCCGGCGTGGCGACGTTTGCGCGGGAGCGGACCCAGTGGAGCCTCTACGTCGAGGAGGATCCGCTCCAGAAACTGCCCGACCTGGCCCGCTGGCACGGGCAGGGGATCATCGCGAACTTCGATGACCGCCGCGTGGCCACGGCCCTACATCTATACCGATAATCAGGTCATCGGCCGCCTCGGTGCGGAGCACCTGCTCGCCTGCGGCTTCGAGACGCTTGCCTTCTGCGGCTACCCCCGCACTGCGACAAGCGGCTGGTCGGAGGAGCGGTCGGCCGCCTTTGCCGAGGCCTGCGGTCGGGCCAAGCGGCCCTGCCATGCCTTTGCGGGTCGCCATGGCAATGCCCGCCGCTGGGCCGATCTACAGGGCGAACTCACCCGCTGGCTCTCCCAACTCCCCAAACCCCTTGGGCTGATGGCCTGCAACGACGTGCGGGCACGGCATGTGCTCGAAGCCTGCCGCACGCTCGGCCTGCGGGTGCCGCACGACGTGGCCGTGCTCGGGGTCGACAACGACGAGATGGTCTGCGAACTCACCGACCCGCCGCTGTCGAGTATCGATCAGGCGGCGCGGAGGATCGGCTACGAGGCGGCGGCCACGCTCGACCGGCTGATGCAGCCTGCACAGGAGGCATCGGCCGGACGTGGCCGCCGCAGCCAACCACACCGGAGTCAGGCTGGCCCGCAGCGGATCGTTGTGCCCCCCATCGGCGTCGTGGCGAGAGCGTCGACCGACACGCTCGCGACGAGCGACCCTGCCGTGGTCGAAACGTTGCATGCACTGCGACGCACCCCGTGGATAAGGCCGGCCGTCGAGGCACTCGCCGCAGCGGTGGGCCTCTCGCGGACCAGTCTCGAATCGCGGTTCAAGGCGGCGGTCGGCCGATCGCTGCACGAGGAATACGTCCGCCTGCGGCTCGCAGCCACCCGCCGCCTCATCGCCGGCTCCGACCTGCCGCTCAAGACGGTCGCGGCACGGACCGGCTTCCCGTCGGTGCAGTACATGACGACATTCCTTCGCCGCCACACGGGCCTCACCCCGGCCCGCCTCCGCGACCTGGAACGCTCGCGTTGAACGGCACGCCGGTTCCTTGTCACGCGGCGAGCCCCGTCAGGTGCGGTCCGCGGCTGCCGACGAGGTGTGCGGCCAGAAGATCATGATCACCGCGATCGCCACGGCAGGTGCCAGGCCGGCCAGGGTGATGCCGGTGTCGAACGAACCGGTCTGGTCGATGAGCCTGCCGAATGCCTTCTGGATTGGCGATGCAACCAGCCAGCCGATCGCCGCCAGCAGGCCTGACGCCTTGCCTAGATGCCGTGGGCTCACATCCTGCGCGAAGGAGTAGTAGCAGGGAAACAGTCCCATGGCTCCGGCGCCAATCAGCAGGAGCACGGCATACAGTCCATACCCAAGCGGCAGCCTCGCGGCGAGGATCGTGAACGCGGCGCAGGCGGCGCACGCGGTCGCGACCGTCAGGCGGGAACGGTGTACGGTCAACCCACGCTTCACGAGCCAGAGGCTCGCGGCCCCGGCGGCGATGCAGCCGACGTCAGCGGCGCCGTAGTAGAGCGCGTTGAAGAAGAGCGACTCGGCCTCCGTCGCGCCGCGGCCCTGCTGGAGGAATTTCGGCAGCCAGGCCCGCAGCACCTGCCAGGTGATGTTGACGGCCACGACGAACGGTATCAGCGTCCAGAACCGACGATTGCCTATGCACGCCTCCCACCATACGTTGCCGCGTGACGGCGCCGTATCGCCATCCGCATCGGCGTGCACCGTCAGGTCTTTCGCGCCGATCGTCAGCAGCCAGCCGACCACCCACACCACACCGATCGCACCGATCACGATGAAGGGGGGCCGCCAGGCCCCGATCGCCATGTTGTTGCCCACGATGGAGCGGATCACAAGCGGCGTGATGATCGCCCCGATCGCCCCACCGCTCTGCAGCAGGCTGTTGCCCAGCAGTCGATCCTTCCGGGACAGGACGGCCTGGGTCGTCCGCAGGGCACAGGGCCAGTGCCCCGCCTCGAAAAATCCGAGCAGCGTGCGGCAGACGAGCATCGAGCCATACCCGCTCGTCAGTCCGGTGATGAGGCCGACCGCAGACCAGCCGATCACGACCGCCGGATAGAGCCACCGCACCGGAAACCGATCGGCGAGTATGCCGAACACGAGCGAACCGACCGCGAAGGCCCAGCCGAAGGCCAGTTCCAGGTCGCCATACCGCTCCTGCGAGAGTGAGAGTTCGTCGGTGATCCGCACCGAGAGGTTGGCCAGCGTCTGCCGATCCATGTAGTTGAGCATCGTGGCCAGGAGCAGGAGGCCGCTCACCCACCACTGCCAAGGACGCATGGGAGCATTGTCGTCGGTCGAAGCCATCGTCGCACGTTCTTCCCGGTGTTCGTTTCGTTCGTTCATGAACCACACAGCGGCGACGAGGGAGGTCGATTCTCCCCCGCAGACTACGTCTGCCATGACAGCCGTAAGGTAGGGTTTTTGCCACCGACATACCAGCCCCATGATCATCGCCTGATCGGGGCGGCTCGCGGTCGAACCGGCACTCAGGCAAGGAGTTCGCGCACGACCCGCTGCGTCTCGACGCCGGTCAGCCGCTGGTCGAGACCCTGAAACTTGAACGTGAACCGCTCGTGGTCGATCCCCATGAGGTGGAGGATCGTGGCGTTGAAGTCGTTGATGTGTACCGGGTTCTCCACGACGTTGTAGCTGAAGTCGTCGGTCTCGCCGTGGGAAATGCCTCCCCTCACGCCGCCGCCGGCCATCCACATGCAAAAGTTGCGCGGGTGGTGGTCACGGCCGTAGGTTTCCTTCGTGAGCGTGCCCTGGGAGTAGACGGTCCGTCCGAACTCGCCGCCCCAGACGACGAGCGTCTCGTCGAGCATGCCGCGGGCCTTCAGATCCTTAACGAGCGCGGCCGTGGCCTGGTCGGTATCGAGGCACTGGGAGGCGAGATCATTCGGCAGGTTGCCGTGCTGATCCCACCCGCGATGAAGGATCTGCACCGCCCGCACACCCCGCTCCACGAGCCGCCGAGCGAGCAGCAGGCTGTGCGTGAACGAGCCCGACTTCTTCACGTCATCGCCATACATCGCGAGCGTCGCGGCCGTCTCGTCGGAGAGGTCGGCAAGCTCCGGCACGCTCGACTGCATCCGGAAGGCCATCTCATACTGGGCGATTCGCGATTGGATCTCCGGGTCGTGGTAGCGATCGAAGCCGCGAGCATTGAGCGTGCCGAGCGTGTCGAGCATCCGCCGACGGTCGGCCGCCGTGATCCCGTCGGGATTGGGAAGGTAGAGCACCGGGTCGCCTGATCCCCGCAGGGCCACGCCCGAGTAGCGGGTCGGCAGGAAGCCGCTCGACCACATCCGCGTGAAGAGGGCCTGACTGGGATTGATGTCGGGCTGCGGAGTGAAGACCACGAACGCCGGCAGGTCATCACTCTCGCTCCCCAGCCCGTAGGAGACCCAACTCCCAAGGCTCGCCTTCCCGGGCACCTCGCTGCCGGTCATCACGAACGTGCAGGCAGGGTCGTGGTTGATCGCGTTGGTATGGACCGTCTTCACCAGCGCGATGTCGTCGACGATGCCCGCGGTGTGCGGCAGTAACTCGCTGTTGATCCAGCGGCCACACTTCCCGCGCTGCTCGAACTTGAATTTCGACGGCGCAACAGGAAACCGGGCCTGGCCGCTGGTCATGGTGGTGATGCGCTGATCACCTCGCACGCTCGGCGGGATGTCTTTGTCGAAGAAGTCGTGCAGCTTTGGTTTGTAGTCCCAGAGGTCGATCTGCGACGGGCCGCCGTTGGTGTGGATGTAGATGATGCTCTTCGCCCGCGGGGCGTGGTGCGGGAAGTCAGGCAGCGGCGGATGCACGCGGGCGACGGACGATGGATCGATCGCAGCGGCGCGGGACCGGCCCTCCAGGAGGGCCAGCGCCGCGGCCCCTAGGCTCACGCCGGAGGCCTTCAGAAACGTACGCCTCGCGGCGGCCGTGCGTATAAGGTCCATCGCCGCAGCGTGACCGGTCATGGTGTCGTATTGCATGGAGCACGACTCAGTTCCGAGTGAGGGTTTCGTCGAGATTCAGCACCGTGTTGGCCACGAGCGTCCACGCGGCCAGTTCGGCTGGTGGCGTCTCAGCCGAGGGCCGCGACTCTCCGTGCGCGATCGCCTTCATCGCGGCATCCCGATCCGACTCATAGCGGGCACGATGGGCGGCGAGTGATTCCGCCACGATCGCCGCCTCGGCAGACTCGGGCGGGCGGGCGATCACGGCGCGAAATAGCCATGCGATCCGCGCCATGTCGTCAGGGCCGCCCTCGGCGAGCACCCGCGTTGCCAGTGCCCGCGCCGCCTCGATATGCTGCGTGTCGTTCATCAGCTGGAGAGCCTGCAGCGGCGTGTTGCTCCGTTCGCGACGACCGCAAAACTGCTCGCGGTTGGGCGCGTCGAAGTTCGACATGAACGGAGGCGGAGCCGTCCGCTTCAGAAAGGCGTAGAGGCTCCGCCGGTAGAGAGCTGTGCCGGAGTCGCGTGTGTAGAAGCGGGTGTTGGAATTATTGAAGCCCACCGGCTCCCAGATGTTGTCGGGCTGGTACGGCTTCACCCCCTTGCCGCCGAGCGTCGGCACCAAGAGCCCCGACACGGCCAGCACGTTGTCGCGGATCTGCTCGGCGTCGAGTCGGATCCGAGGGCCCCGGGCCAGAAGCCGGTTCTCCGGATCGCGGGCCAACTGCACGTGCTGCACGACCCCCGACCGACGAAACGCCCGGCTCGTGACGAGCAGCTTCACGAGGTGGCGGGTGTTCCAGCCGCTGCTTCGGTATTCCGCGGCCAGCCAGGCGAGGAGTTCGGGGTGGCTGGGAGGCTCGCCCTGCAGGCCTAAGTCTTCGCT
>JAPLNQ010000192.1 GCA_026401075.1 Planctomycetia bacterium
GAGCATCGCGTCCGCGTCACGCAGCTTCGCCACGATCTCGTCGGGGCGGTGCTTCTTCCGTCGTTTCGTCATCGAAAGTCTCCTTGCCCGTAGGGCAGTAGACCTTCATACCGACTGGATCAGGATTTCCAAGGCAGGCCAGTACGACAAGATCGTGCGAGTCATGGTGTCGGGGACGACCCTCTCCCAGAACAATTCGAATTGCACGGTGTACGTCGAAGAACTCATGTGCGTCTCCGACCTGGCGCCGACCGGCCGCAATCGCACGGTCTCCTGGGCCGGTGGTCCCACGAGCTACCACTGCAACTGGGGCGACATCTTCGCCCAGTACAACGACACCAATTTTAAGAACTGGCGAGGCCCTTTCCGCAAGGGAGACAGCAGCCTCTGCCGCATCAAGGATATTCTCGACGGCACGTCCAAGACCCTCATGCTCGGCGAGGTGCTCGGAGCCACCGGCGACAGCAATCCACGCAGCGGCATCGCCGTCAGCGCCTCGATCGGCGGCACGACCCCGCCGTCGACGTGCATGGCACGCACCGATGGCACTGGGATCATCGCCCCCTTCTCGACCGATCAGTTTGACATCGGCATTCGATGGGCCAGCGGCCTCAATGGCGCTACTGGCTTCCATACGGTCGTGCCACCGAACGGATCGCGTTGCGCCTCGGGCGCCAATCCCTACGGCGGGAGCTACGGCTATGCCACGGTCAGCAGCAACCACGGCGACGGCGCAAACACGTCGATGTGCGACGGCTCGGTGCGATGGATCGCTTCGCAGATCGACTGCGGAGATCTCTCCGTGGCCCACTCGACCTCCAACACCGGTGCCTCCCTGTGGGGCGTCTGGGGCGCACTTGGCACGGTCAAAGGTGGCGAGTCGGCCAACTATACGGAATGAAAGGTGTGATGGATGGCTCGGCATGATCGTGCGCGCTTGAGCGGCCGTGTTTTTCCGAGGCATCACCCTCGCCCGTGTGCCGCTGCTTGCTGCCTGCTGCTTTTGCTGCTGTTCGCAGTGGCGGGCTGCGGACGGTCTGGCCCTCGTGTTGAAATGGTCGAGGGCATGGTTGCCCTTGATGACGCGCCGATTGAAGGCGTGACAGTGACCTTCAAGCCGGTCGGCGGAACCGGGCTGATGGCCTTCGGGATGACTCGAGCCGATGGCCGGTTCACCCTCAACGCCACGCGCGGCGGCAAGGCTGGTGCAGGCACGGCGGTGGGCGAATATGCCGTCATGCTCACGAAGACGAAGGGCGGCTACGAAATCATCGACGGACCGACGGCTCCGGAGGCTCCGCCGCCCGACATCGAGACCGCCAAGGCCGAGTACGAGAAGTGGGCCCTCGAGCAGTCACAGAAAAAGCCGCGGCCGCTGCCACCGGTGGAGTATCTCGTCCCCAAGGCCTACGGCGATGCGAAGACTTCGGGCTTCACGGCATCGGTGAAGAAGGGAAGGAACACGGGCGACGCCTTCCGGTTCAATCTCAAGAGCGACTTCAAGGGACAGTAAATGCCAGGCCGCTGGATGCGACGGCGGTGCGGTATTTCACCCACAGGGCGTCCGCCACGGTCATCCGTTGGGAGCACGAGCGAGAAGGCCGTGCTTCGATGGGACTCGCAACTTGCCCTCGCTGCCTCCCTCCCTCCATCCTCGTTGGTGGTATCCTATAGATCGTTGCCGAGACTGCCGGCATCGCACCGTGGTGAGCAGCTCCCACCCCAGATGCCCGCCCATGGCCGCTCCCGGCTTCTTCTCCCGGTTTTTTGGCGGGAAATCCCGTGTCGATCTCTGGCGCCGTTACGAACGGATGCGGGAGAGCGTGACCGGCACGATGTCGCAGTTTTACAAGGTGCGTGACATCGGCACAGGCGAGGTGCTGGGACTCAAGATCATCGACGGTGAGAAGAGCGCTCCCGTCGAAGGCCGCTACCGTGGTTTGAAAAAGCCTGGCGAGGGAGAGATCGGCTCCAAGATCATCGGGCCACATATCGCCAAGACCCTGGAGTGGGGGGAATCGACTGCCGGTGAATCCTACATCCTGCTGGAGTTCATTCCGGGCACCGTGCTCCATACGGTGATGTCGGCCCGGGAGCCCTTTCCGCCGGCACTGCGACTCGACCTCGTGCGGCAGGCGGCGGAGGCGATCGCGACGGTGCACCAGGCGGGGTTCATCCACCGGGACATCTGCCCGCGAAACCTCATGTTGTGTCCAGAAGGTCGTCTCGTGCTCTTCGATTTCGGCCTCACCGTGCCCGACAAACCCTCCTTTCTCCAGCCCGGCAACCGAATCGGCACCCCGAGCTACATGGCGCCCGAGGTCGTCCGTCGGCGCCACATCGACAAACGGATCGATATCTTCTCCTTTGGCGTGACCTCGTACGAGATCTGTACGCTCGACATGCCATGGCCAAGGGCATCGGGCGGCAAGGCGGCCATGCGTCATGATTCGCCCCCCCGGGACATCCGCGAATTTTGGCCCGATATCCCACCGGCGTTGGCGACCGCCATCATGGCCTGCATTGCGGCCGAGCCCGACCACAGGCCCCCGTCCATGGAGAAGTTCCTCGAGCGGATCGCAGCGGTCACGATCTAGCGTGACTCGGCAAGAGCCGTCCCCGGCCATTTGCCGGGGCCTTCCCGGCGGTGACGGCCGGGGATTCCCGGGAAGGACTTGAAGCCGGGACACGCGTTTTCTAATCTCTTGGGGTGCGGATCGGGCAGCATTCCCGGCCGACTGCCAGCTGCTCTATCCCGTTTTCGAGAAGGATCCCAGCCGATGACCATGGACAAAAGCCTCCGCGTTCGCAAGGGATCGTCCAGCGCCCGAGGCGTGCTCTCCCGCGGCGAGCGGATCCTCAAGCTCAAGGAGCAGGAGCGCTGGCAAGACGGCCGCAGCCCTCTGGGACTCCCCAAGGTACGGGTCATGAAGACCGCCATGAAGAAGAAGAAGGTCAAGAAGGAAGAAGGCGATGCCGCAGCCGCTGGTGGCAAGGCCCCCGCCGCAGGCAAGAAGAAGTAGGCGGTTTCGCTTCTCTTCTCGGCTGCCGGTTCCTGTCTCTCGCTTTTTCCCTTTCTCTGCTGGGCTGGGGGTCGTCTACGTTGGCCGCAGCGATGCCGCGGCTGCCTGGCCCGAGGCGATCACCTGAGGGATGCCGACGCCTTCGTAGGCCGCGCCTGCCAGGGCCAGGCCGCGATGGGAGGCGACGAGTTGCTGAATCGTCGCGACACGATCGGCATGGCCCACGGTGTATTGCGGCATCGCCCCTCGCCAGCGATCGATCTGCACGAGCCGTGGAGTGCCCCGCACGCCGAGCACGTCACGCAGCTCGGCGAGGACCAGTGGCAGGAGCCGCCCGTCGTCGAGCGCCGCTGTCTCCGGATCGAGAGCACCCCCCACAAATGTTCGCATCAGCACTGAGCCCTCAGGCGCACGGCCTGGAAACTTCTGGCTGGAGAAACTGACGGCGAGGATGCGTCGGCCCTCGCGGCGTGGGATCACGACCCCGGCGGCGTCGAGTGGATGGGTCACGTCTTCACGAGCGAAACCCAGCGACACGACCGCCGACCCGGCGTATTCGATGGCCGCGAGCGCGGTCGCCAGCGTCGGGTCAGCGGACCGTAGCAACTCGGCCGCCGCGCCCGATGGCACCGCCACGATGACGGCATCGGCCTCGATCGTGGTGGGCAGACTGGTGGCTGCGGCGTCTGCGTCGACGCCCAGCTTGCGGAGTGAAACGTCCCATCCATGATCGGGCCGCTGCCGGACTCCGGTCGCGGAGGCGGTGATGAACTGCACCCCGCGGGCTGCGAGCTGGTCTGCGAGCCGTCGCGGGAGCGTCTCCATGCCGGAGGCCAGCGTCAGAAACTGGCCGTAGCGGGCGCCAACCGCCTGCGGGGCTCCCGCGGCAGCTCTGCCCCGTTTCTGCTCTCCAGCCCAGAGACTGCCGTCGCGGATTTCCATGGCGAAGAATTCCGGGCAGGCCGCCGCCATGCTGAGCCGGGCCGGGTCGGCCGTCCAGATGCCGGCCGCGAGTGGCTGCACAAGCTGCTCGAAGGCTTCTCGCCCCAACCGTCGAACCGCGAACTGTTCGAGTGATTCGTCGGTCAGGCTTCGGTCTCTCACGGGCACGAACCGTTCGCAGAGCAGCCGCAGCCGCCCGAGGGGGGACAGGAGCGGCGTGGTGAGGATGCTTTTCAGAATGCCGGGAGCGATCAGCCGGAATCCGAGAGGCACGGCTTGTGTCCGGCCATGGCGAAGGATCAGTGCCCGCCGGACACGGGGATCGACGCCGATGAGTTCGCCGGCGAGTCCTGCGCGTTCGACGAGCGCGACTGCTTCGGGGCGAGCGGCAAGAAAACTGTCTGCTGAACGCTCGATGAGCCAGCCGTCGCGGCGAACCGTTTCCATCACGCCGCCAACGCGGCCAGAGGGTTCGATCAGCGTCACCCGGCGTGTACCGTCATGGCCCGCCCCGGCGTCCTTCGGGGGCTCGTTCAGCAACGCCTCCGCGGCGGCCAGACCGGCCATTCCGCCACCAATAACGACCACGTGTTGCAAACGGGGATTGTTCATGCACGTCTAGCATGCGCCGGACAGAAGACGAAAGAAAGGGGTGTCGTGGTGAACATGCGTTGAACACGGGGGCTGGGGGAGGCCTCTTTCGGCGTGAAGAAGACCCCATCTGCTCTGGACGTGGCGAATCCCGGTACCTACCCTCCCGCGGCCTAAGGGCGTTTGCTGTTCGCAACCAAGGAGGAACTTTTCGTGGCCACGCTGCGGTGCCTGCCTCTCACAGTCTCCCGATCACTCTTTTCCGCCGCGGCAGCAGTCGCGCTCACGGGTATCGTCCATGCGGATGATGCCACGCCGACCGAACCGCCGCGGGCGATCATGCGGCTGCCACGATGGATCGAATCAATCGGCGAGCCCGCTTCCAAGAGGAAGACGGAGCCGCAAGCCGCGGCAGCCCCGCCGAAGTCGTCTGCCGGCACCGGCATGCCCGGCGGTCCTCAGGCGATGCCCAAAACCCACATGTCGGTGGCCCCCAGCCAGCCTGGTGCCGAGCGGGGCATGCCGCCGGCCGCTGAGCTCGCCGCGCCTGCGTTCCGCGCGGTGGTGAAGCCCGCCCCGGCCGTGTTGCGTGCAGACGCCGCATCGACTGCAGAACCTGCAGGCCGACTCACGGCCGAATGGACCGACCTCGTCCCCACCGGCGCACCGGCGGCGACCGCGGCGACCACGCCTATCGCGGAGGAATCTGCAGGCAAGGCAAGCCTGGGACCCGAGACGAGCGTTCTCAAGCGTTGGCTGACCGACAAGGTGAGCGGCCTGCCGAAGCCGACGGTAAAGCCGATGGCACCGCTGACCGGGGCCGTCACGACCAAGTCCGAGAGCCCCAAGTCCGAGAGCCTCAAGACCGAGAACCCCAAGACAAAGAGCCCCAAGACCGATATCGCCAGTGCCGCTCCCGCTGGTGAGCCAGTTGCGACGTCGCCCGACGTGCGGCCCGCCGAAACGCCGGTTGCGGAACGGCCGATCAAGACGACGGTCACCGCGCCGGTGGCCGCCACGCCCGACGAGATGCCCACGCTCTCGATCGATCCCGCCAGCTTTCGCGGCGTCCATCCGGGCAAGACGACGGGCGATGAACTGCGGGCCGGCTGGGGAGCAGGCGAACCGTTCACCCGCGAGGACGGAACGCGAGGGTTTTTCTGGAAGATCGAACCCTTCGAGCGGGTCGAAGTCACGCTCGAAGGCGATGTCGTGGCAGCGATTCGCATCAAACTGGCAGAGACCGTCGCCGTCGGCGACCTTGCCAAGCAGTTGGAGATCGCCGACCTACGGACCGTGTCAATCCTCGATGACCAGGGTGTCTCCATCGGCGAAGTGTTTCCGGAACGCGGCGTCATCTTTAGCGTGAAGCCCGGCACCCAATCGGCCACCGCGGTGATGATCGAGCCCCTTGATCCGGAGTCGTTCGTTCTCCGCGCGGAGGGCGAGATCGACACGTGCAGCGCATTCGCCGTGGCCGACCTGCACTATGCGGTGGAGATCGACTCCAAACACCTGCGTGCTCACCGGCTCCTGATGGTGCTCGTGTGCGAGCAGGGCAAGTGGCAGCAGGCGTTACGGCTGGCCGAGGCCGCCGAGCAGATCGATCCGTCCGACGTGTGGACGAAGATGAAGCACGGCGGGATCCTGTTGGCCCTCGACCGTCCCGAAGAGGCCCGCGCCGTGGTGGAGTCAGTGAAGGCCAGCCCCAACAGTCCGCCCCTGGTGACGGCACAAGTCGAACGGCTCCTCGGCCGCATTGAACTCGCCGGCACCACTCCCGATTATCAAAAGGCAGTGGAACACTTCGCGGAGGCCATCCGTCGGTCGTCGGCACTGCTTGCCAAGCGTTCTCCAGCGGTTCAGCAGGCCGCCCGGGAAATCATGCTCGATGCCCACCTCGGCACGGCTCAGTCCATTGCCCAGGGCACATGGCAGCAGAAGAGCAGGGTGATTCCCAAGTGGATGGCCCGTAGCGAAGCCGTCGTCGCCGAGTGCAAGGCAGAGCAGACGGTCCAGCAGACGTTGGAACTGCAGCTCTGCCGCGGAGCACTCGCCGTCGCGGCCGGCTCCGCCGACTCGTTCGAGCCGCTGCCCTGGGTGAAGCGGCTTCTGGAAGTCCGCGACCGCATGGGTGAAACGGTGAAAGACCCATGGCGTCGCCGGCAGATCGATTGGGAGGTGGGGCTCGGTCTGCTCGATGCCCTGGCTGCCGCCCAGCTGCGTGGCGATGCTTCCGACATGCTCGACAACGCGACGCTGACGGCGGCCTATCTCGAGCGGGGCGGCGAGCAGCGCGAGTTGACCGATAAGGAACGAAAGAATGCCGGCGACCTGCTCTTCCGCATCGGCATCATGCACAGCCTGCAGCGTGGCGACCATGCCACGGCGGTGACCTGGTTTGACCGGGTGATCCCGATGTGGGAAGGCAATCCGCGTCTGGATCGCGATCGCGAGGCCGGACAGCTCGGTGAATCATACGTCAGCATGGCGATTTCCTACTGGCAGGTTGATCGTCGTGACGACGCCATGGCGCTGAGCCGCCGGGGCGTGGACCTGATGGTGGCTGCCGTCGACTCGAAGCAACTGGAGGAGCGGTCGCTGGCTGTCGCCTACGGCAACCTCTCGACGATGTACGCTGAACAGGGCGACGACACGCAGTCGCAGACCTACGCCGAGATGGCCAGCCGCGCGGAAGCTTCCGGCTCCATCGTGCGGTAGGGTTTACCGAAGCACGTACGCCAGTCGAACACCTGCTGGAGGACGGCATGGCAGGATGCCATGCGCAGCACCAGCGACCTGCGGTCGCCAGGCAAAAACGACACGATGTCGTGTTTTGCCTACAATAAGCTCTCCAGCAAGAGCCGCATCTTACGGAGCTCGGCGACCTGGTCGACGTTTTCCAGCGGCGGCATGTGGGCACACAACGCCCGCTTGTAGCCCACCCGCTCCAGCTGTGCGACGATCTTTCCATACTCCACACAGCCCTGACCAATCCGCACCTGAAACACCTCTGGCTTGGTGTCGCGGAGGTGGACGTGGCAGACATATTTGAGGATCGGTTCCCACGAAGCCAGCTTCTTGTGGCCATGAATGAAGTGGCTCGGATCCAGCGTGACGCCCAATCCCGGTACGTTGCGGCAGAGTGAGGCGGTCGTCTCCGCATCCTGCGTCATCCGGCCAACGGTGGTCTTCACGCCGACCACGACCCCCAGCCCCGAGGCGATTGCCACCATCTTCCGCAGCCGCTCGATCTCCCCGTTGAATGGGGTGCCGAGTTCCGAGGCATCGACCACCATGGTGACCACGGCGAGCGACTTGGCCAGCCGGCAGCTCGCCGTGAAGCGGTCGTAGAGTTCGGGTGTCTCGGGAGACGAGAACGAGATCGCCACGGGCCGCAGCCGCTGCAGATCGCTGCAGGCCGAGATCGCCGCCTCGTGATCGGCCGCGACGTCGCCGGGCTGGAGGTGGGGGCCACCCTCGTGGACATCGATCTCCACGGCCGTGAACTCGAGTTCAGCCAGCCGCTCCATCGCCTTCGCCAGTGGCAGATCGGGAAAACACTCGGTGCTGACACACACAAACACGTCGCCACTCTCCTCTCGCACGGTTCACGTCGCTGATGCAGGCGGTCCACGCGTCCCCGGGGCACCATCGTGCCCGAGAATCGTGAATGCCAAGCAGATAAGGGTAACGGGATGCGCGGAAAAATGGCAAACTGGCGTTTCCCCTCTCCACTGCCACCCGCCGGAGTTCCATCATGCAGATCGAACAGATGCCATCGCCGCCACCCACACGAGTGATCCTGGAACAGGGCGGCTTCTGGGGCCGCTGGAGCACCTGGATCGCCTGGTCGATCGCAGGCATTTCGTTGCTGTCGGCGCTGGCTAGCGCCGGTGCCGCGGCGCAGTATTTCCAACGCGATGCAAAGGTGGTGGAGAAATACCACTCGCTCTCGAGGATGGCGACCGCCAAGGTGGCGATCGTCGACATCGCCGGCGCCATCATGGGGGGCAGCGGCTTCGCCCGTGCGCAGTTCGACCACATCGCGGACGACGAGAGCGTCAAGGCGATCGTGCTCCGCGTCGATTCCCCGGGTGGCACGGTCAGCGGCAGCGATGAGCTTCACTACCGATTGGCCGAACTGGCCAAGGAACGCGACTTGCCGGTGGTGGTGAGCATGGGCGGCATCGCGGCCAGTGGCGGCTACTATGTCGCGATGGCCAACGGCGGCCGTGAGGACGTGATCTTCGCCGAGCCCGCCACGCTGACGGGCTCGATCGGTGTCATCATTCCGCACTTCGACATCTCCAAGCTCTTGAAGAAGTTCGACATCGAGGACGATTCAATCACCAGCGGTCCGCTCAAGGAGATGCTCAGTCCCACCAAGGATCGCACGCCCGAACTGGCCGAACGCGAGCGGAAGGTGCTGCAGAGTCTGGTCGACGAGATGTTTGCCCGTTTCAAGCAGATCGTGAAGCAGGGACGACCGAAGCTCGATGACGAGAGGCTTGCGAGCGTGGCGACCGGCCAGATTTTCACGGCCCAGCAGGCACTCGATGCGGGCCTTGTCGACCGGATTGGATTCCTGGAGGACGCGGTCACGCGGGCGGTCGAGTTGGCGGGCCTCACGAAAGAAACGGCCCGTGTCGTACGGTATTCGAAGCCACGCGGGCTCTTGAAGGACGTGCTCGACGGCGACTTTTCTGCGGGCACGCAGGGCATGGGCGCTGGGGGCATTGTTGCTGGGGGCATGATGGGCCATGGCGCTCTGGAGGCCTTCGCCGAATGGACGACGCCCCGCGCCTGGTATCTCTGCAGTTGGTGGCCGGCCCTCGTGACAAGCCGGTAGCCGACCAGCGACAACGGCCCCTCGCCGCGTTCAACGCTCCGCGACGGTCCGCCCCATTCTTGCCAGCGCCGCGTGGTCGGCAGCGGTGAGCCGCGTGCCGCGGCCGCGGGCGAGTGCCAGCCGGCACCAACAGTCGGCCGCCAGCAGGTCGCTGTCGTCGCCGGTCGCGTCGGCATGGTGGGCCACCGCCAGCACGCTCACCAGATCGCGTACTTCGGCCGACCAGCCGCCGACGAGCAGCTGACGATCCACGAGAGCCTTGCCCTGCCGGCGGATGCCCCGGTCGATGCGGACCGCCGCCGCGTCGAGCAGCCGCCGCGCGGCTGTCGCGTGATTCCGCAGCCGCTGGTCGAGGATGCGGGAATCGTCGCCGTGTGGCCGCCGGCCGAGGATCCCGATCCGCCACGCGAGCCACGCCGCCGCCCGTCTGCTGCCCGACGCCTCGCGGGCGAGGCCAGCGAGCGGGTGGTGCTTGGCGAGCCCCTTGAAGAGGGCGAGCCCGAGCAGTTCGCTCTCTCCCTCGTAGACGGTCACAGCGAAGTGATCGTGGAAGGAATCGCCGAGCGGATGGCCGACGAGAAACGCGCGGCCGCCGTGCACGCCGAGGCTGTTGATCGCCCCATCGCGCACACACTCGCCTGCCACGACCTTCGCCGTGATCGCCTCCAGCTCCCCCGACTGCCCTGTGTCGATCGCCGCCGCGGCCCACGCGGCGAGGCTGTCGCAGGCGACGATGCCGGCGGCGATCCGCGCCAGTCGCCCCTGCACGAGTTCACGCGAGGCGATCGGCTCGCCCCAGGTGCGGCGGCGCAGGGCATGGTCGCGGGCCTGCCGCAAGAGCAGCCGTAGCGTGCCTGCCGCCTGTGCGGCGAGCGTGACGCGGCCACGGTTGAGTCCATGCCAGACGATCCGCATGGCGTCGGTCGATCCCTCCGGCGGCTGCAGGATGTCGGATGCCTGCACCTCGTGCCGTGTGAATTCGATCGCCGCGTTGTGCGCATGCTTGAGCGGATGGAGACGATAGTGCCGCAGTCGAAACGACGGCGTGTCGGAATCGGGCAGCCGCACGAGCACCACCGCCGGTCGTCCGTCGAGCTGGGCGAGCAGCTTCACGAGCCGGCCGTAGGTCGCGCCGGTGATGAATATTTTTGTGCCGGAGAGCAGCAGTCGGTCGCCCTGGCGGTCGAGCCGCGAGGATATGGCGTGCAGATCGCAGCCGGCCTCGGGCTCGGTGGCACCGAAGATGGAGAGCGGTATGCCCTGTGCGAGGCCGGGCAGATGTCGCTCCTGCTGGCTCTCTGATCCAAACGCCGCCAGTGCCGAGACCGCACCGATCGCGGAATGGACGGAGAGAAGTCCGGCGGCCGTGGGCACATCGGTGGCGACCCGCGTGATGACGCGGGCCAGTTCCTGCATGGTGCAGCCCGTGCCACCAAACCGTTCCGGAACGAGCAGCCCCCACAGCCCCGCCTCGCCAAGGGCCGCCTCCGCCGCCTGTGAGAACGTTCCGACGGGGGCCTCGCAACTCCGCGATGGCGTGGCCGGCCCGCTCGACCACATCAGTGACCGCCGCCCGCAGCGGCTCCGCTGCCAGTGCAGCCGCCATCGCGAAGCCGGACGGCGTCATGGCATCCGCCTGCGAACTACCCCACAGGCTTGCGGCGGCCCAACTGCTGCGAGTGGTCATGTTCCGTCCTCCAGTCATCAGGTTGGCACTCAGCAGATGGGCAATCTTTGGGTTGGCGTCGGCGTGCTGCGGCCCGCATGGGGGCCCCGGCGACACCACCGCGATCCAGGATGGCGGCATCGGCTCGGCCGCCGCGGCAAGCTCCGTGGAGAAGTGCGTGGCGATCGCCTTGCGCCGAAGCTTCAGCGATTCGGTCGCCTCGCCGTGGGCCGCATCGAACGGCCGTCCGACCAGCACAGCCCGCCGCACTCGAAAGCCCCGGGGCAACTGCCGCTGTCGCCGCGCGAGCCGCCTCGCGAGCCACTGCAGCACCCGCGGGTGACGCAGAGCAGCCTGCCGGCTCCAGACGTGGAGCCCCATCCGACGGATCGCCGCTCTGAGCACGGACGGTTCGGGCACGATGAGTGCCACTGGCGCCGACAGCCCATCGCCCGCCACGCAGACCTGCGCCACGACGGGATCTTCCGCGAGCGCCGCTTCCACCTCGGCGGGGGGCACCTTCGTGCCGCCCGACAGCACGAGCGTGTCGACGAGCCGGCCGGTGATCCGTACGTGGCCGTCGGCATCGATCGCGGCCAGGTCGCCGGTCTCGAGCCATTCAGGCTCGATCCGTCCGGCATGCGCAGGCTGTGCGTCCGTGTCATCTCCAATCACGCCGATCGCGCGGCTGGGCGTTCGCACGAGCAACTGGCCACGCGTGGCGGGTCGGGTGTCGAGCGTCAGTTCCACGCCATCGAGCGGTGGCCCGACGGTGCCGGGCCGCGCGATCCGCGGATTGGAGAGCGTGACCACCGGACCGGCCTCGGCGAGGCCGTAGCCCTGCACCAAAGGCAGGCCACGTAAGGAAAACGCGATCGCTGTCCGCGCCCGCAGGGCTGCGCCGCCCGACACGCAGACCCGCACGCGGCCCCCGAGCGCCGCCGACAGGTTGGGAATCCGTCCTGATTCAGCGGCGAGTTCCAGCCGCTCGAAGAATGCAGGCACGCCCAGCACAACGGTCGGTGGCAGCACCCGGCAGGCATCGAGCACCCGACGGCGGTCGGTGACGACATTCAGGCAGCCGCCGCGGACGAGCGCCGTGACCAGGTCGCCCGTGCGGGCCAGCGAGTGGCTCAGGGGCAGCCACGAGAGCCGCACATCGTCGGGTTCGTCGAGGAAGACCTTGGTGGAGGCGACCGCGTTGGCCACCACCGCCCGCTGGGAGTGCATCACGCCCTTCGGCCGGCCGGTCGTGCCGGAGGAGAGCAGGATCGTGCTGACCGTGTCGGGATCGCACAACCCGACATACCGTGCGACCTCGTCACGGAGCGCTGCGCGGTCGGCGTGCCGCCGCTGCCAGTTGGTGGACTCGACACCGCCGACATCAGACACGCAGTTTGAGACTTGTGGGTGATTCGACTGAGGCCGAGACTGGCTCCGCAGACGCAGATCGATCGTGATCGGGATGTCGCCCCCGGGACTTCCGCCCCGGCAGGAGCCACTCCACGCAATCCCCTGTGGTGCCAGCCATGCCAGCTGGGCCGCCTGCTCCCCGGCCGTCGTATCGGCATGCAGCGGCACGTGGACAACGCCCGCCAGTTGGCAGGCCAGGTCGACGACGATCCAGTCGGGGGAGTGCGACCCCAGATGCGCGAGCCGCTGGCCGCGACGGAGGCCGACCGTATCGAAGCGGTCGGCGAGTTCGACGGCGGCCGCGATCAATTCGCCCCAGGTCCATGTCCGGCCGTCGTGCAGTGCGTCGCAGACCGCAGGCCTGTCATACGACGACTCAAGCTGCGCAAGCATCAGCGCCACCATCGATGCGGCTGCAGGGCTCGTGCCCATGCCAGCCCGAGGCGCAAGCGAGGGAACTCGGTGTGTGGATCGCATTGTCCCTCGCTCGCGCGTCGGGCTTGGATGAGCGGATCTCTCCATTGCCGATAATCTCAGTCCATTCTTTCGAAGAGCACGGCGATCCCCTGTCCAAGGCCGATACACATGGTCGCGAGGCCGAGCTTCGCGCCGGTGTCACGCATCGTATGAAGGAGCGTGGTGGCGATCCGGGCGCCGCTGGCACCAAGGGGATGGCCAATGGCGAGCGAACCTCCTCGAATGTTGACCTTTGCAGGGTCGAGGCCGAGCGTGTCGATGCAGTAGATCGCCTGCGCCGCGAACGCCTCGTTGACTTCAACCAGGTCGATGCCGTTGATCGCGGTGCCGGTGCGGTCGAGCAGTTTCCGTGTGGCCGCCACAGGACCGGTGCCCATCATGGCCGGCGGCACGCCGACCACGGCGGTACCGACCACGCGTGCCAGCGGTTTGAGCCCCTGCCGCCGAGCCTCGGCGAGCGACATCACGACGAGTGCGGCGGCGCCGTCGCTGAGCGGGGCGCTCGTGCCCGCGGTGATCGTGCCGATCTTCGGCAGGAATGCCGGCTCGAGGGCCGCGAGCTGCTCGGGCGTGCTGTCGCGCCGGATCGACTGGTCGTGCACGACCTCCGTCACGGCTCCAGCCTCATCGTGGCCGATCACCGGCACGATCTCGTCTTCGAACAGGCCGGTATCGGCAGCGCGAGCCGCCCTGGCGTGGCTCTCGATCGCATAGGCCTCCTGTCGCCGTCGCGAAATGCCGTGCATGGCCGCAAGGTGCTCCGCCGTCATGCCCATCGAGAGCGTTGCCCGGCTCGAACGGGCGAACACCCGCGGATGGATGTCGATGGCGGAGTCCATCGGCAGGTGGTGCATGTGCTCGACGCCGCCGACCACCTGCACGTTCTCCGCGCTCGCAGCGATGGCGTGGCAGGCCTGTGAGAGTGCTTCGAGTGACGATCCGCAGAGCCGGTTGACCGTGGTGCCGGCCACGGAAAAAGGCAGGCCGGCCAGCAGTGCGGCGCACCTCGCCACGTTGCCACCAAGTTCGCCCCGCTGCTGCGTCGCGCCGAGGATCACGTCCTCGATCGTGTCGGGCTCGACGCCGCTGCGATCGACTACCGCCCGCACGACCGTCGCGGCCAGTTCGTCGGCACGCACCCGGCGAAACACACCGCGTTCGGCATGGGCCCGTCCGATCGCAGTGCGGCAGCAGGCGACGACGACGGGTGTGGTGGCGGGCGAGGTGGCTAATGATGAAGACATGGCGTCGCTGATCGTGTCGTGCGATGGTGGTGTCGTGCGCGTGTGATGCCGTGCGAGGAGGAACTCAGGCGGTGAAAGGCTCGCCCGCGGCGGCCATGGCGAGCAGCCGCGGGGTGGGGTGCATGCGGATGCCCAGATCGGCGAGTGGTGCGAGTCTGCGAATCACCTCCGCCGCGCCGAGCGAATTGCCCCAGGCCAGCAGTCCGCCGCGGAAGGCCGGGAAGCCGAGGGCGTGGATCACGGCCAAGTCGATGTCGCGACCGTCGCGGACGATCCCCTCGTCGAGCACGCGAAGCGACTCCAGCAGCATCGGCAGCAGGAGCCGGTCGCAGATCGTGGCGTCGGTGGTCTCCCGCGAGGGGAGCGCGTAGGGCCGGATCAGCTTGATCACGGCATCGTCGGGGCGATCGATCCTTGCCCGCTGGCCGTTCTTCGGATACTGGCCGTCCGTGCCGTATTGATAGAAGCCGGCGCCGGTCTTGCGGCCGAGCCGCCCCGACTTCACGAGTGCCGGAATCAGGGGCGATGCCTCGATTCGATCGCCGTAGGCGGCGCTGAGCACGAGCCCCGCATAGAAGGCCGTGTCGAGGCCGATCATGTCGTAGAGTTCCAGCGGCCCCATCGGCATGCCAAAGCCGCGAGCAATCCGATCGATCCGCTTCGCCTCGATGCCCTCGCGGAGCATCTCCACCGACTCGTGGAGGTAGGGCATCAGCACGCGGTTGACGAGGAAGCCGGGGCTGTCCCGCACGACGATCGGGCACTTGCCCAGCCGCTTGACGTGGGCCACGGCGGTGGCAACGGTCTCGTCGCTCGTGGCCGGGCCGCGGATCACCTCCACGAGCGTCATGCGGCGGACGGGATTGAAGAAGTGGATGCCGCAGAACCGTGTGGGATCCTGGAGCGGCTCCGCCAGCTTTGCGATCGGGTTGGTCGAGGTGTTGGTGGCGATCACCGTCGCCGGGCCCACCATCCGCTCGATCTCGACAAGCACCTGCCGCTTGACATCGGCACGCTCGAGCACGCTTTCGATGACGAGATCACACTCGGCGATCGCCGCCATCCGTGTGGCCGTGTGCAGCCTGCCCGACAGCGCGATCGCCCGGGCGGGGTCGGTCCGCTTCGTGCCGCGGTCCCAGGCGGCCTCGTCGAGGATGCCGGCAACGCTGGCGGCCAGCGTGTCGGCCTGCACGTCGATGAGCGTCACCACGAAGCCGGCCCGCAGGTGGCTGGCCGCGATCCCCGCCCCCATGATGCCGGCGCCGATGACGGCCGGGCGGTTCCGCAGAGCCGGATCGGACAACACCGCTCGATCTGCATGCGGGCTGCCATCAACGGGAGAGCCGTCGTCGAGTCCCTTGTCGCCATCGAGTCCCTTATCACGCCGGTTTCGCTCACCCAGCCGGAACACCCGGATGAGCTGCCGCGAGACATCCGACTTCGCGAGTCTGGCAAAGGCGGCGGCTTCGATCGTGCCCGCCTCGTCCGCGGCCGTGTCGCAACAGGCGAGAATGGTCTCGAGGATGGCCAGCGGCGCGGGATAGTGGCCGCCGCTGCGGCCGAGGATCACGGCTGCCGACATCGACTCCAGAAAGTCCCGTTCCTCTGCGACCAACGTCACCGGCCCGGCCATCTGCCGCCGCCGCTCGATGTGGCTCTGTTGCGCGGCAGCGATCTCCGCCAGCCGACAGGCCGAGACGTCCGCCTGGTCCGCCGGCACGCAGGCATCCACCAGTCCCAGTCGTGCCGCGGTGGCGCCGTCGATGTTTTCGCCAGCCGCCGTCAGTTCGACCGCGGCGGCCGGTCCGATCAAACGGGCGAGGCGAACAGTGCCTCCCCACGCCGGGAGCAGGCCCAGCTTCACCTCGGGGCACCCGAGCGCCGTCTGCGGAGAGTCGGTGGCGACCCTCAGATCGCAGGCGAGGGCGAGTTCGAGACCGCCGCCGAGGCAGATGCCGTCGATGATCGCCACGCTCGGCCACGGCTGGGCCGAAAGCCGCGAGAAGACCGCGCGGCCCGCCGCGCACAGTCGCTCGATCTCCTCCGGGGGCATGCCGTGCAGTCGCTCGAGGCGGGCGATATCGGCACCGGCAAAAAACGAGCCCTCCCGCGTCGATTGGAGCACGATCGCCGCCGGCGGCGGTCCGGCGTCCACGCTGTCGAGCGCCCGAGACAGCTCGGTTACGGCTTCCGCCGTGAGCACATTCTGGGCGTGGTCGGGTACAAAAAACGAGATCACGACCCCACCATCGTCCCGCCGTTCGAGCGTGAGCGTGCGGAAGGGGCCTGCTGGATTGGGTGCTGAGGCCGGCATGGCAGTGGTCCCGTCTGGGCCGGTGGGCATGGTTTTCGCTTGCTCGAAACGCAAAAACCGCTAGTGTATCGGGCGTTGCCCGGTGGTGTTCAACTCACCGGCCCTATTCTGCCATCTTCGGGAGTCACGGCTGACCATGGAAAACGTCGCGAAGCACCGTCCACCGTTTGCCACGCTTTGCGGGGTCTGGTTCGTGCTTGTTGCCGTGTCGGTGGCTGGCCGGCTCTGGCAGCCGGCATTCAACGTCACGCCTCTTGCCGGGGCGGCCATCGCGGCCGGGGCGGCATTTCCCAATCCGCTCGTGGCGGTCACGGTGCCGCTGGCGGCCCTGTCGATCAGCAACCTCGCCCTGCCGGGCTACGGCACGTCGGCAGGCAGCCTGATGATGGCCGCCGTGATCTATGCGGCATTTGCCTGGCCTGTGCTGCTGGGTGGACTGGTCCGGAACGGCCGGCTCCTTTCGATCGCGGGCGGCGCCCTGGCCAGTTCGCTCGTGTTTTTTCTGTCCACGAACTTTGCCCACTGGTGCCTGAGCAATGACTACCCTCACACGGTGGCCGGACTGCTCGCCTGCTACACGGCCGGGCTGCCGTTCTACCGGTGGATGCCGGTCGGCGACGTGGCCTGGAGTCTGGCGTTCATGGGCGGCTTGGCCGCGTTTGGTGCCGTTGCGAGTTCGCCGCGGCTGATTTCGTCGCATCCCGCGAAGGCTGCTTGACGGCGGTCGGCAACGGCTCAGAATGAGGTGCTGGCCGCGGAGTGTGAAAGCGGGCTTTGGTTGAGAGAATGTGTTGGTTCGCACCGCTGCGGGAATGGCGGAATTGGCAGACGCGCCAGGTTGAGGGCCTGGTGGTAGTAATACCGTGCAGGTTCAAGTCCTGTTTCCCGCATTTCTTATCCACAGCCCGAGAGTCCGATGAGTTCAACGCCAGAGCCTTCCTCGACACCCCCGGAAGGCGCACCCCCGGAAGATACCGCCGAATCCCAGTCTGAATCTCAGTCTGGAAATCAGTCAGAGCAGGGGGGTTCAGGCCAGGGGGCCGAGAACGCACAGCCCAAGCGGATTCCCATCGGCACGCAGCGGCCTGGCGTGAAGCCTCCGCGGCTCACGCCGCGGTATGAGTATTTTTCCGCACAAGCCCCGGCGGCGACTGCCGGCCTGCAGTCTTCTGGATTAGCGGCTCCTGCCTCAGCGGTTCCGGCCGCCGTGGCGGCCACGCCTCTGGAGGCTGGATCGCAAGACGCACCGGCCGCGGCCGCTCCGGCAGCTGACGGGGCAAAGGGCCAAAACACACCGGGCCAGACTGCAGTGGGCCAGACCGCGGCTCCGCGTCGCGAGGGACGTCGCGACAAGCGGGGCAGCAGTGCCGAGAAGTCTCCTTTTCAGAGTGTTGTTCAGCAGAAGCGGGTCGCGGTGCCCAACCTACGGGCGGCCCTCGACGATGATCTGGAACAGGATTTCGAGGCGGCGGTGGCCGGTGTGGCGATCGACGACCTGATCACCGCATCGACATCGGCTCGGGCCGATGCGCCGCTCGAACCGGGCGCACGGCTGGCGGGCACGGTGCTCTCGATCGGCGCCGACACGGCCTTCATCGATCTGGGTGAGCGACGGCAGGGCGCGATGAAGCTCGCCGGGCTTGACCTCGAACTCGTGCCTGCGGTCGGTGACGTGCTCCAGCTGAGCGTGGGATTAAGGAACGATGATGACGGTCTCTACGACGTCGCCTTCGCCAACCGCGCCGTGGCCGTGGAAGACTGGACGCAGCTCCAGGCTGGCATGATCGTGGAGGCCCGCGTGACGGCCGCCAACAAGGGTGGCCTCGAATGTGACGTCGCTGGGCTGCGAGGCTTCATGCCGGCGAGCCTGGTGAGCACCTGGCGGATTGAAAATCTCGAGGAGATGGTCGGGCAGACGCTCGAAAGCCTCGTCACCGACATCGTGCCCGCCGCCCGCAGGCTGGTGCTCTCGCGGCGGGCCGTGATTGAGAAGACTGCCGCTGAGGCAAAGATCAAGCTCCTGGAAACGCTCGAAGTGGGCACCACGCTCGACGGCATCGTGCGGTCGGTCCGAGACTTTGGCGCGTTCGTCGACATCGGCGAAGGGGTCGAGGGACTCGTGCACGTGAGCCAGCTCTCCTGGGACCGCGTCGCGAATCCGGCCGACGTGCTGCAGACCGGCCAGCGGGTGCGGGTGGTGGTCAAGAAGATCGATATCGACACTGGCAAGATCGGCCTCTCGGCCCGTGACCTCGTGGAGAGCCCGTGGCAGCGGGCCGGCGAGAAATACCACGTGGGGGCGACCGTCCGCGGCGTGGTGAGCCGGATCGCCCAGTTTGGCGCGTTCGTGAAGCTCGAGCCGGGCGTCGAGGGGCTCGTGCATGTTTCCGAACTCGCCAACCGCCATGTCCGTAGCGTGGGCGACGTGGTGAAGGAAGGTGAGCCAGTGGAATGCCGCGTGCTCTCCATCGATCCCGACGAACAGCGGATGTCGCTCTCCATCAAGGCCCTGGTGGCCCCGTCGGCCGCAGCCTCTGGGAACCATGCAGCCGACGAAGATGCTGCTGTTGAGGAGGCACCCGCCACGCCGGTCGTGAAGAAACATTCGGGCGTGCTGAAGGGTGGCACGGGCCGCGTTGGCAGCAAGTCCGCCGGCGAGAAGTTCGGCTTGCAGTGGTAGTGGGTGCCGCGCCGGGTCCCAAAAGGTTGACGCGGACGAAGGAGTTCGACCCGTGGCCACGAGTTTTTAACTTGTGGAATCGATGCCGAGGATACGGACAAGTTGAAAGCTTGCCGCCACTGGGGGCATGGGTAGCCCCTCGTATGGGGTGAAGCTACCGCGGTTCGATCTTCTTCTTGCCCACCCATGGCACGAGCGCGTCGGGAACGACAATCGAGCCGTCGGAGCACTGGTAGTTCTCCAGGATGGCGATGATCGCGCGGCTGATCGCGATCGCCGTGCCGTTGAGCGTGTGGACGTAGGAGGTGCCCTTCTCGCCCGGCTTGCGATACCGCACGGCCAGTCGCCGTGCCTGGTAATCAGTGCAGTTGGAGGTGCTCGTCACCTCGCCCCACTCCCCCTTCTCGCCGCGGCCGGGCATCCAGGCCTCGAGGTCAAACTTCCGGTAGGCGGGGCCGCCGAGATCGCCGCTGGCGGTGTCGATGACGCGGTAGGGAATGCCCAGGCCGTCGAACAGCTCGCATTCCAGGTCGAGCAAATAGTTGTGCATGTCCTCGCTCTGCTCTGGCAGCGTGTAGGCAAACATCTCGATCTTCGTGAACTGGTGCACGCGGTAGAGGCCGCGGGTGGCCCGGCCGTGAGCGCCGGCCTCCGTGCGGAAGCAGTGGCTGATGCCGCAGAGCTTGAGCGGCAGTTCGTCGGCCTCGAAGATCCGCTCGTGCATGGCACCGCCGAGCGTGATCTCTGCGGTGGCGATGAGCGACAGGTCGCTGCCGGTGATTGAATAGATCTGCGTCTCGGGGCCCCGGGGCATGAAGCCGGTGCCTTCGAGGATGCTGTCGCGAGCGAGGTCGGGCGTGGTCATCACCGTGAAGTGTTCACGCATCAGCAGGTCGACCGCATACCGCTGCAGCGCCAGTTCCAGGAGGACAGCGTCATTGGTCAGAAAATAAAAACCGTGGCCCGCCACCTTCGCGCCGGCCTCGAAGTCGAAGAGCTTGAGCTGGTTGCCGAGTTCGACATGATCGCGCGGCTTGAAGTCGAAGTCGGCGACGGGCGTCCGCCCCAGACGGACTTCAACGGCGGCATCCTCGCCTCCGACCGGTGCGGCGGGGTGGGTGAGGTTGGGGATCGCCCGGAGAATCTCGTCCGATTCCTGGACGATCTCGGCCAGCTTCCCCTCGAAGGCCGAGACCTCCTCGCGGAGCCGCCTGCCTTCGCCCTTGCGGGCCTCCCGTTCGGCGGCGTCGGCCGCCGTGGCGATCGACTTGCTTACCTGTCCGGCCTGTTGGTTGAGACGGTCGATATCAGCCTGCATCTGCCGCCGCAGGCGGTCGAGGTCGGCAAACCGGGCCACATCGGCGGAGGAGCCCCGCTGGCGGCAGTTGGTGGCGACGAGATCCACGTTGTCGGCGACGAAACGGCGGTCGAGCACGGCGGCGTATCTCCGTGGGAATCCGCGGGGCGACAGCCACCGGGGAGGGTCACACCTTATACTGTGGAACCGTTCCTGTCAGGCTGTTCCCGTCGGCCCGTTGACGGGGTCTGCAAACCCGCCGGAGTCTGTTTGCCTATGACCACCGCCGCCCCCGCCGTGGAACCCGTCGAGGACGTTCCGGCTCCCGCCCCCGCCAAGACCGAAAAAAGTGACACTCGTCCCAAGAAGCAGCCGCGCTACCACGTGGTGCTCTGGAACGACAACGATCACACCTACCAATACGTGGTCGCGATGCTCCAGAAGTTGTTCGGGCATCCGCCGGAGAAGGGCTACCTGCTGGCAAAGGAGGTCGACTCCCAGGGGCGGGTGATCGTGCTCACGACGACGAAGGAGCACGCGGAGCTGAAGCGGGATCAGATCCACGGCTTCGGCGCCGACCGGCTGCTGGCCCGCTGCAAGGGGGCGATGTCGGCGTCGATCGAGCCCGAGCCAGAGTAAACGTCGCCGGAGAACAGCTTCCCGCCAGTGGAGGCCGCGGTGATGCCTGGCGAAGGGTGATGCCCGGCGAAGCTAGCCGGCTCGTGCGTCAGTATTGATTGGCTCAAGCGTCGCCACATGGAATAGCGGGCAGATGCGGGCGTCTGCCGGAAGGCCGTCATCCGCGACATCGATGCCAACGAAGAGGTCATTCTTTGTCACCCACGCCATCTCGGGGTGCCGGACCTCGTAGGCCTCACCGGACGACATGACGACGCGAAACGGCCGGAACGGTCGTTGACGCAGCAGATCGCGAACCATCGTTGTTGTCATCACCCAGTCCCTCACGTCTGTGGATAACGAACACCTGATCGAAATGATATACGCCCGTACATACTCTTGTCAATCGACTTTAAGCCCAGCAGTCGCGTTCGGGACGGCTGCGAAGGCGATTGGCCTCGGCGTCGAGGCCGTCGGGCGTTGTGAAGACCTCGTGGGCCGGGTCGAAGGTGAGCGTGCGGCCGAGCATCCAGGCGATCGCCGCGGCATGGCAGGCGATGTGGCTCTTCCGCATCACGTCAGCATTGCAGATTGTCGGCTGTCGCGACTTCACGCTGTCGAAGAAGTTCCGAGCGTGCAGGGCCGCATCGGTGCCCTTCGGAATCTTCTCCTGCGGAGGCAGGCTGGCCCGCAGGGCCTCGTCAGAAATGTCGATGCCGCCCGAGTCGCCCGTCTCGACCCAGCCAGTCGTGCCGATGAACTTGACCGGGCAGGTGCCGAGCTTGGTGTTCCAGTTCGGAGCACGGTCGCCGAACGGGGTGGCGAGGAAGTCGAAGAACAGCACAACGCCGTTGGCGTAGCGGCACTCGATCCCTGCGTCGGTCGGCTCGTAGGAGATGGGCGTCGTGTTGTCGGCTGCGTTGGCCCACTGGCAGAGGTCGGCGGTGTGAGCGCCCCAGTCGAGTAGTCTGCAGCCGGAGTCGAAGTCGTAGATGCCCCGCCAGCCGCCAGCCACATATTTCTCGTTGTAGGGCCGCCACGGCGCGGGCCCGAGCCAGAGGTTCCAGTCGCAGTCATCCCGCGACGGCGTCGGCTGTGCCGTCAGCCAGTCGTTCCCGAGCGTTGGCCGATAGACCGAGGCGTTGAGCCGTTCGAGGGTGCCGAGCTTGCCGGAGCGGGCGAGATCGACCGCCGCGGCGAAGTTGGGCACGCTCCGCCGTTGGGTGCCGGCCTGAAAGATCCGGCCGGTCTTGCTGATCGTGTCGGCGAGCCGCTGGCAGACGTCGATCGTGAGCCCGCAGGGCTTCTCACTGTAGACGTCCTTGCCCGCTTCCGCCGCCATCGTCGACGCGGGGGCGTGCCACCGGTCGCCGGTAGCGATGAGAACGGCGTCGATGTCATCGCGGGCAAGCAGTTCGCGGAAGTCGCGATAGAGCGTGCAGTCGCTGGTGCCATACTTCTCATCCACCATCTTCTTGCCGGCGTCGCGACGCGAGGCCTGCACGTCGGCGATGGCGACGCACTGTACGTCGGGCAGCGTCAGCATCGAGCCGAGCACGTAGCGGCAGCGGCCGCCGATCCCGATAACGCCGAGCGTGATCCTCTCACTGGCGGCGGCGGTGCCGGCCTCGAGCCCGAGGGCCCGGGCGGAGACGATCGTGGGCAGGGCCGCCGCCCCGAGGGCGAGCGACTGGCCCAGAAACCTCCGTCGCGACGGCGAAGACGGCAGCGTGTCGGCGCGATTCGCTTTCATGATGTCGGTCCTTTCAAGAAAACGGTGCCTGGCACCAAATCTGGGCAATCTGGGAAGCTACCACTTGAAGGGTTGTTCCGCATAATATATACACTTGTTCATGCCAAGGCCGCGTCGTTTTCTGCCCGGTGGAATGGTGTTTCACGTACTGAATCGTGGCGTGAACAGGCGGACTTTGTTTTTCGACGCCAGTGAATACGAGGCATTCATAGTTGACGTGCTGGAAACGCTCCGGACGCGTCCGATGCGCATCTGCAGTTATTGCATCATGCCCAACCACTGGCACATGGTGCTCTGGCCAGAAAGGGATGGCGACGTCACCTTATTCGTTCACCATCTTGCGAGCCTGCACTCCCTACGCTGGAAGCGACGGCACGAAGAGGTTGGGCTCGGACCTCTTTATCAAGGGAGATTCAAGGCGTTTCCGGTTCAGACCGACTGCCACTTTCACACGGTTGTCCGCTACGTCGAGCGCAATCCTTTGCGGGCCAACCTGGTGCAAAACGCCGCAGTGTGGCGCTGGTCAAGTTTGGGGCAAGTTGCATCCCCCATGCAGATACCCGTTTCGGACTGGCCTGATGGGCTTTCACGACCGATACGGGGTTCTGAGTGGGTCGAATGGGTCAACACTCCGCAAACCATAGCCGAGGTCGACTCCGTGCGCCGCTGTGCGCGACGCGGATGCCCGCTTGGGGATGACCGATGGGCAGGCGACACCGCCGCATCGTTGGGGCTGGAATCAACGATGCGGCAATCTGGTAGGCCGCGGAAGCAAAGTAACCAGACTGCTTAAACCCCCTGAATTTGGTGCCAGGCACCGTTTTTCAAAAGAAGCGGCCCGGACCTTTCGGTCCGGGCCGCGCTCGTTCCCAGTGGTTCCTATCGCTCGATCACTCGCAGCAGGGCACCTCACGGTAGACCGTCTTAGGCACGCAGCGGGTCACCGTCGTGGCAACCTGCTTCGGCACCATCCGGACGACTTCCACCGTCTTGGTGTAGTGCACAGGACGCGTGGTGCAGACCGGCACCTGCTTGGTGCGGGTTTCCTTCACCATGGTGCAGACCTTGTAGCACTCTTCACGCGAGCACTGCTCGCTCACCATCTTGCACACCTTCGAGGTGCAGGTCTTCACGCGTTGCTCGGCAACCATCGTGCA
>JAPLNQ010000258.1:0-19097 GCA_026401075.1 Planctomycetia bacterium
CCGCTTCGGTCATGCCGCAGAAAAATCGCTCCCGTCCCCAATTTCCATCACGGCTCGGGCGGGATCGTTCGACCGTGCGGATCGCTGGTCCGCATCCCGACCTCCGCCTCAATCCGTCGCCGGACCTCGGCCCCGAGGTGATGTTCGATCCACTCGGCAGGCGGGTGGAGATGATCGAGCGGGAGGTCGGCGTGCCGACCCAACCACGACTCCCAGAGCCGATGCGATCGTACCACCGTGTCTGCCTCCTCCCGGCCGCGGGCAGTGAGCATCCAGCCACCTGGCCCCCGCGCCACGCGGCCCGTGGTCGCCAGCCAGATGTCTGCGAGGCGGTCGCCGACCGTCGGCCGCACCAACGTCGGCACCGTATCCCCACGTGACGCGGTCTCCTCGGCCCGCCAACAGGCGGCGAGCCTGTCTTCGCAGGCCACCCGCCAGGCAAACCAGCCGTGATTGCAAAGCCTGGCCACGATCCCATCGTCGGGTGTGAGCAGCACGCACACCAGGTATTGCACGCCCAGCACGACGGCGATCATGCCCGCGGCGCTGGTATTGCACCGCCACGCGACGAGATAACCGATCACCGCAGCCGCAATGCCCAACAGGATCGACAGCACGGCGATGCGATGCAGCCGCCGCGAGAGCAGCTCGGCCGTGGCAGCCGGCACGACGAGCATGGCCACGACGAGGATCGCCCCCACGGCCTCGAAACCCGCGACGGTGGCCAGCGCCGTGGCCACGAGCAGCCCTGTCGTGACCGCAGCCACCGGCACGCCGGCCGCCCGGGCCGCCCCGGCATCGAAGGCGGTGAACACCTGCAGCTTCCAGGTGGCCAGTGCCGCCACGGCCAGCATGACAAACACGACTGCAGCCGTCAGGAAGGCACGCGGCACCTCGGCGCCCAGAATGGGCAGCGTGTCAAAGGGCACCAGCTCCAACACGCCATGGAGGATGCAGGCCGGATCGAGATCGATCCGGGACGCCGCGGCCGTCACCATCACGACCCCGAGTGCGAACAGCGACGTGAACGTGACCCCCGCCCCGGCATCCTCGGCAATCCCCCCTTCGGTCCGCAACAACTGCGTCAGCCAGACCGTGAGGAGTGCCGCCGCCACCGCGCCCACGAGCACAAGCAGGCCCCCGGGTCTGCCACCCGCAAGCACCGCCACCACGATGCCAGGCAGAACCGCATGGCTGATGGCGTCGCCCACGAGGCTCATCCGGCGAACGACCAGCAGCGTGCCCACCAGCGCGCAGCCGGCCGCGACCATCGCCGCCGTGGCGATCGCCCAGGCATGCATACCGCCGCCATCGGTGAGGAAGGAAAAATTCATCATTGTTTTCGTTTGACATCAGCCCGCACACGTCGGCATCGAATGCAGAATCCGTGAGGGGTTGGCCGGACCCCGAGAGCCGGCGTTGCTGACAAGCGCAGGCAGGATGCCGGAGCGCAGTCAGCATCGAGTGAGCGAAGGGCAGCGGGCACCGATCCGCCCCAGGCGGATTGGTCGACGTAGCGAACGTCCGGCGATGGGGGTCGGTCAGCCCCGAACCGCGGTCGATGAAGCATGGGCGTGCTGATCATCTTTCACCGTTCCCGGCGATGGCGGGCCCACCAGCCGCGGTCTGGTGCCACCACGAATGACACCGCAAAGATGAAGGCGGCTGCCAGCACCACCAGCGGCCCCGTCGCAAGGCGGGGCACGACCGCACTCACGGCCACTCCACACAGGGCTGACACGACGCCAAACACGCCCGAGAGCAGGAGCATCGTCGGCACGCGGTCGGTCCACTGCCGGGCGGCCACCGGCGGAATCACGACGAGCGCCGTGACGAGCACGGCGCCGGCGGCCGGCAGTCCCGCGACCACCATCACCGCGACGAGCATCACGAGACAATAATCGATGAGGACCACCGGCCAGCCCGTGGCGGCGGCAAACGAGGAATCGAAGGCGACGAGCGTGGCCTCCTTGAGCGAAAGCACCAGCAGCAGCACAGCGGCCGCGGACACGGCGGCCAGGAGCATCGCGTCGGCAGTCGTGAGCGCCGCGGTGTGGCCGAGAAGAAACTGCTCCAGGCCGGCGCCCCCGGGGATGCCGCGGGCCGTGATGCCGGAGACGAGCGTGATGCCGAGGCCGAACGACACGCTCAGAACGATCGCCGTCGCGGCATCGTCGCGCGTGCGGCTGCACCGCTTCAAGAGCACGAGCACCCCGAGGGCGACGAGCCCCGAGATGAAGCCACCGACTAGCAGCACCGGCAGGTCGCGGCGGCCCGTCGCCAGAAACGCCAGCGCCACGCCGACGAGCGTGGCGTGGGCCGCGGCGTCGCCCACCAGTGCCCGCTTGCGGAGCACGCCGAAGCAGCCGACCACGCCCGCCGCAAATCCCACTGCCGCCACGCCGCAGGCCACCACCAGCGTGTTGTGGGAGATCGCCAGCAGCGGCTCGATGCCGATCGGGGCCGTCATGACGTCCGCCCCCGCTCCTCGACCGCGCGTCCCAATTCGTCAAGCAGATCGAGCCGGCCCGCGTAGGTCCGCTCCAGGTTTTCAGGCGTGAGCACGGTGGCCGTCGGACCTGCGGCCACCAGTCGCATGTCGATCAGCGCCACGCGGTCGAACCATTGGGCGGCGGTCCGAAGATCGTGGTGCACGACCACGACCAGCCGGCCGGCATCGCGGAGTTCAGAGAGCACACCGAAAATCAGTTCCTGCGACCGCGCATCGACGCCGGCCATCGGTTCGTCGAGCACGTAGACATCCGCCTGCTGGGCCAGGGCCCGGGCGAGAAAAACCCGCTGCTGCTGCCCCCCCGAAAGCTTGCCGATCTGACGCCCCGCCACGTCGGCGAGGCCAACACGCGCGAGGCTCTCACCGGCAAGGTCGCGCTCCCGGCGGCCCGGCCGGCGAAACCAGCCGAGTCGGCCGTAGGTTCCCATCAGCACGACGTCGCTCACGCTGACGGGAAAATCCCAGTCGACCGTTTCCCGCTGCGGCACATAGCCGATCCGGCCACGCACCTCGGCAAACGGCCGTCCGAAGAAGGTGATCGTGCCGCCGGTCAGCGGAATCAGGCCCAGGGCCGCTTTCAGCAGCGTGCTCTTCCCGGCACCGTTGGGCCCGATGATGCCGAACAGACCGGGCTCGTCGATCGTCAGATCGACATTCCAGAGCACCGGCCGCCGTCCGTAGGCGACCGTTACATCGTGGAATTCCAAGATAGGCTCTTGGCTGGGCTCTTGGCTGGGCTCTTGGCTGGGCTCTTGGCTGGGCTCTTGGCTCCGAGTGGCGGATGCATGTCGCTACCGTTTTCCCGTCAGTCCGGCGTGAATCGTCTCGACGTTCGCCGTGAGCACTTCCTCGAGGGTCTCGGCGCCGCTCCCCGGACCACCGAGGGCATCGGAATACAACTGGCCACCCATCGCGACGGCGTGCCCACGGGCCTGCGCGCCCTCGCGGAGCGCCGCGACGTTGCGTTCGGACACGCTCGTCTCCACGAATACGGCCGGGATCCCTCTCGAAACGATCATCTCGACCAGTCGGTTTATGTCGGCGAGACCTGCCTCGCTCTCCGTGCTCGTGCCCTGCACCCCCACCACCTCGACGTCATACGCCCTGCCGAAGTAGCGAAAGGCGTCGTGCGCCGTGACCAGCACCCGCCGCTGCTTCGGAATCGTCGCCAGGCGGTCACGCAGCCTATCGTCGAGCGCCTCGAGGCGGGCGATGAACTCGGCCGCGCGGGCCTGGTAGTGTGCGCGGCCGTCGGGATCGAGTTTCGTGAGAGCGTCGACGACCGCGGGCACGCACAGGCTCCAGAGCCGTGCATCGAACCACACGTGCGGGTCGTAGAGGTTGTCGGCCACGGGCAGGAGTTTGTCGCGGGGCAGCGTATCGGCAACAGCGGTCACGGGCACGCGTCGCGCCAGCCGGGAGAGCAACTCGGCAAGCTTCCCCTCCAGGTGCAGGCCCGAGGCGACGACAAGCTTCGCCCTGGCGAGCCGATCGGCATCGCGGGGCGTCGCCCGGTAGGAATGCGGATCGATGCCGGCCCCCATCAGGCAGTCGACGGCCACGCGGTCACCGCCAACCTGCCGCACGAGATCGGCCACGACCGTGGTCGTCGCGACAACGGTCGCGGCCGGCGGTTCCGCCCGGGCGGCTGGGAGCACCACCGCGACGGCGGCCAAGGCAGCCACCCCGAGGGCCCGGAATTTTGGGTTCTCAAAAAACATTTTTTGATCCGCCAAAAAGATAGCGGAGGCGGCCAAAAAACGCAATCCCCGAGAACCGGCGAGTTGACCAAAACAGAGCTTATTCTTAAGTTCGGGAAAGCCGTCGAGCGCCCCAGGAGCAAAGCCGTGGAATCGACCTACTTCAAGCGGTTTCGGATGGAGGCGGATCTGTCGCTGGAGCGGTGTCCGGCCCCGATGCGACCGGCCTACCGGTTTGTGCCCTGGAACGAGGCCCTGGTCGATGTCCATGCCCGGGCGAAATTCCGCTCGTTTCGCGACGAAATCGATGCGCTGGTGTTTCCCTGCCTGGGCAGTTTTGAGGGCTGTCGGCGGCTGATGCGGGAAATTCGCAACAAGCCCGGGTTCCTGCCGCATGCGACCTGGCTCATCGCCTTCGGGCGGTCGCCCGAGGATCTGCAGTGGTGTGGCACGATTCAGGGGGTCGCCGCCCCCGGCGGCAATGGCCTGATTCAGAATATCGGCGTGGTGCCCGGACACCGCGGCCTGGGGCTCGGAAAGTGCCTGATCGAACAGGCGATCCAGGGCTTTCGCCGGCACGGGCTCCGGGTGGCATCGCTGGAGGTCACAGCCGACAATAGCCGTGCCGTCCGCCTCTATCAGCGGCTGGGTTTTCGTCGGGCACGAACCGTGTACAAAGTGGTGGATGGCTGCACGTTGGACGAGCGGCCGGCCGTAGTCGGTGCCGCGTCGGCCCAGGCGGGCCGCGACCATTCCACCGCGTCTGTGGCGGCCTTGTCATGATCCCACGTTATGCTCGGTGCCTGTGAAGCAGACCCTTTTTTCGACGACGCTCAACAACGGCATTGTGCTGCTCGGCGAGGCACTCCCCGGCCTCGAATCGGTGGCGGTGGCCTTCCACACACCAGCCGGCGCCGTCCACGATGGCAGCGGCCGGTGCGGCCTGGCCTCGCTTTCGGGCGAGATGATGCTCCGTGGCGCGGGCATTCGCAGTAGCCGGCAGATCGTCGAGGATCTCGAGGGGGCCGGGGTGCAGTGGGCCCAGGCCGTCTCCATGAGCCATGCGAGCTTTTCCGGGGCCATGGTCGCCCGGCAACTGGCCGACGCTCTGCCGATCTACGCCGACATCCTCCGGCGACCGCTCCTCGCGGACGAGGAACTGGAAAACGCCAGGCAAATGGTGCTCCAAAACCTGGCCGGCACCGAAGACGACCCCGCCCATCGGGCGATCCTGTCATTGCGCGAGATCCACTATCCGGCGCCGTGGGGCATGCCGTCCGAAGGACTCTCGGCGGATGTCGAACACCTCTCAGGGGAGGATGTCCGTGACTTCGTCGCCGCCCACGTGCAGCCGCGCGGCGCGATCATCGCCATCGCTGGCCGCATCGACTGGGACGACTTCGTGCCGCGCATCGAGCAGCTCTTCGGCGACTGGAATACGGGCGGCGCGGAACCGGTCGACACGGGCCATCGCGGTCCACGGGTGAAGCACGTGCATCACGACTCGCAGCAGACGCACATCGCCCTCGCCTGGTCGGCCCCACCCTACCACTCGGACGACTCCTACGAGGCCACGGCGGCGCTCGCGGTGCTCGGCGGCGGCTCGAGTTCGCGTCTGTTTTCCGAGGTCCGCGAGCGGCGCGGCCTCTGCTACAGCGTTTCCGCCGGATACCAGACCCACCGCGACTTCGCGATGGCCATGTGTTACTCGGGCACCACGGCGGCACGGGCGCAGGAGACGCTCGACGTGATGCTCGCCGAGATCCACCGGCTGCCGGGCACGATCCAGGAGGCCGAATTGGACCGCGTCAAGGCACGGGCCAAAAGCGCGCTGGTGATGCAGCAGGAGTCGAGCGCGGCGCGGGCCGGTGCCATCGCTCGGCAATGGTACCACCTCGGCAAGGTGCGCACGCTCGCCGAGGAACTGGATCGCTACGACGGGCTCAGCGTGCGGTCGATCGAAGAGTGGCTTGCGAAGCATCCCGTCCGCGATCTCTCGGTCGTATCACTCGGCCGGGAACCCTTGGAGGTGCGTGATGCGGTTTCTGCATGAACGCCTCGACAACGGGCTCGATATCATCGCCGAAGTGACCGACGGCGCTCTTTCCACGAGCATCGGTTTTTTCGTCCGCACCGGCGCCCGGGACGAGAGCGACGACCTCTGGGGGGCGAGCCACTTCCTCGAACACATGGTGTTCAAGGGCACGACCGACCTGTCGGCCGACGAGATCAACCGACGGTTCGACTGGATGGGCGCCAGCGCGAATGCGTTCACCAGTGAGGAAGACACCGTCTACCATGCCGCCGTGCTGCCATCGCAGCAGCATGAGGCGGTGGATCTCCTGGCCCGCATGATGCGGCCGGCCCTGCGGGAGGAGGACTTCTCCACGGAGAAGCTCGTCATCGTCCGGAGAAGCTTGTCATCCTCGAAGAGATCCGCATGTATGACGACCAGCCGCCGTTTGGCGCCGACGACCGTTGCCGGGCGGCGTTCTTCGGGCAGCACCCCCTGGCGCGCAGCGTGCTCGGCACCGTTGAATCGATCCAGTCGCTGCCCGTGGAGGCGATGCGGGAGTATCACGGCCGCCGTTACAGTCCGGGAAACATCGTGCTGGTGGCGACGGGTGCGGTCGACTTCCCGGCACTCGTGGAATCGGCCAAACGGCTCTGCGGAGGCTGGGAGCCTCGGGCGATTCCAGACCGCCGTGCGCCGATGCCCACGGCACACGGCGACCATCTCGAACGGATCGTCCGCCCCACCGCCACGCTCGAATACGCGGTGCGGATGTCGGCGGGACCGGCTGGTGACGATGACGATCGCTTCGCCGCGAAGCTGCTCTCCGTGGCGCTTGGTGACGACTCGGGAAGCCGTCTCTACTGGGCGATGGTCGACTCCGGCGACGCCGAACATGCATCGTGCCACCACCACGACTTCCTCGACGCCGGACTGATGATCACGCAACTTTCCTGCGACGCGGCCGACGTCGACTCCCTGCTGGCCCGCGTTCTCGATGTCTACCGCCAGGCTGCGACGGGGGGGATCAGCCAGTCGGAGTTCGCCCAGGCCCGCAACAAGCTCGCCGGCCGGGTGGTGCTGGAAGGCGAACGGCCCCGGCGGCGGTTGTTCCACGTCGGCCTCGAATGGGCGCACGGCGGGGGCTACCGCTCGGTGGCCGACAACCTCCGGATCGTCGAAGGGCTGACGGTCGATGATCTGCACCGGGTTCTCGCCCGCTGGCTGCTGGAAGGCCCCGGCGTGACCGTTCTGGCCGGGCCTGCCGGCACGGAGACTTCCACTCCTGCCGCAACGCGGTCATAATGCCGCACGCGATCCCCTGGCTCTTCACTTTATCCATCCACACACTGCCATGATCCCGCTTTTTGCCAATCGTTGGTTGGTTGCAGTCCCTCCCATTTGGCTGCTCGGGGTCGGTGCCCTGATCACGCTCGCCGTGCTGGCACTGGTCTGGGCCATTCTGCTGGTGGTTGCACCGCGGGCGGCCGCGGAGGCCCGCACGAGCCTGCGCGATGGCTTTGCCGGACCGATGGCCTGGCTCCTCCTAACACTCGCCGGCGTGGCGGTCGCATGTGCGCCGCTCGTGCCGATGGGACAGATCTGGCGATCGCTCGTCCGGCTGACGTCAGCCGACCGGGTATCGGTCAGCACGACGGTGCCGGCTGGTGCCACGCTCCAGGAAATTTCGCTCGATCTGAGGCCGCAGGAACTGGCCTCTTTGGAACTCGTGAGCGACGCGCCGCTGCTGGTCCGCACGCAACAGCCGATCGAGGGCTTCGCGCTGTCGAAGGTTCCTGACGTGGAACTCGACGCGACCAACAGCAACAGGTGGTCGTGGAACCGCGTCGAGAGCAGCACCAATCCGTTTCTCGGGGCGCGGGCCAAACTGGAGGCGACCAACGCCTCTGACAAACCGGTGCGGCTCACCGCGAACTGGAAGCTCGTCCCTGAGTTTCCGCAGGCGGCGCTCCTGCCGTGGACGGTGGTCACCCTGCTCACGCTGTCATTGGCCTACGGCCTGTTCCGTCTGGTGTCGCGCCGCATCGCGGCGGTCGCCTCAGCGACCACGAAGGAGGCGATCGGGCAGCCGATCTTCGCCGTCGCGCTGATCGTGGGCGTGGTGATGCTGCTGGCGTTCATCGTGATCCCCTACAACACCTTTGGCGAAGACGTGAAGATGCTGAAGGACAGCGGCCTCACCCTGATCAAGGTGCTGGCACTGCTGGTCGTCGTCTGGACCGCGAGCGTGTCAGTGGCCGAGGAGATCGAAGGCCGGACCGCGCTGACGGTGCTCTCGAAGCCGCTCACTCGCCCACAGTTCATCCTCGGCAAGTTCGCCGGGCTGGTGCTGGTGGCGCTGCTCGTGTTCATGATTCTCGGCACCGTGTTGCTCGCCACGACGAGCCTCAAGGTTGTTTACGACGCCCGCGAAGGCTCCAAGCTCGAGCCGATCTGGCGGGACTGCGCGGATGAAATGATCACCGTGGTGCCGGGGCTGGTGCTCTCCCTGCTGGAGACGATCCTGCTGGCGGCCGTCAGCCTCGCGGTCTCCACCCGACTGGGGATCGTGCCCAATCTGATCATCTGCTTCACGGTCTACGCCCTCGGCCACCTGGTGCCGCTGATCGTGCAGTCGAGTGTCGGCAAACTTTCGATTGTGCGGTTTGTGGGGCAATTGTTCGCCACGATTCTGCCGGTGCTGGAGCACTTCACGATCGAGGCGGCCGTTGTGGGTGGCGTGCCGGTGCCCTGGAGCTACCTCGGCTGGGCCGCACTCTATGCGGCTCTTTACTCCGCGGTAGCCCTGCTCGTGGCACTCGTTCTCTTCCAGGACCGCGACCTGGCTTAACGCGAAGCACAGCATCCTGCTGCCCTGACGGCACGGCACGTGTTGCCCCCCGTGGCGGCAAGTTTTTAACTTGTCCGGTGCCCGGGCACGGATTCCACAAGTTAAAAACTCGTGGCCACGAATCAACGAGGTCAGGCTACCCCGAACACCGAAGCGAGCTGTCTTCACGAAAAACACAGCATCCTGCTGCCCTGACGGGCGGATGCCCGTCCTCAGCCATTTTCTTGGCAAACGCAGTTTGCTGGTGCTGCGCTTCGCATCCTGCGAAGCAATCTCGGACGAGGTCAGGCTACCCCGGACACCGAAGCGAGCTTAGGACGCCTCGGCGGAGAAGGCCCACCATCGTCCCCGCCGCATTCGCCGAGCCGTCCGCGAGCGCAGCGTGTTCGGGGTAGCCTGACCGGCGGTGCAGCACCGTGTGCACTACCGCACGAGGCCTGTGCTCGCGTTCACTCCCACCATTCCGGCTCCACCAGTGCCCTGTTCCGCCAGCCCGGGCATCATCCAGGTGCCGTCGTCAGTCGAACGGCGGGCCTGTGCCTCCGCCTTGCCGTCGAGGAAAATGAGCGTGCCGCCGCGGAGCCGACGCTCGATCCGCGGCCCCACTTCCACACCGACAATGCCGGCCTGCTGGCTCCGACCGAGCGACGTCTTCAGCTCCAGCACCTCCCGACCCAAGTCATGATCGGTCGCGACGCCGACGCTGCCGACCCACTTCGCGGGTCCACTCTGGATCACGTTCGAATCGGCCTGCATGCCAGCCGCAAGGTCGATCCCTTCGATGCGGCTCTTCAACTCGGCGGCCAGCGAATCGCTGCCAGTGCCCCGCCCCGACGGCCCCTTCACGAGCACGTCCATGGGCACGCCAAGCGGGAAGTCCGACGGCTGGGATTCGGCTGCGATGCCGCGGAGCGCCGATGCCACCGAGCCGACGCCGTTGAAGTCTTCCAGGCCCAGGCCCTCGAACACGACCGGTGATGCGGCCGACGCTGTTACCGCCTCCGACGCAGCATCTGCCAGTCCGCATGAGGCGGCGGCCAGTCCCACAAGGATCACGGTGATTCGGTGCATGCCCACGCCCTCCGGGCGGGCGACGATCCGCCCGGCCACCGATGTATCGGCAGCCGCGGCCCGTCCCGCCAATCCGTCCTGTGCCCCCGTTCCTACTCGAGCACGCCCTCCTTATTCAACGCAGCCGTAGCCGGCTCACCTGCCTTGTTGGGTTTCGCAGCGTCGCCAGCACCACCGATTGTGGATTCCGCTGCCGCCTTCGGCGCGTCGGGAGTCAACGTGACACCCACTTCACCAGCCTCGACCTGCAGCCCATCCAGAATCTGCCGCAAGCCTTCAACCTGCACGGCGAAGGCCTGCGTAGCCTCGTTGAGCATCGTCCGCCGCGTGGCGCGGTCACGCTCGGCGGCCGCGTCCGATTGCTGCTTCTGTTGTTGGAAATCGGTGGCCTGGGCCAGCAGTGTCCGCTCCATCTGCGTGATCGCTTCGTTCACCTGTCGAATCATCGCGTCGCGTGCCACCGCGTTGCGATCAGCGTGAACGGCCAGCCGTTCCACGATCTCCTGACGCGTCTGCGAGATGGCCGTCGTGGCCCTCGAGAGTTCCTGTCGCACCTGGTCGGCGGCGGCCCACTGCCCGGCCATGTCGGCGCCGAGCGATTGCATCCGCTCCAGGCTCGCAACGCCCGTCGACTCGACCTTGGCGAGCCTCGCCCCCAGCGCGACAGCCGCGGCGCTCTGCCGGGCAATCCCCTCGTGAAGGCGCGACAGTTCATCGCTGTTGGCGGCACTGAAACGATTGATCCCGTCGATGCTTTCCTGCACTGCGGCCTCGACGGCGCTGGTCTGGTGAACCAGCCGCCAGACGACGGTGGTAAGCATGAAGGAGAACGCCGCCACGACGATGCTCGCGGCGGGCAGAAAACGCGCAGCATTGCCGTTGCGGCGGGTTTCTTCCTCCATCTGCGACATGCGATCTTCGATTCCCATGGCTGTCCCCTGTTGATCGATGTGACACGGGAGTCCCCAGGCCCCCATACGATTCTCTTCGGCGCATGCCGTGGCCATCTTGACCGCATCCATCCCGGCTGCGCAGCCGGTTCGTCCGGTGCCGTCGCCCCCATTTCCACCTGGCAGGGCGGCCCTCGATGACGGTAGCGTCGACTGCACAGGAAAGTCGGTGTGCGCCGGAAAGTCGGCGTGCGCCGGGAGAAGGGGTCAGGCTGCGACGCGGGACGACACCGACACCGTCGGCAAGTCGGCACCCAGGCGGACGCAGACGAGGCCGTCGAGCACCCGCATGGCAACGTCGAGCGCCGCAGCACCCGCCGACGCCGACACGAGGGCCGGCCGACGCGACCGCACCGCCGCGAGAAAGTCGTCGTGCTCAGAGGCGATCGCATTGGCGTCGGGCACGACCAGCGTCTCCCGCGGCAGGATGTCGGCGAAAAACCGGTCCTTGAGCGCGGCCCGGTCTGCCGGCGGTACGGCGGCTGCGTCGAATTCGCCGCGTTTGACCACAGGTGACGGGGCCACGACCTCGACCGTCTTCGCATTGAAGTCGGCGGCGACGACCCCCTGTGTGCCCCACAGCGACACCCGACGGCTGAGCGTGGGATGGATCCGCGAGGCAGAGAGATCGGCGACCAGTCCGGAGGAGAAGACGAGCCGGGCCCGGACGGCATCCTCGTGGCCGCCCGTCGCGACGAGCCCCTGCGACTCGACACGCGTGAGCTTGCCGGGCTCGAGCGAGAGCACGAGATCAATGTCGTGGATCATGAGATCGAGCACGACGCCGACGTCGAGCGATCGGAATGTGAACGGTGCGAGCCTCGCCGATTCGACCGCCACGACCCGACCGCAGCGCTCGACGGCCATCCGCCATGCTGGATTGAACCGCTCCACGTGCCCCACGGCGACAATCCGGCCATGGCGATCGGCGGCGGCCACGATCTCGTCCGCCTCGCGGCGATCGGCGGCGATCGGCTTCTCGATCAGGAGGTCGAGCCCCTGCGACAGCAGGGGGAGCGATACCTCAGCATGAAGGCAGGTGGGGGCCGCGACGACGACCGCATCAGCCAGGCCGACGAGTTCCTGCGGCTCGGCAAGTGCCCGACAGCCATGTGCCTCGGCGACCCGTTGCCGCGATTCGGGCACGGGATCGACCACGGCGACGAGCTCGGCATCGACGCGCGTGGCGAGCAGCCGGGCATGAATGGTTCCCAGATGTCCACACCCGATCACAGCCACCTTCGTTCGCGTCATGCAGCCCTCCTTCTTTCGCGGGCGCGTCCGTGCCGCCCTTCTTTTTGCCTGGTGAGAAACTCGAGCAGTTGCAACACATCCGGAAGCAGCATTCCCTGCGACCCCAGAATCTCCCGGGCGGACTCCAGCCCCACCTTCGCGCGGTAGAGCAGCCGATGCGCCTCGGCCACCGCCTCGATTCCTTCAGGAGAAAAACCACCCCGCTTGAGCGCCACCACGTTGATGCAGCGAGGCCGGGCCGGAAGCCCCTCGCAGAGCATGAACGGGGGAATGTCGTGAAGCACGCGGGAGAGGCCTGCCACAAACGACCAGCCGCCGATCGTGGCCCAGTGATGGACGGCGACTGCTCCAGACAGCGACGCGCGGGAGTGCACGCGAACATGACCGCCCAGCAGCGTGCCGTTGGCCAGAATGCAGTGGTCGCCGATGCGACAGTCGTGCGCCACATGGCAGCAGGCCATCAGGAAGTTGCCGCTGCCGATCGACGTCACGCCATCTTCTTTTTCAGTGGCGCGATTGATCGTGACGCCTTCCCGGATGATGTTACCGTCGCCGATCTCGACCCGCGTCCGCGTGCCGCGGTAGCTCAGGTCCTGCGGCTCCCCGCCGATGACGGCATTGGAAAAGATTTGGTTCTGCTCGCCGATCCGCACGTCGCCCGTGATGGTGACGTGGTTCTCGAGCACCGTGCCCCGACCGATCACGGCATCTGCAGACACCCAGCAGAAGGGGCCGATCGTGACATCCCCGCCGAGTTGTGCCCCCGGCTCGACAACGGCCGACGGATGAACCGCGGCCGGCAGCCCCCGGAGCACGGGCCCGCGGGAGGGCAGATCGCCCCGCATCGGCACAGTGGCTTGAAAATCGTCCATGCCGAATTGTTCCGGGGATGCGATGGAGTCAGGAGCAGACCGGCTGCAGACGGGCCGTGGCCAGCCGGGCGGCGAGGGCCCCATTGAGCCGGTGGCCACTGCGGTAGGCACGGATGTGCGCATGGATCGGCCGACCGGCGAGCTTCAGGTCGCCCACCAAATCGAGGACCTTGTGCCGCACGCATTCGTCGGGCCAGCGGAGCGTGTTGCCAATCGGGCCGTCGGGCCCAAAGATCAAGAGATCGTCGGTGGTGGCTGCCAGCCCACGGCCCTGCGCCCGGAGCCGCTCGGCATCCGCCGCCGGGAGGAACGTCCGCGCAGCCGCGAGTCCCCTGCGATACGCCTCTGGTGTCACCCTCAGCGAGAGCATCTGCCTGCCAATCGGACCATCGCCGTAATCGAGTTCATAGTCGATCGAGAGACCGGCAAACTTTGGGGGCGAGGCCTCGATCCAGGATGTGTCATCGCCGACCCGCACCACCGAATCGACAACGATCGGGTCGATGGCCGCGCCCAGATCCTCGATTCCCACCGCGTCGATCGCTTCGACGAAAGCCCGCGACGAGCCATCGAGGCCCGGCATCTCCTCACCGTAGACCCTCACGAGGCAGCAGTCGACGTCGAGGCCGGCAAGCGCGCTCAACACATGCTCCACCATCTCCACGCGAGCAGAGCCGACACTGAGGTTCGTGCGGCTTGAAGCCTCAATGCGACAGTTCACACTGACGGGAATGGTCACCGGATCAGGCAGATCTGCCCGCACGAACACCACTCCCGCACCGGCGGCCGCAGGCTTGAACTCGACGCGATTCTCCAGCCCGCTCCAGTAGCCGACGCCCGTGACGGACACCGGCTTTTTAAGCGTGCGTTGCAACCGCAGTCGTGAGGCTTGATGCATGAGAAAACCCGCCACAACCCCGTGGACGAACAAGGCGACCCACAGCCAGTTAGCGAGTCCGCGGGGGCATCGCCCCCGGGCGACCGGTCTGATCGGCCACGGCAGTCCCATTGAGCATCTTGAGGACGTCCGGCGTGATGTCGTTGCCGGCCTCATAGAACACGATCGGCTTGGTAATGCCCCTCAGGATCTGATTGCGATCGCCACCATCCACCGGATCACCATCGAACCGGAACACTACGGCGATTGCGTGCTCACGCGCAAACTGCGCGACGGCCTTCTCGACCTCGGTATAGACCTGCAGGTAGACCTTCGCCCGGTGTAGACCTGCAGGTAGACCTTCGCCTCGCGTTCCATGAAGTCCTTCTTCTGGAGCTGCGCATTGACGTTGAAGTCGCCCTGCCCCTTGGCAATCTCGGCCTCCAGTTTCTTGTATTCCGGCGTTCCGACATTGAAGCCCTTGAGCTGCTCCATCAGGCCATTGATGCGGTCGCGATCTCCCTTGAGGGCATTCTCAGCGGCCATCACCTCGTCCTTCATCTTGTCCATGGCGGCCTTGAACCGGACATGGTTCTTGAAGATGTAGCCGACGTCGATCACGGCGACGTGGGACGACGGCGACGTGGGACGCACCTGCTGCGACTGGCCTTGCGGCACGGCGACGGGAGCCTGGGCGAAGACGGTGGCATGCGTCAGGGCCACGATGGCCGCACACACAATACTGGCGATTTGCCTGTTCACGGAATGCACTCCTTGCTGGTTGTTTCTCACGCGCGCCCCATGGCGCCGACCGATCGCCACCGAAACGATTCGTGGTCGGCCTTGGGTCCGAGGCGGGCGGAAGAATGACGATCCCAGCCGGATGGATCAAGGCCAAAAAAAGCCCAGAAGAGGGCCCGGAGCGGCCGATTTCCACTTTACTTCGGCGGATCGAGCGTGATCTGGAGCGTGACCTCGGCGCCGTCGCGGGTCACGACCACCGGCACCGTCTCGCCCCCCTTGTGCTTCCGCAGGGCACTGTCGAAATCCTCGAGCCCCGTGACCGCACTCTCCCCCAGCCGCACGATCACATCGCCCCCCTTGAGCCCACCCTTCGCGGCAGGCGAATCCTTCGTCGCGCCGGTGATGGCGTAGCCCTTCCCCGGCTTGCCGAAGTCCGGAATGCTGCCGAAGTAGGGCCGATCGCCGCCGCCACCGGCAAATTGCTTCGAGGCCACCTCGATGTAGGCGGGCCGCTCGGGCGCGGTCGCCAGGTCGCGGACGATGTCGGCCACCAACCGCGTGATCCGCACCATGCCGTCATAGTTGATCTTGTCGGCGGTGTCGGTGGGGCGGTGATAGTCGGTATGCGAACCGGTGAACAGGTGCAGCACCGGGATCTTCCGGGCATAGAAGCTCGAATGGTCGCTGGGCCCGAAGCCACCCGGTTCCTTGGCCGCCTCAAATCCACGGGCGGCCACAAACCGATCAACGAGCGCGTCGAGCCCGGTGCCGGTGCCGGTGCCATGCACCACGATCTTGTTGCCGTCGAGCCGCCCCACCATGTCGAGGTTGACCATGGCGGCGGTGTCGGCCAGCGGCACCGCAGCGTTCGCCGCGTAGTGGGCGCTGCCGAGCAGGCCGCGTTCCTCGCCCGAGAAGGCCACGAAGAGGATCGTCCGCGGAAACGGGCCCTCCTGCTTGAGCATTCTTGCCACCTCGACGAGCAAGGCGGTGCCGCTCGCGTTGTCATCGGCACCGTGGTGCACGGCATGCTCACCCGGTGCCGCGGAATTGGCGCCGCCGTAGCCGAGGTGGTCGTAGTGGGCGCCGAGCACGACGGTCTCGGGTTCAGGAGGCCGCTTGCCGGCGGCCGCGTCCGCGTCGCCCTTCGGCCAGCCCACGCCCGGCAGGATCGCCATCACATTCCTGCCCTCGGTCTCGGTCCGTTCGACCGCCGTCTGGCCACGGATCCGCCAGCCGACGAGAGGGCCGCTCTGCGGCTCGAGCGAGTCGTCGATCCCCTTCTGGATGGCGTCGAGATTCCTGCCGAGCGACGCCTTCACGACGTCGTCGACCAGCGACCGGCGGATCTGCAGGATCGGCATCGTGCGATTTTCGGAACCGTCGCCGGCGCGGGTGAAGGCCATCAGCGTGTCGCCGTCCGCATCGGCGTCGTTGCAAAAGATGATGCCCCCGGCCTCGTGCTCCGACGCATTGGCCACCTTGCGGGCCAGCGCCGCATACTGCGATGCCTGATTGCCGTCGAACACGCTGTGCGGGTTGTCCTTCTGTGGCTCCTGTCGCAACACCACGACGCCAGCCCCCTTGGCAGAGCCACCCTTTTCGGCGGCGGTGAGCGACGCGTAGTCGTCGTAGTGTTCCGCGGGTGCGGTGATGCCGTAGCCGGCGAAGACCAGCGGCAGGTCAAATCTCCCCGAGCCGCCCGCGGCCAGCGGCGTGAAATCCTTGCCAAGGCTGAGCGGAATCGTCCTTGGCGCACCGTCCTCCCCGGGCGGGCCCACCAGCTCGGCCGTGTTGGCGTCGGCAGGCCCCAGCTTCGCGTCGAGCGTCATGACGAACCGCTGGAAGGCGCTCCCGGCGGCCGGCGCGCCGGTGGCGGGGCCGGATCGGTGCCGGGAGCCACGCTGGCGACCGTGCCGAGGCCGATCTCGGTGAGTTGTTTGGCCACCCAGTCGGCGGTCTGGTCGATCCCCTTCGTGCCGGGACCGCGGCCCTCCCGTTCGGGAGCGGCCAGCCACTCGACCGCGTGTCTGAGCCGATCACGCAGCGCAGCGTCGTCAGTCGGATCCGCTGCGGCCGTCATGACCGCGCCTGACAGGTGGAGCGTCAGCGGCAGCAACAGGGCGACCCCGACGCGAAACGGCATGGGCGTGATGCTCGGCATGGGTTAGGTCCTTCGAAGCTTCATGAGGAAATCGTGAGTCCACCGCTGCCAGGCCGCGGCGGACTCCCTGGCATTTTAGCCATACTCCCGTGACACGCGGCGCAGCGGGTAGGATGTGGGCGGAAAAGACCTCTGAGGAGCCTCGTCCGTGCCTTCCCTCTTCGTGATTCAGGGCCGCAATCGCGGCTCCCGCTACGACCTCACGAGCCACGAGGGGGCGATGTGCATCGGGCGGGAGGCGGGCAACTTCGTGCAGCTTGACGACAACGAGGTATCGCGGCGGCATGCCGAGATTCGCCGGATCGGCGAAACGTTCGTCGTGGGCGACCTGAAAAGCTCCAACGGAACCTGGCTCAATAGCCGCAAGATCGAGCGGGCGGAACTCTCCAGCGGTGACCAGATCCAGGTGGGCCGCACGATCCTCGTCTATGCCCGGGACGGTGTCGACGTGCCCGCGGCGGGACTGGTCGACATCGTGCCGGCGTCCAATGCCGCCGACGGTTCACGGATCGTGCGGACGGCTCACGAGATCGACATCGGCGGCGACCCGCTTCCCGACGACACGCAGAATCGCTGGCTGGCGCGGGCCCGGAGCAACCTGCAGGTGATGTATCGCACGGCGCTTGCGGTCAGCCACACGCTCGACATCGACGAACTCCTCGGCCGGATCCTGCAACTTGTCTTCGAATGGGTCGAGGCGGACCGTGGCTGCATCATGCTGCTCGACCCCGAGTCGAAGCAACTCCGCACGAAGGCCCGCCGCGACCGGCGCGTGGGCGAGACGACAGCGATGGCCATCAGTCGCACGATCCTCGACTACGTGCTCGACCGGGGCGAGGGCGTCATCACCAGCGACGCCCAGGACGACGACCGCTTCAGCGGCGGCAACAGCGTGGTCCGAACAGGCGTGCGGGAGGCGATCTGCGTGCCGATGCAGGGCCGCTACGGCACGGTGGGAGTGATCTATGTCGACACGACCGTGCCGCTGGGCGATGCGATAGAGCATGGGCAGCGGCAGTTCACCGACGAGCATCTCAAGCTCCTGATCGCCATCGGCCATCAGGCGGCGCTGGCCGTCGAGGACACCACCTATTACTCCGCGATGGTGCAGTCGGAGCGGCTTGCCGCCGTCGGCCAGACCATCGCCACGCTCTCTCACCACATCAAGAACATCCTGCAGGGAATCCGTGGCGGAAGCTACCTGGTCGACATGGGCCTGGAAAACGAGGATCTCGCCGTTGTCCGCAAGGGCTGGGACATCGTCAACCGCAACCAGAACAAGATCTCCTCGCTGGTGATGGACATGCTGTCGTTCAGCAAGGAGCGTGAGCCCGACCCGGTGCCATCCGACCTCGTGGCGCTGGTCACCGACATCGTGGAAACCGTCCAGCAGCGGGCGGACGAAATCGGCGCCGCAATCGATTGGGCTCCTCCCACCAACGTTCCTCAGTTGCTGTTCGACCCCGAGGCATTGTCGCGGGCCATACTCAATGTCGTGACCAACGCGCTCGATGCGGTCGAGGACCGTGACGGCGCCGCGGTGACGATCCACGTCGAATGCGACACGGAGGCCGAACGCGTCCGCGTCATCGTCGGCGACAACGGCGAGGGCATGGCGCCCGAAACGATCGCCGAAATCTTCAACCTCTTCGTCTCGACCAAGGGCGCCCGCGGCACCGGATTGGGCCTGACCGTCAGCCGGAAGATCCTGCGCGAGCACGGCGGCGACATCCGCGTCACCAGCCAGCCCGGCGAGGGGAGCACGTTCGTGCTGGAATTCCCGCTCTGCACCGGAGACGGCAGGCAGCCTGGCTCCGGCCCTGATGCCACCACGCCATGACCGTCATGACCGCCATGACCGCCACGCCCGCCCTGCCCGGCGCGGGCCGGCTGCCGATCTCGGCCGTGATCATCACGAGGAATGCCGCCGCGCGAATCGGTGACGTGCTCGGCGCTCTGGAAATGTGCGACGAACGACTCGTGCTCGACTCTGGATCGACCGACGACACCGTCGCGTTGGCCCGCGCGGCCGGCGCCCGCGTCGAACACCAGCCCTTCCTCGGCTACGGTCCGCAGAAGCGTCGGGCC
>JAPLNQ010000258.1:19114-54533 GCA_026401075.1 Planctomycetia bacterium
TCGCCGGCCCCGTCGCCTGCTGGGCCATCCGCCGGCGCACCTTCGTGGGCCGGCGCGAGATCCGCCACGGAGCATGGCAGGACGAACGCGTGTTGCGGCTGTTCAACCGCACGACTGCCGGCTTCAAGGCGATTGCCGTCCACGAGGAGGTGCAATCGCAGCGGCCCCCGCGGCCACTGGCTGGCTCGATCCTCCATTTCAGTTTTGCCGACTGCCGCGATGTGCTGTCGCGGTCGCTGCGCTACGCGCCGCTGAAGGCCGATATCCTGCGGGCGACGGGGGAGAAGACCGTCGCCTGGATGCTGCCGCTCCGCGGGCTGGCGGCATTCGTGAAGAGCTACGTGCTGCGGAGCGGCTGGCGAGATGGGGGCATCGGGTTCGTGGTCGCGCTTGGTCGGGTGATCGACTCCACGCTGCCTCGCGCCCTCGTGCTCGCGGACGAATTCCATGACGAGGACAAAGCGTGAGTGCGTGCCTGCCGAACGGCTCGACCACGGTTCGGGACTGCCCATGCCCCGTGGCGGATTCCGACAAGTTAAAAACTTGCGGCCACGGGTCGAAACCTTCGGCCACGTCCACCGTGTGCCCCTGCCCCCGTGGCGGCAAGTTTTCAACTTGTCCGTGTCCCCCGTGGCGGCAAGTTTTCAACTTGTCCGTGTCCCCCGTGGCGGCAAGTTTTCAACTTGTCCGTGTCCCCCGTCGTCGCGGATTCCACAAGTTAAAAACTCGTGGCAACGAACCGGCAGGATACCGATGTTTTGCGTCAAGCTAGCGGCCATGCCGCAGCGCATCGAGCACGCGTTGCATGTCGGCGGGGAGGGGAGCGGTGAATTCGATCCGTTCCCGCGTCACGGGGTGATCGACCGCGAGGCTGGCGGCGTGCAGTGCCTGCCGCTCGATGAGTGCGGTGCCGGTTCCTTGTTCGGGAAGCCCGAAGAAGGCAGGCTCGATGCGGGGGCGACCGCTGTAGAGCCCGTCACAGAGCACCGGGCAGCCGATCGCTGCCAAGTGCACACGGATCTGGTGCGTTCGCCCAGTCTTGGGAGTGACTTTCACGAGCGCCGCCCCCCGAAATCGCTCCAGCACCTCAAACCGCGTCACCGCGTCGCGACTGGTCGAATGGTCGCGTCGCACGGCCATCTTCTCGCGCTGATAGGGGTGGATTCCGATTGGCAGATTGATTTCGTCGCTGTCGAACTGCGGCTGTCCCTGTGTGATCGCGAGATAGGTCTTCGTGACAGTCCGCCCCTCGAACTGCTTCGCGAGCGCGTGGTGGGCCTCCTCCGTGCGGGCCACAACGATCACGCCGCTGGTGTCGCGGTCGAGCCGATGAACGATCCCTGGCCGCGTCGGACCGCCGGCGTTCGACAGTCCCGAACTGCCGGCGACCGTGTCGGCACGTTCGAGGTGCCACTTGAGCGCCCCGGCAAGCGTGCCCTTCCAGTTGCCCTTGGCGGGATGCACGACCATGCCAGCCGGCTTGTTCACGACCGCGATCCACTCGTCGAGGTGCACGAACTCGAGTGGAATCTCCTCTGCCGCTGGTCCGGACCGCGGCGGCTCCGGCACCGTCATGCAGACGATCGAGCCGGCCCGCAGCTTGAGCGACGCCCGCGCTACGACACCATCCACCCGCACACCGCCCTTGTCGATCGATCGTGCGAGGAATGATCGGCTCTGCTCCGGAAACGTGCGGGCGAGAAAGACGTCGAGCCTCAAGCCGGCGGCGGCCGCATCGGCGGTCAGCACGATGTCGGTGCCGGGGGCGTAGTCCGCCAGACAGCTCACGCCCGCTTGAACCGCCGGGACACTCGGCTCCCCAACCTCATCCTCCCCAACCTCATCCTCCCCAACCTCAGCACAGGGCTCGTCGTCGGGAGCGAAGCCTGTGTCGTCGCTACTGTCCGGCTGCGGGCTGGGCTGGTGCGGCGTTGGCTGGGTTTGCGACATTCGTGGCACTGGCCGGCGGTGTGATCTTTTGGGCTCCAAACCAATCGTACCATTGACGGGTCGACTCGCGACCGAGTTCGGCGGCCCGTCCGGCTGCGATCTGGGCGAGCGCGTCGGCGGGAAACTCGGCGGCCACGGCCTCGTAGCCCCGGCGGGCCTCCGCCAGCTGCCCGAGGCTTTCCCGGGCTTTTGCCAGTCCGAAGACAGCCCGTTCGCCGAGCAATCCCTGCGGCCTGCCCGCCATCAGCGACGAATAAGCCTCGACGGCGGCCTGCAGCCGGCCCTCGGCCCGCGGCCGGTCGATGAACAGCATCTGCGTGCCCTCCGAGGCCGCTGCGTCTGCCATCAGCAGTTCCGCCCAGCGGGCCGCATCGGTGCCCGGATAGCGACGGACCACCTCGTTGAAGGAGTCCATCTCGCCCGTCGACATCGCCGCCAGGCACGCATCCCAGCTCTGCGTGCGGGTGGCCTCGGCCTGCGACGACACCACACCATATGCCACGAAGGCGGCAAGGGCTGCGGCAAGCCCGGCCAGGATCGTGCCGAAGTAGGGACGGATACGCTCGACAATTTTCAGTGTTGCCTCGGCGAGGTCGTTGTCGCCAACTTCCTCCTCTGCCAGTGCCAGATCGACACGGTCGGCATCGAGCGGGCTCGATTCGTCGGCGGCCAGCCGCGAGCGGCCCTCAGCATCCGGCGCCATGCCGGGCCTTCTGCGACGGTTGTGCGATGATTTCTTCACGGCGTGCTCCTGGCGGCCGCGGCCGACGGCTCCCAACTGGAGAGCGCTGCGGCCACAGTCGCGAGAAATAGAGACTTCCCGGCGCAGAGCGTCAAGCCGGACTGTGACGCCTGTGGTAGATTCCGCGTCCCATGAACCCCGCCAACACTCCTGCCGCTCCCCAAAAGCCTTCGACCGGCCTCAATCCAGCGCAGACCGAGGCCGTGTGGGCGCCGGTGGGGCCGCTCCTGGTGCTCGCCGGGGCCGGCACGGGCAAGACCCGCGTCGTCATCGCGAGGATCGCCCACCTCGTCTGGCGCGGCACGCGTCCTTCGCGGATTCTGGCGGTCACGTTCACCAACAAGGCGGCGAAGGAGATGCTCGCCCGGGCCGGCAAGCTGCTGAAGACAAAGAGCGACGAGAAGCCGGAGATTTCCACGATCCACTCGCTCTGCGTCCGCATCCTCAGGCGTCATGCCGCGCGGGTGGGCCTCCCCGGCCGGTTTGCCATCATCGACCGCGGCGAGCAGGAGTCGACCGCGCGGAAGGTGCTCAAGGAGTTGAAGGTGCCCGAGGCCACGCTCCGCCCCGGCGACCTGCTCGACCGCATCAGCCGCTGGAAAAGCGCGGCGGTGCGGCCCGACGGCGCGTTCGACGCGATCCCGGCCGATGCGCAGGAGTCGTGGGAACTGGCCGCCGCGGGATACCGCCGCTACCAGCAGGCGCTGCGCACGGCGGGCGCCGTCGACTTCGACGATCTGCTGCTCGTGGTGGACGACCTCTTCGCCGGGCACGAGGAAGTCCGCAAGGCCGAGGCGGCGAGGTTTGATCACCTGCTCGTCGACGAATACCAGGACACCAGCGGCATCCAGGAGCGGATCGTGGCGGCGCTCGCCCGCGACCATCGCAGCCTCTGCGTGGTGGGCGACGACGACCAGTCGATCTATGGCTGGCGCGGCGCCGAGATCTCGCACATCCTCGACTTTCCCCGCCGCTGGCAGGGAGCCACGGTCGTGCGGCTGGAAGAGAACTACCGCTCCACGCCAGAGATCATCCACGCCGCCAACACACTCATCGCCCGCAACTCGCGGCGGCACGGCAAGACGCTCATCTCCAAGGCGCCGTCTGGGCCACCACCGGCCATTATGCAGGCCCAGGATGAGATCGATGAATCGCGGCGCGTGGTGAGCGACCTCGAAGCACGTTTGAAAGAAGGATCGGTCGCGCCGGCCGAGGCCGTCATCCTCTTCCGCACCGGCGAACAGACCCGTGTGTTCGAACAGGAACTGCGCCGCCGGAGCATTCCCTACGAGCTCATCGGCAGCCGTTCCTTCTTCGACCGCCGTGAGGTGAAAGACGTGATGGCGCTGTTGCGGGTGCTCGTCGATCCCGACGACGACCTCGCCCTGTCACGGATCGCCAACGTGCCCCCGCGGGGCCTCACCGGAACGACGGTACAGGCTGCTCGCAATGCAGGCACCACCGCGGGCCACAGCCTCTGGAAGGAACTGCTCGCCGCCCGCGACGCCCATCGGCTCTCGACCGCGGCGACGGCCGGCGTGATGGCACTCGAGCGGGTAGTCGCGCTGCGGGAAAGCGCGGCGACGCGGGGCGCGGGCGAGACCCTGCGGACACTGCTGGAGTTGATCGGCTATCGCGGCTTTCTCCAGAAGGAATACGAGGACGATCCCGCGGAGCAGGAGGCTCGCTGGGCCTGCGTGGAGCAGATGGTCAACGCGCTGGCCGACCATGAGCGTTCTGCCAAAAAACCGCACGCAGCCGGATCTCCCGACTTTGCGGTGATGGTCCGTGGATTCCTCGATGACCTCGTGCTCGACGTCACGGAGGCGGAGCGTTTCCAGTCTGACAAGCCGAAGGGCAACGTGCTCCGCCTGATGACCCTCCATGCGGCGAAGGGGCTGGAGTTCGACTGCGTCTGGATGGTGGGGATGGAGGAGGGCCTGCTGCCGCACCACCGCTCGCTCAACGACGGCCTGCAGGCGATCGACGAGGAGCGGCGGCTCTGCTACGTGGGCGTCACCCGCGCGAAGAAACGACTCGCCCTCTCCCTCTGCCTCACGCGGATGAAGTGGGGCAAGAGCAAGCCGTGCAAGCCAAGCCGGTTTCTCTACGAGCTGACCGGCCAGGCGGAGAAGTTCACGGACGGGCCGGCTGGCGAACCGCCGACAGGAGCACGTCCGGCGGCATCCGCGGCCACTGCACAAGCTGCGCGCGGGGGCCGAGTCCCAGCCCGCCGCGGACGATCAAAGCGTCCATAGCGACGAGGCCCGGGACGTGGCGGCTCCTCAGGCGACGTGCGGCCCCTCGCTGGTTGCGAGGGCCGATGGTAAGGTGCCGTTTTCACCGCGCTGTTTCCAGAATAATCCACGCATGGCTGCTATCGGTCACGACAGGCCTCGGGAGCTTCATTGGTATCACGCCGGGCCGATGCTCTTTGGCGACCTTGGCACGAGCCGGCTCTACGTGCTGGGACTGGCCTTTTATTTCACCCGCCATGCGTCGCTGTTCCACATCATATTCGTCAACATCCTGCTGCTCTTGGTGGGTAGTTGCTACCTGATCATCTGCCGCAAGTATCCCGATGGCGGCGGCGTCTATTCCTCGGCTCGCGCGGCCAGCCGCGTTCTGGCCGTGGTGGGAGGACTGACGCTCTGCGCCGACTACACCGTCACCGCCGCGCTCTCCTGTCTCGATGCCTTCCGCTACCTGGGTGTCGGCGGCGAGATTCTTGGCGTGAGGGTCGAGCTGCTGTGCACCCTGGCTGCCATCGGGGTGATCGGTTTCGTCAACTGGTTCGGCCCACGGGGCATGGGCCGGGCGGCCCTGATCGTCGCCATGGCGACGATCGTGCTCACGCTCGTCATCGCGGTCTGTGCCATCCCCAGCCTGCACCATACGCGGATCGAGCTACCGGTCCGTGAACGGTATAGCGTCGCCGCCTGGGGTGACGCCTGGATCGGCTTCACCGAAATCGTGTTGGCGCTCTCCGGCATCGAGGCCATCGCCAACATGACAGGCATCATGGTGTCGCCGGTGCGGGTGACTTCTCGCAGGTCGATCGTGCCGGTCCTCATCGAGGTGGTGGCGCTGAACATTCTTCTCGGGGCAGCCATGAACGCGCTGCCAGACGCCAAGCTGATCGATCCAGAGGGGCACGCTCTGGGAACCGACAACATGATGAACATTCTGGCGACGGCCTACGTTGGGGCCACGTTCAGCTTCCTGTCTTCGTTCGTGTTCGGTGCGCTCCTGCTGTCGGCGGTCAACACGGCGATCACCGACCTGATGGCAATCCAATACATGATGGCCCGTGACGGCGAGGCGCCCGCGATCCTGGCCCACCTCAACAGCCATGGCGTGCCCGGCTACGGACTATTTCTGGCCATGCTCGTCCCCGCGGCGCTCCTGCTGGTGTTTCCAGACATCACGCAGCTCGCGGGGCTGTATGCCGTTGGCGTGGTTTCCGCGATCACGATCAACCTCCTGACCACGGGATCCACGAGGCAGTTTGATCTGCGGGTCTGGGAGCGCTGGATGCTGTGTGGTGTGGGAGTATTGATGGCCTGCATCCTCGCCACACTCCTGTGGAACAAACCTCATGCGCGGATGTTTTCCCTGTCGATCCTCGTCGTGGGATTGGGAGCCAGACTTTTCACGCTGGCAGGCCGGTCCACACTCGACAAGCCTCGCGTCCAAGCGATCCGCCTGCTTGCGGCGGCGTGCTGCATCGGTCAGGCGGCTCTCGCGTTTTGGTTGCCCGCCGAAGGCCAGACGGCCTCCGTGCTGTCGGTAGCCGCAGCGGGTCTGCTTGTCTGGGTCGGTCGGTTCGTGTCGGACGCCATTCCTCGCGACAAGGAGGCGGTGACTCTGGAAAACCTTGATGGCGACTACCACCCCGACGGCTGCCACATGATGAGCCTGTCTCATGCCTCGCCCCTGATCGCTGGAGTCATCGAAGACGCCCGGTCGAGCGGGGCCGGCGTGGTGGTGCTGTTTGTCAGGGAGTTGGCCATCCCGGTGATGAGTGCGGGGGCGATGCAAGATGCCTCGGACGACACCGACGCCCGAGCCATTTTTGCTGAAGCGGTGACCCACGCCCGGAGGCAGGGCGTGCCATTGAAACTCGTCTATTTTGTCGGTGGCTCCGTGGTGGACCGGATCCTGGAAACCGCGACGGATGTCTCCGCGTCACGGATCTATCTGCAGCTTCCCAGGCGGCATGGAATCGCGCGGTTTTTCAGCGGCGATGTGATCGGCCCGGTCGCGGAACGCCTGCCGGCACAGATGGAATTGGTCATTCGGGGATAGTGATCGCCGACAGGATCACGTCCGGCAGCATCCGCACAAGCGGGCCGAGGCCCAGTCCGCCGCGGGCGATCGAAGCGTCCATAGCGACGAGGCCACGGGCGAGCTTCGCGCCGCCTGCGTGCCAGGGAAACCACGGCGCCGTGGGCCACACCACCAGTGGCATCCGCAGGATCGTGTTGTGCACCAGCGGCAGAAGCAGCGGATCGTGCACGCGGCCGATGCCACTGGCGGGCGCGGCGAGCGTGCCGCCGGGAAATCCGCCCCACGGCACGTTCGCGAGCGCATAGGCCAACGCCGACCAGCCGTTGACGGCCACGACCCCGTATTCGAGGTGTTCGACCAGCAGTTCCGCCCGCTGCCGATCCCGCGTGGCAAGCGTCGTGGGAATGGTGACGCTCGCCGCCAACGATCCTGGCAGGCCGTGCACGAGGCCGCTCGCCCGCGTGCAAAACGCCTCGATGTCGTCGGCCTCGATCGCCGTCTCCGCGGCGACCGGCACGAACCATTCCCGTGCGACCCAGGCCCGATCCCGCTCGATGTCGAGCCCCGTGCGAAACACCCACGGCAGCGTGCCATCGGCCGGGGCCGACCGGCTGGCAATCGTCTCCCAGGCGATCGATGCGCCGGGATACCAGGCCGGGCGGGCGGGCAGGCTCGCAAGCCGCCGACCGACGAGCGTGAGGAATTCGTCCCGCTGCGGCCAGTCGAGGCAGGTGACGACGAGCTTGGTGGCGATGCAGTTGAAGGATGTGTTGTTGGCGATCGACGCCGCCACCATGTCGGCCTGGCAGGCGAGTTGGGCCGGCGTGTAGCGGCCCGGCACGATGATCCAGGGCGTGACATTCCCCAGCTCACAGGTGATCGGCTTCGCGAGCAGCGGCTCGACCCCGGCTCCATGCGGATCGCGGCCACCCCACACGATCGCGTCAAAGGCTCCCTGCCCGCCCGTGAGGTGCACGTGGGTGACCAGCGGCGCGGCGATGGCGGCCTGCGCGATCTCCGCGCCGCCGGTGACGATCCCCAGCAGCCCCGCCTCGATGAGCGGCTCGAGGGCCCGGGTGAGCACCGGCTCGAGCGGTGCATGAAGCGGGTGGAGTTTGAGCAGGACGGCGCGACCATGTTCGAAGATCTGGCAGACGACGTCGGCGGCGGCGAGACCGGTCACGTTGCCCGCGCCGAGCACGACGGCCACGCCCCCCGACCGAGGCCGCTCCTCGGCCTCGCGCCGCCAGCCGCGCTCGAAGGCGTCGAGTCCACCTGGATTGACGCACCGCACGGTGGCCCGGTGGCCGCGAAAGATCATCCCATCGAACAGTGCCCCCACCGGCATGACGTCGACTTCCACCATCGAGGCAGGGTCCGACGTTCGTGGATGGCCGCTGGTTCCCGCGTGGGAGAGCCGCGGCGGACGGCAGGCACGCGGCAGGCCGCCCTTCGCGATCTCGGCCTGGGCCCGCGCCGTGAGCAACAAAAGCCGCAGCGTGGCCAGTGGACCGGTGGCGATCTCCTCTGCGAGGGCCGAGGCCCCCCCCTGCTTCAAGGCGACGGCCGTGCGGGCCCAGTTGTCGGCCATGTCGGCCACCCGCTCGGCGCAGGCACGCGCCAGGGTCGCGCGGGCGGAAGCGTCGCGGGCCGCATGCCGCCGTACGCCGGCGGCGAGCGACGTCAACGTGTCTTCCAAACGCTCGATCGATTCAGGCATTGGAGGCTTTCGACAGGACGACACAACTGTTTCCATCCAAGCCCGCTCTCCATCCAAGCCCGCTCTCCATCCAAGCCCGCTCTCCATCCAAGCCCGCAGCGCAAGCAAGGGTGATGCGGGCGGCCTTACGGGCTGGATCACGGATTCCTCTCGCTTGCGCTTCGGGCTTCCATGGGGCGGGAGTTTCATCCAAGCCCACCGTCCATCCAAGCCCGCAGCGCAAGCAAGGGATCTCTACGCAGTATAAGTACCCACTACTTGCCGATGCAGTGCCGCGAGAATATCNNNNTTGCCATCCATGTCCTTTTTTCGCCACATCGACCTCAAGAAACGCCCAGGGTCACTTGCCGATGCAGTGCCGCGAGAATATCCGGTCGATGAGATCGGTACCAAGTTCGACACCAGTCACGTCGCCGATCGCAGATACCGCCTGATGCAGCAGACCGGCCACGATCGCTTCGTCGCGAGTTCCGCCGCTGCGGGCTGACTCCGCCGCTCCACAGGCTGCCGCGACCGCCTCCCGAGCAGCCGCCACCCCCACCTGCATCCGCAGCGTCGCCGGCGACCGCCCGCCGGGCAGGCTGGCCACGACGCCGAAAATCACAGACTTGAGCTTGGCGATGCCGGTGCCGGAGTGGCTGCTGGTGGCGCACGCCGATGCAATCCGCGAAACCTTTGAGGGCGGCGCCAGATCGCATCGCGTGAGCACGTCGATCCGCGGGGCGGTAGCGGGTGGCAATGACGACAGGAATGTCTCGCCGGCGGCTGCCGCATCGAGGCACGCCACCACCACATCGGCCCGGGCAATCTCCGCTCGAGCCCGCTCTGCGGCCGCCAGTTCGATCGGACCGCGAGCCGCGGGCCTGCCCTCACCGCCAGCCACGTCATCAGTCATGCCATCAACGATGCCCGCGACGTCCACAAGCAGACAGGCGGGCTCGGTCGGATCGGCATCGAGTCGGGCAGCGATCCAATCCCGCGTGGTGCCCGCCTCATCCGCCACGAGTGCTGCATCTCGTCCGAGGAGCATGTTGAAGAGACTGCTCTTGCCGATATTGGGAGGCCCCACGAGCACCACTCGGGGCAGATCACCGGCCGCGCTGGCGTCGCGGCTGGCGAGCCGGCCTGCGACCGCGTCGAGCGTTTGGCCGGCCGCCACGAGCCTCGCCTCGAGCGCCGCCCACGCCGCCGCGTCGGCCACGGGCACGGCGTCGGGCGTGTGTTCATCGGCGAAGTCGATCGTGGCCTCGATGTCGGCCGTAAGGTCGAGCAGCATCTCCCGCAGGCTGTGCAACGTGTGGCCCACGCCACCGGCCATTGAATCGAGCGCCGCGGAGAGTTCCGCCGGCGTCTTGGCCTCCACCACGGCCAGCACCGCCTCGGCCTGCAAAAGATCGAGCCGACCGGCGAGAAACGATCGCACCGAAAACTCACCGCCCCGTGCGAGCCGGGCGCCGTGCCGACACGCCACGGCCACCAGCGCATCAACGAGCGGCGCCGACGCGGGCAGTTGCACCTCCGCGAGCGGGCCGCCGGTCGGCCCCTGCGGCCCCGGCCAGTGAAGGATCTCGACCGGCAGTTCGCCCCATTCGGTCGTCAGTTCGCGTGATGCCAGTCGGGCCATCACCAGCCGCGGCGCTTGCCCGTGCCGCGCGAAGCCGCCCGCCGTGGCCACGAACAAGCCCTCCAGCAGGCGGTCGAGCCCATCGCCAGAGAGCCGCACCACGGCCCGTGCACCAGAGCCCCTGACTGTGGCAGGCGCGACGATCAGTTCATGAACAGACCACATGGGCGATCACAAAGCGGAGGCTGTCTCGGCACGAATGACGAGACCGCAGGAGTTCGACCCGTGGCCACGAGTTTTTAACTTGTGGAATCGATGCCGGGGACACGGACAAGTTAAAAACTTGCCGCCACGGGGGACAGGGACACGGATAAGTTGAAAATTTGCCACCACTAGAGAACGGGGGACACATCGCCCGTTCAGCCATGCCGAAACAGTAGCCAGAGCGCCAAGAGCACCAGCGGCACGAGCACGCCCGGGTCGATGAGCAGGAGCCGGCGGCACGGCACGGCCACCGTCTTCTCAAGCGAGGCCCACTTGTGCGGCACAGCGTGAAGAAAAGCAGGAGAGGCCACCATCGAGAGCATGTCGCGGCGGCTGCGATACCGCACGATGGCCACGTCCTCGAAGAAGTCGGTATCGCCGCCCGCGGTCAGCAGATTCGTGATCTTGCCGGCGACGAAGACGGGATAGCAGCCCCGCTTCAGCAGTTCTGGCAGAACGGCCCGCGAGTAGAGCCAGCCCGCATCGCGGCCACTGATGAGGCCGGTGGGCGTCGAGCCGTTGAGGGCCGTGCCCGGGCGGTAGTCGGCCCGCTCGCGATACGCCATCAGGTTGACCATGTAGAACGGCCGGCCATCGTCGGCATCCATGAAGGCCTGAAACCGCTCGCGCTCGGCAGGGCTGAGATCGTCGTACTTTCCGCCCAGAAGCGTCACCGCCTCCCCCGGCTGCAGCCGCCGTGTGAACCACGGCTCGTGCCAGAGCACGAATAGAACGCAAGCCGCGATGATACTAACGGAGAGGATCATAGGTCGACCTGGGTCACAGGATTATTCCGCGTGATATGTGCTTTCCCCCGTGGCCACGAGTTTTTAACTTGTGGAATCGATGGCGGGGACACGGACAAGTTAAAAACTTGCCGCCACGGGGGACAGGGGACACGGACAAGTTAAAAACTTGCCGCCACGGGGGACAGGGGACACTGACAAGTTCAAAACTTGCCGCCACGGGACGCCTGATATTTGCAATTACCGCTGCTTCTTCCTCGACTGCCGCTTCTGCCGCGCCGCGTCGCCCGCCGGCACGGCCGGCTCCTTGCTGCCGCCGAGTTTGGCAAACGGCACGTTGATCACCCGCCCGTTCCCGCCCGAGGCCACGCCAGCAGCGGCCGTGGCAGGGAGCGTGTGCGGCAACCAGAGCCGCTCCGCGATGCCCCACAGGCTCGACGCGATGAAGTAGAGGCAGAGACCGCACGGTACCTTGAAGAACATCAGCGCCATGAAAAACATCATGTACTTCAGCACCTGCTGCTGCACCTTCGCCTGTTCGTCCACCGCCGGCGGCATGAAGAGCTGCTGCTGCCAGAGAAACAGGCCGATCGTGGCCAGCGGAAAGAGATTCAGGTAGGGGCCGAGCCAGGCCTCCGGGGCCGACAGGAACGGCGGGAGCAGCTTCGACCAGTCGTAAAGCATGTCGGGGGCCGCCAGATTGGAGCACCAGCGGATCGCCGAACTGAAGAGGGGCGCCTGCCGCAGTTCGATGGCGGTGGCCAGCGATCGGTAAAGCCCCATGAAGATCGGGATCTGGATGAAGACGAGGAGGCAGCCGCCCATCGGGTTGTAGTCGTGCTTCCGCCAGAGTTCCTGCGTGGCCTTCGTCCGCTTCTCCGGCTCGTTCTTATACTTCTCGGCGATCGCCTTCATCTCCGGCTGCAGCACCTGCATCTTCTGCGACGAGAGCGCCTGCTTGCGGCTGACCGGAAACATCGCCCCGCGGACGAGCACGGTCAGCAGCAGAATCGCGATTCCGTAATTGCCGATCACGGCATGGAGCGCGTGGAGCACGGCGATCATCGGGCGGGCCACCCAGCCGAACCAGCCGTAGTAGACAAGGTCGTCCATCCCGGCGGCCTTCGCACCATACTGCGCCAGCAATTCGGGTTTCTTCGGACCGGCGAAGATCTCGTAGCGGTGGGCCACCGTCATGCCAGGATCGACCGCCAGTTCCTTTGAGACGAGCCGGCTGGTGACGTCGACGAGCTTGCGGCGGGCCGCGGCCGGGATATCTCCCACCACGAGCGGCCGCACCTCGTCGAGGGCGGGCACATCGGCACCGGTGGTGGCCGGGATCAACGCCGAGGCGAAGTAGAGGGAGTCGACGCCGGCGAACGACAGCGGTTTGCTGTCGCGAATGGCCGAGGCCGGATGATCGAGCGTGCCATCGGCCATCTTCAGGCCGCTCACCAGGGTGCTCTGCTCCCCCGCAAACCGCATGGTCACGTCGCGGACCGCGAGCGTGCCCCAGTCGCGGGCCACCCGCGAGGCATACCACCATCCTTCGGTCGGCAGCCCGGTGGGGCCGTCGAGGGCGTAGGCCACACGGGTCGGTTTTTCGCCGCCGGTCAGTTCGACCACGAGTTCCAGCCGCTGGGCGGGCCCGCTCGCGGTGCCGGCCTGCGTGCCGTCATCGACGGGAGCCGCCACGATCCGGTATTCCTTCGCCACCGTCAGCCCACCGGGCAGTCGCCGGGTGAACCGCACACGGCTGCCATCGGCCGCCGCCTCCGACTGCCAGTCGCGATCCGCCAGTTCCTGCCCAGGGATCTCGAGCAGCGGCTCGGACCGCTTCCCGCCGTCACGGGTTTCGAGCGACAGCCGAAATGAAAACGGGTCGCACGGTTCGGCCTCGGGATCGACGACGGGCTGCGTGCGATACTCGGGCCGCACCACCTCCAGCGGCCGCCGTTCGAGCGCGACGCGGGTAATCGTCTGACCATCCCGGCGAACGGTGACGGCCACGGAGTGCCCGGGGTGGGTGGCGGAGAGCGCGTCGTGCAGACTGCGGGGAGTGGGCGTGGCCGTGGCGCCAACCTGCGAGATGACGTCGCCAGGCCGCAGACCGGCCCGGTCGGCAGGCGTGCCCTGCCCCACGACGCCGATGCGGCAGCCCCTAGCGACCTCCGCGACCTCCACGCCCGCCTCGACCTCGACGAGTGCCAGATGGCCCATGTAGCCGGAGCGATCATCCTGGTCGTGGAAGCTTTCGCTGGCGAGTTCGATCCGTTCGACTGCCGCGCCGCGGCTGGTGAGCGTGACGAGCATGCCCGTCGGGCCGTTCGGGTCGAGCGAGCCGAGCGTGTGATGCTGCCGCTTCGCCGCGGGCCCTTCCTCCAGGGTCGGAGAGACGGAATCCGCATCGCGTTCCGCCCCAACGGCGGCATCGGCCCGCTTCGACGATCCTTCAACCGGATTGTCATCGGGGTTCAATGCCGCGGCGCCGACTTCCGCTGCCTTCCGGTCGCGTTGCGGTTTTGGAAAGAGCCAGAGTTGCAGCAACTGGCCAGCGAGCACGATGGCTAGCGAAATGGCGATAAACTGGGCGTAGCGACGTTCCACGAATGACTCCGGATGAACCCACGATCTGCCCAGGCCTCGAGCTGGCCTGCCTGCGCGGGGGTCCTCCGGAGTATATCGGTTCCTGCTCTGGCTATCTGCCCTGCGTCAGCCGATCCCCGAGAAAATTGTCGAGATCGGGGATCGCGTGAATTTTTCGGCAGGTGACGTCACACGGATACTCGATGCGGCGATACCGAACCGAGTCGTCCTCCAGGATCAGGTAGCAGGCGCGGGAATCCCCGTCGCGTGGCTGCCCCACGCTGCCACAGTTCACCATGGCCTTGCCGGATGGAAGGGCCAGCCGCTGCTCCTGATTTGGTCCCGACTTCGGCACCAAGGGAGAGATGAAATCGGGTGCGGTCGTAAAGATGCCGGGGATGTGCGTATGGCCTTGGAAACAGTATTTCCCAAACAGCTCGAAGATGTGTTCCATCTTGAGCGGGTTGTAGATGTCTTCGGGGAAGACATATTCGTCGAGCGGACGGCGGGCGGAGCCGTGAACGAACAGCAGGTCCCCTTCGACGTGCGTCCGCGGGAGTTCGCCGAGAAAGTCGGTGAGCGGGTCGGAGGCATTCCTCGACAGACGGTCGTGCTGCTCGAGCTGGGCGCGAGTCCAGCGGATCGCCTTCTCGGCGCCAACATTGAACCCATCCGGGTCGAAGAGCGCCCCCTGATCGTGGTTGCCCAAGAGCACCATGCTGCAGCGTTCGCGGATGAGATTCACGCACTCGCAGGGATTCGGCCCGTAGCCGACCACATCGCCGAGGCAGTAGATGGCGTCAACCTGCTGCCGGTCGATATCCTCGAGGACCGCGCGGAGCGCCTCCAGATTGCCGTGGACGTCGCTGATGATGGCCCGTTTCACTGGAATCAAACCCGCTAGCCGAGCCTAGACGCACAAACTTTCGACACGAACTCTATAGTTGAGCCTACGAACGGCCCCACCCATGGTCAAGCGGCGAAGCCGTTCTGGCAGCGTGGCATTCCCGGGCGTTGGCCAATGAACCGGCCCATGAACCAGCCCATGAAAACGATCGCCATCGACACCAGCCTCTCGACGGGATCCGTCGCCGCGATCGATGGCGACCGGATCGCCGTGCGGTCGCTTCCCACCGCGGGCGAACACGCCCGACTGCTGGCGGCGGCGATCGAGGCGGTCGCGGCCGAACTCGGCTGGCGTCCCGCCGCCGCCGAACTGGTGGCTGTCGTCCGTGGGCCTGGCTCGTTCACAGGTCTGCGGGTGGGGGTGACCACGGCCAAGGCCCTCTGCTGGGCTAGCGGCAGCCGGCTCGTGGGAGTGTCGTCGTGCGAGGTGATCGCACGTGGCACCGCGACAGCTTTAGGACGGCATGACTCGCCGGTGACCGTCGCATACGACGCCGGCCGGGGCGAAGTCTTCGCCGCGCTGGTCATGCCCGACGAGGACTCGCCGAGCGGCTGGCGAACGGAGGCGGGCACGCTCGTCGCGGCGCAAGAATGGCTGGCGGGCATGGCCCCCGGCAGCATCGTGACCGGCCCCGGTCTGGCCTTGCTGACTGACGCACGTGCCGACCGGCCTGACCTCGTCGTCGCGCCGCCCACCACCTGGATGCCCGCCAGCGCCGACCTCGGCCACATCGCCCTGCTCCGGGCCGCCGCGGGCGAGACTGACGATCCAGCAGCGCTCGTGCCCGACTACATCCGCCCCAGCTACGCCGACGAAAAGCGGTAACGCCGGTTCTGGGCTGCCCACGCCCCGTCGCCGGACGTTCGCTACGGGCATCCTGCCCTTCGCTCACTCGATGGCGGCTGCGCTCTCGGCATCCTGCCTTCGCCGACCAATCCGCTGAGACGGATCGGTGCCCGACCAACGCCGGCTCTCGGGACATGGGCAGCCCCGAACGGAATCCTCGCTCATAAAATCCCCACGGATTATGCGTCAGAGATCCGTGGAACACCGAGGGGTCGGCCCGAACACCGCAGCGAGCCTCAGGCGCCTCCGAGCCAACGGCTTGCCACTCCCATTGTCTTCACCGAGGAGCCGCCGAAGCGAGCGGAGGTGTTCGGGCCGACCCCGGTCGCACAACCTCTGCCCCGACCGAAACACGTCGGCACCGCGGCGGCTTTCGCGTGCCCTGTTGCCGATTCCAGGGCACGGTAGGATTGGAGCTGAATTTTACGTTCTGAAGGGCTCTGGGAGGAAGGTTTTCGATGCGTCCCATCAAGAAGCTGCTGGTCGCAAACCGCAGCGAGATCGCGATCCGCGTGTTTCGTTCCGCCCACGAACTCGGCATGCGGACCGTGGCCATCTATGCCCACGAAGACCGCTTCGCCCTCCACCGTTTCAAGTCCGACGAATCCTATCTCGTCGGCCGGCCCGGTGAGCCGATTCGGTCCTACCTCGACATCGAGGGGATCGTGGCGATCGCCAAAGAGCATGATGTCGACGCGATCCATCCGGGCTACGGCTTCCTCTCCGAGAATCCGGAGTTTGCCGCGGCCTGTCAGAAGGCGGGGATCGTGTTCGTCGGCCCCCGCGTGGAGCTGCTGCAAACGCTCGGCGACAAGACCGCCGCTCGTGAACTGGCGAAGCAGGCGGGCGTGCCGATCCTGGCGGGCAGCTCGAAGCCGGTCAGCGGCTTCCAGGACGCGCTGACGATCGCAAAGGAACTGGGCTGGCCCGTGATGATCAAGGCGGCCCACGGCGGCGGAGGCCGCGGCATGCGGATCGTCCGCGGTGAAGACGAACTGGCTGTGGCGCTCGAAAGCGCGCAGCGGGAGAGCAAGACCGCCTTCGGCAGCGCGAGCGTGTTCGTCGAGAAGTTCATCCAGCGGGCGCGGCACATCGAGGTGCAGCTGCTCGGCGATATGCACGGCAACCTCATCCACCTCTTCGAGCGTGACTGCTCGGTGCAGCGTCGGCACCAGAAGGTGGTGGAGATGGCCCCCGCCCCCAACCTCGCCCCGGCTATGCGGGATGCCATCTGCGAGGCGGCGTTGGCGATCGGACGGTCCGCCCGCTACGAGAACGCCGGCACCGTCGAGTTTCTCGTCGACGCCGATGCCGACCGCTTTTACTTCATCGAGGTCAATCCACGGATCCAGGTGGAACACACGGTCACGGAGGAGATCACAGGCGTCGACATCGTCCGCCGCCAGCTCCGCGTGGCGGAGGGCTGGAAGCTCTCCGATCCGCAGATCGGGCTTGGCGAACAGTCGCAGATCAAGTCGATGGGTGCGGCGATCCAGTGCCGCGTCACCACGGAGGATCCCGAGAACCGCTTCCTCCCCGACTACGGCCGGATCACGGCCTATCGGTCGGCCAGCGGCATGGGCATCCGGCTCGACGCCGGCACCGCCTTCTCCGGCGCGGTCGTCACACCCTACTTCGACTCGCTGCTGGTGAAGGTGACGGCGCGGGGGCTGACCCACGAGGAGGCCGCCGGCCACATCGAACGCTGCCTGCAGGAATTCCGCGTCCGCGGCGTGAAGACCAACATCCCGTTCCTGATCAACCTCGTCACACACCCCGACTTTCTCGCCGGCCGCTGCACCACGCGGTTCATTGACGAAACGCCGGCGCTCTTCGACTTCCCGCTCCGTCGCGACCGGGCCACCAGGGTGCTCGAGTATCTGGCCGACGTGATCGTCAACGGCAACCCGCTCGTGAAGGGGCGGGCCGTAGCGGTCCGCCGCACGCCGGCGCCGATGCCGGAGTTTGATCGGTTGGCCACCCCGGCGGCCGGCACACGGACCAAGCTCAAGGAAGTCGGCCCGGAGAAGTTTGCCGCCTGTGTGAGGCAGCAGAACCGTCTCTTCATCACCGACACGACGATGCGCGACGCCCACCAGTCGCTGCTCGCCACGCGGATGCGGTCGTTCGACATGGTCGCCATCGCCGATGCCTACGCCCACCTGGCGCCGGGCCTCTTCTCGCTGGAGATGTGGGGCGGGGCTACCTTCGACACGTCGATGCGGTTCCTCAAGGAATGCCCATGGGACCGGCTGACCCAGCTCCGCGAACTGGTGCCCAACGTCCTCTTCCAAATGCTCCTGCGCGCGAGCAACGCCGTCGGCTACACGAATTATCCCGACAACGTCGTGCAGGCCTTCGTGAAGGAGTCGGCTGCCAGCGGCATCGACGTGTTCCGCGTGTTCGACCCGCTCAACTGGGTGCCGAACATGAAGGTGGCGATCGACGCGGTGCTCGAGAGCGGTGCGATCTGCGAGGCGGCGATCTGCTACACCGGCGACGTGCTCGATCCGAAGCGGACGAAGTATTCGCTCGACTACTACGTGAAGCTCGCCAGGGAACTGGAGAAACTCGGCGCCCACATGCTCGCCATCAAAGACATGGCGGGCCTCTGCAAGCCGTTCGCGGCCGGCCGCCTCGTGAAGGCCCTGCGTGACGAGATCGGCATCCCGATCCACTTCCACACCCACGACACCTCCGCGGCCTCGCTGGCCAGCGCCCTCGAGGCGGCTCAGGCGGGGGCGAGCGTGGTCGATGCGGCAATGGCGAGCTTCGCGGGCCTGACCAGCCAGCCCAATTTAAACGCGATCGTGGAGGCGGTTCGCAACACGCCGCTCGACACCGGCCTCGATCCCGAGCCGCTGCGGCATCTCTCGCATTACTGGGCCGGCGTCCGCGACCACTACACGGCGTTCGAGTGCGACATGAAGGCGCCCGACGCCGACCTCTACCTCCACGAGATGCCGGGCGGACAGTTCACCAACCTGCTTGAGCAAGCCAAGGCGCTCGGGCTGGGCGATCGTTGGGAGGAGGTCTGCCTGGCCTATGCAGACGTCAATCAGTTGCTGGGCGACATCGTGAAGGTGACGCCCACGAGCAAGGCGGTGGGTGATCTCGCGCTTCTGCTCGTGACCAACGGCATGCAGGCGTCTGAACTGCTCTCCGACTCACGCGACATGGCGTTTCCGGAGTCGGTGGTCGATCTGCTGGCCGGCCGGATGGGACAGCCGCCGGGGGGCTTCCCGCCGGACGTGGTGAAGCGGATCGTCCGCCAGGGCGACATCGTCACGGGCCGTCCCGGTGCGTCGATGCCGCCGGCCGACTTCAAGGCGGCGGAGAAGAAGGTGGCCGAGATCGTCGGCCGGACGGCTTCGCCGAAGGAGGTGCTCTCCTGGCTGCTCTATCCGAGGGTGTTCCAAGACTATGTGCAGCACGCCGCTCAGTATGGCAACGTGAGCGTGCTGCCCACTCCGGCGTTTCTCGAGGGTCCGAAGCCGGGCGAGGAGCTGCCGATCGACATCGAACCGGGCAAGACGCTCGTGGTCCGCCTGCTGACGGTGGGCGAGCCGCATGCCGACGGCACGCGGACGGTGTTTTTCGAACTGAACGGCCAGCCGCGGGCCGTGTCCGTCGCCGACAAGAGCCTGGAGGCGAAGGTCCAGCGGCGGCCGAAGGCGACGGTGGGCGATGCTCGCGAGGTGGGATCGCCGATGCCGGGCCTGATCGTGACGGTGGCCGTGCGGCCGGGTGACACGGTGACGAAGGGGCAGAAGCTCTTGAGCCTCGAGGCGATGAAGATGGAGACCACGGTCTACGCGGAGCGGGACGGCAAGATAGCCGAGGTGCTCGTCGCACCGGGCACACCCGTCGAGGCGGCCGAGCTGGTCGTCCGCTACGCCGACGCGTGACGCTCCGGGCGCTTCGCGGCGAACATGCCGAGCAATGCCACCAGCCCCAGGGCCGCCACAAGCAGGGACTTCATCGCCAGTCTCTGCACGGGCCGCATCACCTCCGCATCGGAAACGTTGAGGATCAGCTTCCAGCCGGTCGATGCGGACGTGGCCCAATAGACGCGTCGGTGATCCGAACCGATGTCGACCTTGGCGAAACCATTCGGCGTCTCCAGCGTGACTTTTCCATCGGGCAGCGATTCCACGCGCGCTCCCGGCGAGTCCTTGCTGAGCATCAGGCTCCCGTCCGGGTGCGTGACGACCAGGCCATTCCGGCTCACCAGATAGGCATGACGGATCATCTCATGATCGGTCTCCGTTTCACCGCTCGCGTACCAGAAGTTCGTCTCGATTCGGTCGACGATCTTTTGAATGAGTTCCAGTGACAGGTCGGCGCCGGCCACTCCAACGAAATGACCGTCGGCCAGGATCACGGGATGGGTGACACTGACCATGTTGATGTCCGAGCCGCCGGCATCGAAGTAGGGCTCCGTGATGTGCAGCTTGCCATCCGTCTTCGCACCGCTGTACCAGTCTTGTTCGGGAGCGTGGTAGTCGTAATGCACGACCGTCATTGCGGGGGCATTCCTTCGATCCATCCAAGGCATCGAATTCTTGTCTGACCACTTCATGTCCTCGTAGGCCAGGTAGATTCCATAGACTTCATCCTCGGGTACCTTCGCGATCACGCTGCGCAGATACTCGACCATCATCGGGTCTGGCGTGTTGCCCAGGATCTGCTGGCGTGAAGCCGTGGTCACGGGAAGCAAGCTGACACGCTGGATGAAGTCGTCCAGCTGTATGGCCGCTTCGTGGACGGCCAGATTTGCTCGAGCATCCGTCAACTGAATCAGCTGGTCCCGACCGGCGATGGAGTCCGCCCAGAGTGCCGCTGCAAGAATCAAACCGGAAACCAGGGCTACACCGGCCTGAAGACCGCGACCGCCACCAGCGTTGGACATAAGCATCTTCCTCGTTGAATTCCCCAAACAATGAGCAATCTCGACACGGAGCACCGGTCTCGTTCGACCGTCGGCTCCCCGACGCACGGTCGAATCTGAACGCTAGTCCAGTCATTGGCACTTCTGCAAGCATTTCCCGACTGATGAGCAAGTCGTGTTGAGGCGATGACAAGAGGTCACTTCGGGGTGCCGGCGCGGCGTGCGAGAGGCCGGCTGATGAGCATCTTCAACTTGGATGTCGGGACGGTGAGCTTTTTGGCCAGCACGTCGGCCTCGGTGAACCGCGCGAGCAGGATCTCTCCATCGGTGTCGCGGTTGCGGTCGTAGGAGATGAAGATCGTGCCGTCCGGGGCCTGAAAGCCGTCGGGATAAGAAATGCCTTTGCGCTCGTCGAGCACCAGCCCCCCCTGCCAGGTTGTGCCGTCGTCGTCGGAAAGCCACGCGCTCAACTGTACGCGGCCTTCGTGGGCGTCGACCTTGTCGCCATGCTTCACGAGCAGCAGCCTGCCCGAGGCGAGCCGGCGAAGAAAGAAGCGGGCGTTGGGCTGACGGATGCCTGGCGGCTCGGTCGGCTCGGCCCAGGTGCGGCCGCCGTCGGTCGAGGTCGACTGCATGATGCCCTTCACCGTCCGGGCGAGCATCCACAGCGACTTGTCTCGCCGCTCGACGATCATGTGCTCGTGCCAGTCGGGATTGGGAAACTTCACAGCAGCCCGCCGCTGCCAGGTCGCGCCTTTGTCGGTCGAGACGAACACATTCGCACCGCGGAATGGGGCGAGCTCCGGGAAGAGCCCCTTGAACGGTCCGAACATTGGTGTCCAGTCACCGGAGCCGAAGCCATCTCGTTGGTCGAGCGAGAGGGGGAGCATCCATTCGCCGCTCGAGAGCACGGTGGGCTTGTTGAGCATCACGCCGTGCCAGATCCGGCGCGGCGCGGACCATACGGGCGTTTCGGCATCGGGATCGTCGCACACGCTCGCCCAGACGCCCCCGCGGCCGTCGAACATCTCCATGCTCTGGTCGAAGAACAGCCAGAGCCGCCCCAGCGGATCGGTCCAGAGATTGCCGACGAGGATGCTGCGGGCTCGGGGAAGATTGGTCGAATGTGAGTCCACCACGAGTCGCGGTTTCGACCACGTCTCGCCGTCGTCGTCACTCGTGGCCAAGACGAAGAACGCCTTGGGGCTGTCGCCGCCCGCGACCCAGCAGGCCCAGAGCCTGCCCTTGGGCGTGCGCTCGATGCCGATCGTCATGCCGTAGTCGAGTTTGTCGTAGTCGTATTGCGGCAACGGCGACGTGTTGAGCACGGGTGGGATAAGCGCGAGATCGGCCACGCGGCGCAACGTGTCGCGTTCGTAGGCCCGCACCTCGGCGGGCGACATCGCCGCAAAAGGCGCCTCGGGCGAATCGTCCGCGAGCAGCGCATGGCAGCCGAGGAGCAGCAGGACGCAGAGGGCCGCGCGGAGACATTTCATCGGGATTGGTTTGCTTTCCGCATCAGGACGGGACTGGCAGTGCACCGAAGGCTGGGGGAACCGCACCGCCGGGCATGATAGCAAGTGTGTCGCCGGCCTCCCCATCCGACAATTACCTTGATTCGTACATTGTTTGCGGTTTGGCAAGCTCTTCCTCACGCGGAACGCGTTACGGGGGATCACCCTTTTGCAAAACGTATATACATCTGTATACTCTTGCAGTCTGGCGTGATCGCTGATGCCACACGCGGCAGGCTGGGATAGACTTCAGGGCATGGCCACAAGCCCGCAGCACAGCCCCGGTCAGAGCCCCATTCAGAGCCCTGAGCAACTCAGCGGCGAAGAGGCGCACGCGAAGCCGACCGTCGTCAGGTTTGGCTTCGACGTGCTCGATCGGGTGGAACAGGCGGTGGCCATGGTCAAGGAACGACTCAAGCGGGCGGTCGCTGCACTGGAAGCGGCAGGTGTGCCCTACGCTGTCGTGGGAGGCCATGCCGTGGCGGCGTGGGTCTCGCAGATCGATCCGGCGGCCGTGCGGACGACGGTCGATGTCGACATCCTGATCGCCCGCGTGGATCTCGACCGGGCGAGGGTGGCCTTGGAGGCCGTCGGCTTCATCCACTCCTTCACGTTTGGTATCGACATCTTCGTCGACGGCCCGGAGGGCAAGGCCCGCGAGGCGGTGCACATCATCTTCGCTGGGGAGCGGGTGAAGCCCGGAGATGCGGTGCCCGCCCCCGACCTCTCGGCGACCGCCGCGTTCGAGGGTTACAAAATCGTCGAGTTCGACCGGCTGCTCGTCATGAAGCTCACCGCGTTCCGCCTCAAGGATCGCGTTCATCTCCTTGACATGATCGACGTCGGATTGATCGACACGGCGACGCTCGACCGGCTTCCTCCGGAACTGCGGCCACGGCTCGAACAGCTGCTGAACAATCCCGACGGTTGAAGCAAACGAGCTGCGTCCGGACGCAGCTCTTTTGCCGGCCCCGTGGCCACGAGTTTTTAACTTGTGGAATCCGTGCCGGGGACACGGACAAGTTGGGGAAGCAAAAGAGCTGCGTCCCCTTTTCAGGTCCCCTTTTCAGGTCCTTTTCAGGTGGCCTGCCGGACGTCGGCGAGCAGGGCATCGACGTCGGCATCGGTCACCGCCCATGAGCACATGAACCGGCATGCAGCCGCGCCGATGAAGTTGTAAAACTTCCAGCCCTTCGCCCGTAGCGACTCGGCAAGCGCGTCGGGCAGCCGGGCGAAGACGGCGTTGGCCTGCCGGCGGCCAACCACCTCGATGCCCGGGATCGCGCGGAAGCCCTGCTCCAAGCGGGCCGCGGCGGCGTTGGCACGGCGGGCGTTGGCAAGCCAAGAGCCATCTTCGAGGAGCCCCACCCAGGGAGATGTCAGGTACCGCATCTTCGAGGCCAGCTGGCCGGCCTGCTTGCAGCGGTAGGCAAACTCGTCGGCGAGGCTCGTGTTGAAAAACACCACGGCATCGCCCACGCCCATGCCGTTCTTCGTGCCGCCGAGGCAGAGCACGTCTACGCCCGCCTCCCAGGTGATCCTCCGCGGCGGCACGTCGAGCGCCGCCACGGCATTGGCGAACCGGGCCCCGTCCATGTGGAGCCGCAGACCGTGCCGCCGGCAAGTGTCGCTGACGGCTGCGATCTCGTCGATCGAATAGACGGTCGAGAGTTCCGTGGCCTGCGTCACGCTCACGACGCGGGGCTTGGGATAGTGGATGTCGCGACGCCGCTCGACCGCGTGCGTGATCCCGGCCGGGGTGAGCTTGCCACCGTCGCCGGAAAGGGTGAGCAGCTTCGTGCCGTTGGAGAAAAACTCCGGGGCCCCGCACTCGTCGGTCTCGACATGCGCCACCTCGTGGCACAGGATCGCATGATACGACTGGCACATGGCGGCGAGGGCCAACGAGTTGGCCGCCGTCCCGTTGAACACGAAAAACACCTCCGCCGGGCACTCGAAGATCTCGCGGACGAGTTCGCAGGCCCGGGCCGTCCACGCGTCGTCGCCGTAGCTCGACTGGCAGTCGCGGTTGGCCTGAGAGAGTGCTTCCCAGGCCCCGGGGCTCATTGGGGCCGTGTTGTCACTGGCGAACTGGCAGCCGGGTGTCACGGTGTGGATTGGCATGGTTTGTTTTCCCGCGTTCGCTCGCGGCACAGACAGGTTTACTGGCACAGTCGCTTTGACAACCGAACGCTATCATAAATGCAGCCTGCCCACGTGCCGCCGCTGGCCTGCTGGAGCGCCGCCCAGAGCCGCGTGTCGTCGGGCAGATGGGGGTCGGGCGCAAGATCCGTCCGCGATGGCCGCGTGGCGAGTTCTGCCGCAGCCTCCGCCACGGTGAACGACCTCCCGCCGTGCCCCACGAGATCGATGCTGCCGTCGGCCGTCCGCGTGTCGATCACGATCGCGATCGTGTCGCCGTCCACGAGCTTGCCAATCGGCCCGCCGGCCAGCGCCTCCGGCCCCACGTGCCCGATGCACGCACCGGTTGAGACGCCGGAAAACCTCGCATCTGTGATCAGGGCCACGCGGCTTGCGCAAGGTAGTTGCTTGAGCGCGCTTGTCACCTGATAGGTCTCCTCCATGCCGGTGCCCATCGGCCCGATGCCGGCGAGCACGAGCACGTCGCCCGCGACGATCGCCCCCTGCTTGATCGCGGCCATCGCCGCCCGCTCGCTGACAAAAACCCGCGCCGGGCCGGTGTGGCGATAGACGCCCTCGGCATCGATCGTCGCCCGGTCGATCGCCGTCGCCTTCACGACGGCTCCCTCGGGCGCGATCGTGCCCCGCAGGAATGCCATCGTGCCCTTGAGTCCGCGGGCCGCCGCCTGCTCGGGCGGCATGATCACGTCGCCGGAATCGACACCATCGGCGGTCTGCAGCAATTCGCGCAACCGCCGGCGCCGCTCGCTCCCCTCCCACCATGCCAGTTGTTCGGCGAGCGTGCCCCCCGACACCGTCCGCACCGTTGTGTCGAGGAGGCCGAGCCGATCGAGGTGGAGCATCACCTCGGGCACGCCGCCGGCGAGAAACACCCGCACCGTCGGATGGTGGATCGGCCCGTTGGGCAGCACGCTCACCAGCCGCGGCGTCTGCCGGTTGATGGCGATCCAGTCGTCGACCGTGGGCAGTGGTAGGCCGGCGGCGTGGGCGATCGCGGGCACGTGCAGGAGCAGGTTCGTCGAGCCGCCGAAGGCCGCGTGCACTGTCATGGCGTTGCGGATGGCCGCCGGCGTGAGAATGTCGCGGGTGGCGATCCCCGCGGCAGCGAGCCCGACGACCGCCCGCGCCGAACGCACTGCCAGGTCACGCCACACCGGCTGGCCGCTCGGGGCGAGCGCCGCGTGCGGCAGCGTGAGTCCGAGGGCCTCGGCAACCACCTGCGCCGTCGCCGCGGTGCCGAGGAACTGGCAGCCGCCACCGGGGGAAGCGCAGGCCCGGCAGCCCAGATCGGCCGCCTCCTCCAGCGTGATCAGGCCATGCGCATACCGCGTGCCGATCGTCTGGATGCGGCCCGCATCCTCGCCGCTCGCCGGCGGCAGCGTGACGCCGCCGGGCACGATCACCCCGGGCAGATCGGTGAGCCCGGCCACGGCCATCAGCATCGCCGGCAGACCCTTGTCACAGGTGGCGACGCCGAGCACGCCGGCCCGCAGTGGCAACGACCGCGCGAGTCGGCGGAGCACGAGCGCCGCGTCGTTGCGATAGGGCAGGCTGTCAAACATGCCGGTGGTGCCCTGCGTGCGGCCGTCGCAGGGATCGGAACAGAACCCGGCGAACGGAATCTTGCCGAGCCGCCGCAGTTCGGCCGCGGCCGCCTCCACGAGCAGCCCGATCTCCCAGTGCCCCGTGTGGTAGCCCAGTGCCACCGGCGTGCCGTCGGCCGCGCGGACGCCCCCCTGCGTGCTCAGAATGAGGAACTGCGGATCGGCCGACCCCGCCGCGGCCCAGCCCATACCCACGTTCTGCGAGAGCCCAAAGAGATCGCCACTGGGGCTGTTCCGCAGCAAGTCGTCGGTCAGCGGCAGGGCGCCGGCGGGCCCGGGGGCCGCGGTCCGGATGTCGTAAAGCGCCGGGTCGTCTGGGCCGTACGGATCGAAGTGGCGTGGTGCATTCATGGAACGATAGCTCCCCGGGCTGTTCGCGATCTGGAAGGACGGTCAATATAGTGCCCACCGGCGCAGACAGCGGCGGCGGCGGTACGGGCCGCCCGCGCTGCGTCCGGACCGGGCACACCGCTCGCAGAGGTCGCACTGCTGCCCCCGGTGGAACGCCAGGAGGTCTGGGCGGCAGGGGGCACGTATCTCCGCAGCAAGACGGCGAGGATGGCGTTCGTTTCAGGACCTCATCGGCCATCTCTGGCGGTCGCAGTCGTTTCCGCGCGGAGCGGTGCTGCTCACCGGCACGGGGGTCGTGCCCGACGAGTCGTTCACGTTGCAGGCGGGCGACCGGGTCACGATCGGCATCAGCGGCATCGGCACGCTCGCAAACACCGTCCAGGTCGTCTGAAAGACCGGACGCCAGCTCGAACAACTGCTGAACGGAACACTACTGGGACGGGAACGATTTTCTAGGACGCGAAGGAGTTCGGCCCGTGGCCACGAGTTTTTAACTTGTGGAATCGATGCCAGGGACACGGACAAGTTAAAAACTTGCCGCCACGGGGGGCGACACATCCCTTGCCAAACACTATTGGCGGTGTCCGCTTTTCTCCCTACTTCAGCAGGTCTTTGAAGACCTTGCGGACCTTCTCCACCTTCGGCGACACGACCGCCTGACAGTAGGGCTGGAACGGATTGTTGGCGAAGTAGTCCTGGTGATACTTCTCCGCAGCATAGAACGTGCTCGCCGGCGTGACCTCGGTGACGATCCTGCCGGGAAACACCTTCGCTGCATCGAGCTTCGCGATCACCTCTTCGGCGGTCTTCTTCTGCGCGTCGTCGTGGTAGAAGACGCCCGAGCGGTATTGCGTGCCGACGTCGGCCCCCTGCCGGTTCTTCGTGGTCGGATCGTGCGTGATGAAAAACACCTCGAGCAGCTTTTCATAGGGCACCTGCTGCGGGTCGTATGCGATCTCCACCGCCTCGGCATGCCCCGTCTGCCCGGTGCAGACCTGCTGGTAAGTGGGATTCGGATTCTTTCCGCCGATGTAGCCACTCGTCACCGACTGCACACCCTTGATCTGGGCGTAGACCGCCTCGGTGCACCAGAAGCAGCCCCCGGCAAACGTCGCCTTCGCCAGTTCCCCTTCCGCCGCCCCTGCCAATCCACTGCTCATCATCATGATCGCTCCTGCCAGAAACAACCGGACCATATGTGCCGTCATGTTCGTCGGCTCCTCAAAGGATTCGATGATCGATTCCCTATCCATTCTAGCTCGGTGTCGGCCAAAGCGTACCACTGGGGAACACGGCCGCTTGCCTAGTTACGGCGGAGCCGAAAAACGGACAAGTTGAGAACTTGCCGCCACGGGGGAGAGATTGAGGCTGTTTCGGCATGAAGGACGAGACCGAAGGAGTTCGACCCGTGGCCACGAGTTTTCAACTTGTGGAATACGCGCCCGGACACGGACAAGTTGAAAACTTGCCGCCACGGGGCGAGACAGGACCGATCAGCGTGGCTACGACTGCTCGGAAAGCCGAGCGATCCGCTCCGGATCGACGACAAACCGCAGCCGCTTTTCCGCCCACTCCCCGGCGTAGCCAACCCCGATCCGCGGCGTGCGCTCAATCAGCCGCCGCGGCACGGTAATCCCTCCGGCCTCCAGCCAGAGCCCCGCCCGGCGGCTGGCCGGCTGGCCGTCGAAGGAGCGGTCAATCCCGAGCGCCTTCGTGAGCCGCCCCGGACCGACGTGCTCCCCAACGCCGCGGATCAGCACCGCCGCTGGAACCCCCTCCTTGCCGGTGACGATATTCAGCATCCAGTGCATCCCGTAGCAGAGGTAGACATACCAATGGCCGGCCGGGCCAAACATCGTGGCGTTGCGCTTGGTGAGTCCGCGGGAGCCGTGGCAGGCGAGGTCGTGGGCACCAAGATAGGCCTCCGTCTCGAAGACCATGTGCCGCGCGAGCCGGCCGTCGGCGGCCCGCACCACGAGCGCCGCCCCGAGCAATTCCCGGGCTACGCGATCCGCCGGCTGGTCGAAAAAAGCCTGGGGTAAAGGCTGGCCGCTCACCTGATTTTCGCCGCATCTATGATGAAAGGGGTCGATCGATCATCATACTGCCTTTCCCCACAACCCGGAACGAATTCTCAGTCATGGAAGCAGGCATCGTCGGACTCCCGAACGTCGGCAAGAGCACCCTCTTCAACGCGCTTACCATGTCGAAGGCCGCGCAGAGCGCGAACTACCCCTTCTGCACGATCGAGCCCAACGAGGGGATGGTGAGCGTGCCCGACGATCGCCTGACGCGGATCACGAAATACATCCCGCCACAGAAGGTGATCCCCGCCGCCCTCAAGCTGGTCGATATCGCCGGCATCGTGAAGGGGGCCAGCGAGGGCCAGGGCCTCGGCAACAAGTTTCTCTCGCACATCCGCGAGGTCGACGCCATTTTGCAGGTGGTCCGCTGCTTCGAGGATCCCGACGTGATCCACGTGGCCGGCAAGGTCGACCCCGTCTCCGACATGGAGACGATCGAGATCGAGCTGATGCTCGCCGACATCCAGCATCTGGAAAACAGTCTGCCCAAGCTGGAACGTTCGGCCAAGGGAGCCGACAAGGATGCCAAGCTCAAAGTCGACGTGATGAAAAAGTGCCTCGCCCACCTGCTGGCGGAGAAGCCGCTCCGCACGCTCACGCTCGACGAGGCCGAGCAGGTGGCGGTGAAGGAATTCGGGCTGCTCACGGCCAAGCCGATCCTCTACGTGGCCAACGTCGACGAGACCGACCTCGAGGGCAAGGGCCCGCTCGTACAGAAGGTCCGTGAGGCGGCGGCGAAGGCCGGCGCGGAGGTCGTGCCGGTCTGTGCCAAGCTCGAGGCCGAGATTGCCGAACTCGACGAGGCCGACCGGGGCGAGATGCTCGCCGGCGCGGGGCTAGCGGAACCGTCGCTCGCGATGCTGGCCCGCGCCGCCTACAAGACGCTCGGCCTGCAGAGCTACTTCACGGCCGGCGAGAAGGAGGTCCGCGCGTGGACCGTGGCGATCGGGGCCACCGCCCCGCAGGCCGCCGGCGTGATCCACACCGACTTTGAGAAGGGATTTATTCGGGCCGAGATCTACTCACTGGCGGATCTCGAGACCTTCAAGACGGAGAAGGAAATCCGCGCCGCGGGCAAGCTCCGCGTGGAGGGGAAGGAATACGTGATGCGCGACGGCGACATCTGCCACTTCCTGTTCAATAAGTAGCGCATGCCCCCGTGGGGACAAGATTGAACGGTGGCTCCCCCGTGGGGACAAGATTGCATCTTGTCCGTGCCCCGGCCGGATTCAGCAAGTTAAAAACTTGCTGCCACGAAAACAAAGACTACGCGCGGAGCGACTCTGGCCGCGGCTGCTCGCGGAGGTGATCCGGTAACCATTCCTTCTCGGCCTCGTCAGGATCGACGCTGCTCACCGCTCCCGCCGGTGCAAACCCCTCGGCATATTCCTCGACGTGCTCCTCGCGGGCGCTCGTGCCAAAGAACGAATACATCACCGGCACGAGTATGAGCACGAGCAACGTTGTCATCGCCAGGCCGAAGGCCAGCGCCGTGGCCATCGGGATCAGGAACTGGGCCTGAAAGCTCGTCTCCAGCAGCAGCGGCAGGAGGCCGCCGATCGTCGTGATACTCGTGAGCATCACGGGACGGAACCGCAGGCAGCCGGCCTCTCGCAGCGCGAGCCTGAGCGGATGCCCCTCACGGACGCGGATATTGATGAAGTCGATCAGGCAAATCGAGTCGTTCACCACCACGCCCGCGAGTGCGACGAGCCCAAACATGCTAAAGAGCGTCAGCGGCATCCCCATGAGGGCGTGGCCGAATATGGCCCCCGCACACCCGAACGGGATCGCGGCCATGATTAGGAACGGCTGAAAATACGACTTGAACTCCATCGTGAGCAGCACAAACATGGCGAAGGAAGCAACGACGAAGCCCACGCCGAGGCTCCGCAGCGACTCGTTCGACTGCTCCCGCTGCCCCTCCCAGCGGACCCGCACGAGCGGATAGTCCTTCACGAGTTCGGGCATGAGTCGCTTCTCCATGTCGGCGGTCACCAGCGAACTGGTGAGGGAACTCTTCGCGACGTCGATGTCAGCCGTCACGGTGATCGAACGCTTCTGTCCCAGCCGGTTGATCTCGGAATACCCACGGGCCACGTTCACGTCGGCCAGTTCACCAAGAGAACGCTTCACACCGTCGGGGCCCGTCACCCGGATTTCATCGAGCGTGGCGAAGCTGCGGCGTTCGTCCCGCGGATAGCGGACCATCAGCTTCACCTCGTGCCGTCCCCGTTGGAGCCGCATCACCTCCTCGCCGTAATAGCTCGCCCGGATCGTGGCGGCGAGATCGGCCAGCGACACCCCCATCGCCTCGGCCCGCGGCTTGACATTGAGCTGGTATTCCCACTTGCCCGGCCGCGAGTCGTCGTCGATGTCGATCACACCGGGATACTGCTTGAGCCACTCCTTGCACCGCTCGACCGCGACCTCCAACTGCCGCACAGAGTCGGGCCCGGACTGAGCGAGCAGCTTGAATTCGATCGTCTTACCACCAGGGCCGAAGCTCTCGGTGCCGTAGATGAGCGATTCGGTCCCGGCGAATTCGCCCGCTGCCTGCCGCCATTCGCTGATGAATTGTTCGCTGGTGACATCGCGGAGTTCGCCTTCGACCAGTTCAATCGCGACCGCCCCCACGTGGCTGCCGCTCATCCGCGCATCCGGCCCCACCTCTCCTAGGGCCGACACCTGCCCGACGGCACGGTGAATGAGATGCACGATCGGTGCGCCCGGGGCCGAAAGCTTCTGCGAAACCGCCACGGCCGCCTCCTCGATTTTCCGCGTGGCATCCTCGGTCACGCTCGCCGGGGTGCCGTCAGGAAACACGACCTTGGCGAGCAGACGGTTGGCATCGATCTTGGGAAAGAGCAGGAACGGCGTGATCCCGCTGCGGACGATCCCGCCGGCGACAAGCAGGATGCACATGGCCGCCGCCATCACCGAGAGGCGATTGTCGAGTGCGAAGTCCAGGAACGGGGCGTACACCTTTCTGACGAACCACTTCAAGCCACTGTCACAGCTCCGCTGCAGCCAGGTGAACGCCGGCATGAGCAGTCGCAGCGGATAGAACACGATCCCGAAGATCGTGAACACGAGGTTCTTCTCGTGCGCGAGGTGGCCCGGCAGCACGAGCAGCGATTCCGCCAGCGACACGAGCAGCGTGGAGATGAACGCAAACGGCATCACCGCGATGAACTTGCCCATCACCCCGGACACGAAGCAGAGCGGCAAGAAGGTGATCACTGTCGTGAGCACGCTGGAAATGACGCTCGGGATCACCTCGACGGTGCCGTCGATCGCCGCGGCAGAAAGGCTCTTGCCCATCCGGCGGTGCCGATCAACGTTGTCGCTCACCACGATGGCGTCGTCCACGACGATCCCGATCGCCATCAGAAACGCGAACATCGAAAGCATGTTGAGCGTCTGGTCGGTGGAGTACATGAGTGCCCCCGTGCCGAGCATCGAGAACGGGATGCCCATCGCCACCCAGAAGGCAATCTTGAGATCGAGGAAGAGGGCGAGCATGACGAACACGATCACGAGGCCCTGCATGCCGTTGGAGATCAGCATGTCGAGACGGTCCCGGACGTCGACCGACTGGTCGGCCCAGATCGTCAGGTCGTAGCCGGGGGGCAGCTTCGCATCGACGATGTACTTCTTCACCGCGGCAATCATCGCGAGCAGGTCCTCGCCCGAACTGCGGTCGATCGACACCACCATGCCGGCCCGGCCGTTGATGCGGTTGGTGGCGGCAACGTCGGCGAATTCGTCGCGGACCGTGCCGAGGTCGCCGACAGTGAGCACGAGCCCGTCGGGGAGCGTGACGAGCGGCAGCTTCGCGATCTCCGCCCCGACATAACGCTTGTTCTTGCCGCGGAGCAGGATCTCACCCCCCTCGCTGCGGATCGTGCCGCCGGGCAGTTCCAGGTTTTCCCGGCGGACGATGTCGGCCACCTTCTGTAACGAGAGCCCGTATTTGCGGAGGGTCGCCTCGGAAATCTCGATGTCGATCTGGTAGTCCTTGGCACCGAGCAGGTTCGCAGCTGAAACGGCCGGCAACGCGAGCAGGTCGTCACGGACGAGTTCCGCCACGTCGCGGAGTTCCCCCTCCGCCGCGGCGTCGGCGGCACGGTCCTGCGGCGCGAGCACGCCCACCTTGATGGCAGGGGTACGAAGCGTCACCTGCTCCACCTTCGGATCCTCCGCGAGCTCCGGCATGCTCGGGATGCGCTCCACCTCCGAACGGATCTCACCGAGCGTCTTCTGCACGTCCTTGACGTTGTCTTGCAGTTCGAAGACGCAAAAGCCCATTCCCTCCTGGGCGACGCTCGTGATTTTCTTGATGCCGGCGACGCTGCGACAAGCCTCCTCGACCTTCTGGCAGATGCCCTCCTCCACCTCTTCGGGCGTCGCACCCGGATAGGGCACCGTCACCAACACGATCTCCAGATCAAATTCCGGGAAGACCTCCCGGCGCATCGACACGAACGCCATCGCTCCCACGAGCAGGATCGCGATGACCAGCGTGTTCATCGCCGGCATGTTGCGGACGGTCCAACTGACGATGCTTCTCATCGGGATGAACTCCGAGATAATCTCATAGTGCGTCGGTTTCGCCCGCCGTGTCGGCCGTGCGGGTCGACGAGGCGGGCACGCCAACGGAATCGACGAGCTCCATGCCGGCCCGCGGCGACGACAGCTGGGTGGTCACCACGCGGTCTCCCGCCACGAGCCCGGACGCCGCCGAATCGAACACCACCCGCCCCCCGGAAACCTGCACAGCGCGAGGCTTGAGGATGACGAGCCTACCGTCACGCATCACCCAGACCTCGCCGCTGGGCCGCTGGGCATCCTCCGGGATCGACACGAGGTCGCCGGGCGAATCGACCCGCACGCGGACCTCCACGAACATGCCCCGCAGCAACGACTGCGGGGCCCCGGGGGGCAGCTGCGGCATCGCGGCGCCGTAGCGATCGAGCGCCGTGACATCCTGCGGGTGGGTGACGAGCACACGACATGGGAGCGTGCGGGTCTTCTCGTCGAGACCACGCCCCTCCTGCCGCGAGAGCGTGCCCTTCCATTCGTAGGCCGCATCACCAACCGTGAACACGACCGAAGCCGGCATGTCGAGTTCGTCGTGGGCCACCCGTGCGGGCGAGTCGGCCCGCCGACGGCTGCCCCAGACCATCGCCACTTCGTCCATTTGGAGGCTCGTGCGAACCTCTGCGGCCCGCGTATCCTCGATTGTCACCAGCGGCGTGCCCTTGGAGACAAACGAATCCTGCTCCACCTTGTCGTCGACGACGATGCCGTCGATCGGCGCCACGATCTGCGTTCGCGAGAGGTCGAGCTTCGCCTTGTCGAGCATGATCGAGGCGAGCGATTGGGCCTCGAGCAGGCGATTGCGTCGCTTCGCCAGCACGCGCTTCTGACCCTCGGCAGTCGTGAGCAGGTTTGTCGCCGTCAGCTCGTCTCGGAGGGACCGGTCGTGCTCCGATTCCGTGACGATCTTGCCGGCCTTCAGGTTCTCCAGCCTCGCGGCCTCGCGCCGGGCCAGCTCCACCTGCCGCCGCGCGAGATCGATGGTATTCCCGTTCTGGGCAAGCTCTTCGTCCAGCTCCTCGATCGCGAGCCCTGCCTGCTTGAATTCCCGGTCGAGCCTGTCGACGTCGAGTTCGTAATCCCGGCGATCGATCTCGAAGAGGAGCGTGCCGGCTTTGACGAACTGTCCCTCATTGCATGCCGTGGCCTTGGTCAGCACGCGACCGCCGACCTCGGCCGCCAGCGTCACCTCCCGCAGCGGCACGACCACGCCGTCGGCCTCGATCGTGAGCCCATTGACCTCGGGGGTGGCCTCGACGGTCCGCACGGCCGTCGCAGCGGACACGTCGCTCGACTTTCGAGCCGGCGGCGGCTGGCTGCCCATGAAAAAGAATGCGGCGATGCCAGCCCCCAGGATGACAACCGGCACGATCCATCCCAGGATCGCACGGACGATATTCATGAACTGGCTTCCTCTCGGACGTGGAGTGTTTGCTGACGAGTATCGACGAGCGGCCTCGCTTTTCCCAGGGCCGCCAGAGCATAGCTGGTCACGTGGTCGGCGAGCGGGGCGAGCGAGTGGTGCGACTTGAGTTCCTCGCGTGGCACGAGCATGCCCACCACGGCGCCTGCCGCGCGGTAGAGAAAACATTGCCCGATGATCGAGAGGGCCACACGCCGCAGTTCGGTCTGTGAGAGTTGGCCGTCGACGAGTTCGTCGAGGATCGAGACGAGGAGTTCGAACCGCGGCCGCACATAGTCCTCCACCAGTTCACGGCAGGCGTCCGTCGGATGGAGTACCTCCCGCATCATGAGTCGGACCTGCCATGGCGGCTGACCGAAGCCGAGCATCCGCTCAAGGAAGTTGGCAATAAAGTCCTGAAGCTTCCGGGCAGGCGGCGTGCCAGCAGCCCATTCCGGCAGCGGCACCTGCCCGGCCCGCTGCTCGTGTGCATGTTTCACGCTCTCGATGTAGAGCCGCTGCTTGTCGCCGAAGTAGTAGTTGACCGCCGCCACGTTCACACCGGCGGCCAGGCAGATGTCGCGGACTGTCGTCGACTCGTAGCCCCGTTCCGCAAACTCCCGCCCTGCGGCCGACAGAATCCGCTCCCGCGGCTCGACCGCAGCGGGTTTTTCAGCCCGATCGGAGGGATCAACGAGGACCATGCACAACAGCCGTCATTCACGCAGGACGGGGAATCAAACACACGTTTGAATCAAGTGTATGCCCCCTGGCTCCCTCCGGCGAGTGCGACTTTTTCGAAATCCCTGCTGGTCGCACGGGACCACAGGACGCCGAGTCAGCACCGGTCGGAACGCTGCCGACTAGCCCTTCAGCAGGTCGCGGTAGACATCGAGGAAGTGGGCCCCCACCTCCTCGGTGATGTGCTTCCAGGCCTCGTCGATCAGCGTGCCGGCCAGCAGGCCGTTGACCGCCTTCGAGGCCACCGTGCCCATCACCTCCGCCAGACCGGTGTGGGGATGGGAGCCGAGCAGCCGCTGGGAGTCGACATGCACGAACTCATTGGCCGCCAGCGACAGGGTCGGCAGCTTCGGCACCGGGTCGCGGCCGTTGATGTAACGGAAGATCCGCCCCTTGAACTCGCGGTTGAAAGCCTCGCAGGCCGTCTTGTTGCCGATCATCGGCGCGCCGAA
>JAPLNQ010000103.1 GCA_026401075.1 Planctomycetia bacterium
CCCGCGTGCAGGGGCCCGGCGAGATCACGAGGGCCTGCGGCTTGAGTTGAAAGAGGCCGTCGACGTCGATCGCATGGCTCGGCACCACGGCCGCGGCCGCGCCGAGCAGGTGAAAATGGCGGGCGAGGTTGAAGACGAAACTGTCGCGGTTGTCGAGGACGACGATCATCGTGCGGCCTCCGCCGTCTTGCCCGCGGCAGTCGACGCGGTGTCGACGCCGAACGATGCGAGTACGCGGAGCATGCCCTCCGCCTTGTGGAGCGTCTCCGCGTATTCAGCGGCGGGGTCGCTCCGCGAGGTGATGCCGCCGCCGACGGCGAAGCTGATCGAATCGGGGGCGACGACGAACGTGCGGATGAGCAGGTTCCAGTCGGCCGCACCGTCAAACCCGATGAAGCCCAGCGAGCCGCAGTAAGCCCCCCGTGTGAACCCCTCCAGCTGACTGATGATTTCGCAGGCGCGGTGCTTCGGCGCCCCGGTCACGCTGCCGCCAGGAATGGCGGCGTCGAGCGCGTCGAGGGAGTTGAGCCCGGGCCGGAGCCGGCCGGCCACGATCGACACGAGGTGCTGGACGTAGCGATACCGCTCCAGTCGGCAGAGCGCCTCCACGCGGACGCTCTCCGGCGTGCAGACACGAGAGAGATCGTTCCGCACGAGGTCAACGATCATCACGTTCTCAGCCCGGTCCTTTTCGCTCTGGCCAAGATCCTCGCCCGCGTAGAGATCGGCCTCGGGGCTCGCCAGCATGCGGCGGGTGCCCTTGATGGGGTGCATCCGCACGGTGCCGCGTTCGACCTGAAGAAGTCGCTCCGGTGACATGCTCACGATGGTGGCCGTGCCGGCGTCGAAGAAGGCGGCGAAGGGGGCAGGGTTCAAGGTACGGCTGCGGCGGTGGAGTTCCACCGGATCGATCGTGGCGGCAAGGCAGAGTCGCTGCGCGAGGTTGACCTGGAAGATGTCACCGGCGCGGACCAACTCGATGCCGGCCTCCACCATGGCGATGTAGCTCTCCCGCGACTGCGTTGAGACGATCTCGCCACGGCCCGACACGGGGGGCGAGTGGCCCGCCGTGACCGGCTTGGCGACCGCCGCGAGCAACCCTGCCAGCCGTTCTTCGGCCCGGACCCGTCGTGCGGTCGGTCCCCGCGCGGGCACGCCCTGCGAGATGATCCAGCCGCGGCCGGCATCGTGGTCGAACGCATACACGAGATCATAGATATGCAACGACAGGAGCGGCACGCTGCTGCTGCCAGGGACCGCGAGGCTCAGTCGCGCGAGGCCGCACTCATAGGAGACGAGCCCCGCCACGCCGCCCTGGAATGGCGGCAGGCCGGGAATCGTCGCGCAGGCGAGGTCGGCCAGCAGCGAACGCAGCTGTGAAAAAGCCGCGTTCACCCGCTCCGCATCGCGGCCGTCGCCGGTGGCCACAACCTCGATCGAATGGATCGGGTCGGCCGCGACGTAGGAAAAGCGGCCCAGGCGGGGCGTCGCGGGGGCCTGCGTGGACGCCCGGTCCGCGCTGGGGGCGGCGTCGCTGCCACCGTCAAGGACGGCGCTGTCGAGGAACAGACAGTGTCGCTGCCGGGCCAGCAGATCCAAGATGCCGAGCGGTTCGACACCCGCGTGGAGTTCTGCGACGAGCGCGCCCGACGCCGTGAACCAACGGCGGGCGATCCACTGTCGCGAATCGGAAGCGTCGGGGGTGGCGGGAGGGGCGTGCATGGGGGTGCCAGTGACGCGGCCTGGCCGCGTGAGGTCGATGCATTCTAGCTGGCTGCGGAAAAAGCTACCGGTTCAGCAGAGGGCGACACGCGGCGTGCAGGCGGGGCGTATCCCCGCATTGAACTGGCATTGACCCGGCCGGATTCCGTTCTTTAAGAGATCGCCCGAGCGCGGGGGAAGCCCCCCATATATGCACTCGCTCCGTCATTCTGCACCCGAAAAAGACGCGGAGGTTTCCATGGCCTGGACCGGTCGCCGTGGCTTGCGTTCCCGGAGCTTGTTTCCACGCTGGCCCCGTTCCCTCACGAGGCCATCGTCGCGGCTTCGCGGAATGGAGCGACTGGAGGAACGGCGACTGTTGGCGGTGCTCTACTGGGATCCCGACCTCGTGGCGAAGAACAACGTGGTCGCGACCGGCGCGGGGCTCGGGGGATCCGGCGGCTGGACGGAAGGCGGGACCGCGCTCTGGTTCGACCCGTCGCTCGGTGGCGGCGCCGGCGGCTACGTCAGCTGGAACAGCAGCCGGGGCGATACCGCCGTCTTCGCCGGCCTTGCCAATGGAACGGTCACGATCTCGGGCAGTGTGAGTGCCGGCGCGATCGAGTTTCGCGGTGGGGCTTCCACGGTGACAGGCGGCACCTTCTCGACGCCGGCCGCGGGCACGACGTTCACCACGGTCGTCGCCGCCCGGTTCGACACGCCGATTGCGGGCGGCGGAGGAGTCGCCAAGGCGGGGGCCGCATCGCTCACGCTGGGTGCTCCTCTCAACACGTACACGGGCGAGACGCTTGTATCGGCCGGGCTGCTCGATGTGCGTGGCACGATTCGGAGCCACGTGAGACGTGTGGGCGGCGACGTGCAGGGAGTGATGTTCTACGACCCCGAACTGGCCGCAGCTGTCCGCGAGTTGTTGGCGCTCGACCGGGATGCGTGGCTCACACCGGCGGTGCTCGCCCAGTCGCCGCCACTGACGTCGCTCACCGTCGATGGGAACGCTGTCGGCGATCTCACCGGCATCGCGAGCCTCGCGGCGCTTCAGTCGCTCGAGCTGGTTCCGGGTGATCATGCCGCCGTGCCGCAGGGGCTCGCGTCGCTTCAGCCGCTGGCCGGCCTCGCCAGCCTCACGTCGTTGGCGGTGGTGCACGTCGGCCTCACCGACGCCGGCCTGGCCACGCTCCCCGCGCTCGCTGGGCTGACGAGGCTCGACGTGCGATCCAACGCGCTCTCGACGGTGCCTGCGGGCGTCGCGCAGCTGCCCAGGCTGGCGACGCTGCTCGTGCACGGCAATCCGCTGCTCACCGACAATCCGCGGACGGCCCTGGCCTCGCTCAGAGGCAGGGCGATCGACGTCGATGTCGCCCCCGACCGGCCGGAGGTGGCCACGAGCATCGCCGACCTGGCGGCCCGTCTCTATTACCTGCCGCTCGAGATGCTCGACTACGTCACGAACACGGTCGTTTTCCAGCCTTACGTTGGCGCAATGAAGGGGCCGCTGGCCACGCTGCAGACCAAGGCGGGCAACGACTGGGATACGAACTCGCTGCTCGCATCGCTCTACGCCGCGGCCGGCATCTCCACGCGGTATGTGGCCGGTGTGGTCGAGGTGACGGAAAGCCAGCTCAAAGACTTCGTGGGAGCGAGGGATGGCTTGGCGGCCGCAACGATCCTCGCCGAGGCTGGCCTCGCCTACGACCAATACTGGAACCGGTTCAAGCACACCTGGCTCGAGGCGCTCGTGACGGTGCCCGCGACCGGCCGACAGGCCTGGGTGCCGATCGATGCCTCATGGAAGCTGCGTGATTATCGGCCCGGCGTGCCCGACATGCTCACAAAGGTGCCCTTCAGCCCGCAGGAGGCCGACTACCTCACAAACCCTGCTTGGCAGAAGAAGTCGACGGCCGAATACTACGAGGCAAAGGTCGCGGGATGGCTTGCGCAGAACCGGCCTGACCTCACGATTACCGACGTGGGCTACGACGGACCGATCCGCCAGCAGGCGTTTCCTGCGATTCCCACGGCGCTGCCTTATGCGGTTGTGAGCCAGCCGGCCGAGACTGCCCGGCCGGCCGCGATCCCGGCTGCGGCCAACTACACGGTGAACATCAAACTGACCACCAGTCCCACCAACGGATCGAAGTCACTTTTTGGTGATTCGGGCGTCTCGTTCACGCTTGCCGACATCGCGCTGAGCCGGCTCACGATCGATCCGGTGTACGGCTGGTGGGCCACGTTGGACGGGTCGAGCGGGTGGGGCTGGTGGCCGACGCTGCGGCGGGACGGTGTCGCGATCGCGACCGCTTCGTCGTTCGTGAAGGGGCCCTCCGCGAGTAGCCTGAGTCTCAAGATCTCCGTCACTGCCCCGGCCGGTGGCACGACCTACGACCGCACCTTCACGCGGCCGGGCGACCGCTTCATCGCGATCGGTCTCGACGCGAACCAATTTTCGGAAACGCTTCTGGTCGAGAAGCGGGCGATGGCCAATGCCCAGCAGATCAAACAGGCCAACGGCGGTGCCGTCGATCGCGACCAGGCCGTCGGTGGGCTGCTTGATCTGGCGATCGCCTCCTATTTCACGGCCGCGAATGCCGACGAGGCGTCGCTCGCCTCGCTCACCTCCGCGGTCGCCGACCGCACGATCGTGGCCCTCGGCATCGCCACGAGCGGCCCTGAGCTCTCCTTCAGCGCGACGGCCGGTCTGCAGTTTCCCTACCTGCCGGAGGGCATGGGAATCGACGTGCCTGCCAACGTGAGCGGGGCCTTCGCGATCGACGCGAGCACGACGGCGATCGATCTCACGCGAAACATGCTGATGGGCTATGCGAATTCATCGCTCGAGGGCCTGACGCTCGAGGAACTGACGAACTTCGAGAGCGTGTCGACGATGAAGGCGTTTCAGCTGGCTGTCACCTCGGCGGGCGGGCTCTCGAATCTCGTCGAGATCAATGCCGGCAACGTGGCCCGAATCGCCACGCTCCTGCCGGGTATGCGAGCGGAGATCGTGGCGTCGATTGCGTCGGCCGTGAAGGAGGGCATACCCGGCTACGACGGCACCGCGTTTACGGCGCTGGTGCCGAAGAAGGAGATCACCGTTGGCAGTGGAGCCGTCGACAGGCAGTGGCGTTCAGTGTGAATTTCGGGGAGCTTGAGGCCACCCTCGCCAACCTCACCAAGCCCGCCGACCGACGATTGAAGCTCAACATCGCCGACATTTCCAATCTCGACAAAAACAACGAATTGTTGGCGCGCGATGACCGGCGGCGGA
>JAPLNQ010000022.1 GCA_026401075.1 Planctomycetia bacterium
ATGCTTGAAGATGTTGCCGTTGAAGTTCTCGGTGAGCACCATCGTCTGGTCGAGCACGTAGCCCGACCGCTGATCCTGACCCACCGCATCGACGAACGCACCGGTCTGCTTGTCGAGCAGGAAATACTGCCCGTAGTAGCCCGTGACGGGCACCAGGTCGGGATGGTGCCCCGTGGGCATGCGAAACGCCGCGACGATGAAGCCCGGCACGAAGCTCGACGAGGTCCAGGCGAAGCCAGGATGCACGTTCGTGTATCTCCAGGCTTCCTTGCCGTCGGGCCCGTACTTCACGACGCGTGCCCCGGTGGCCTGCGGCCGCTCGCCGCGGCCCACGAGCCCGCCCGAGACCATGAGGTAGGTCGAGCCGTCGGGGTCGGCGACGACGCCGCCGATCGGCGAGCCGCCCTGGCCATCGGGCTCCCGGACGATCGTCTTCATCGCGTCGGCGTACCGCAGGCCGCCGTTGGCGGCGAAGCCCAGGAAATCGAGCCGTTGAATGGTGAACGGATAGGTCCTTCGGCCCAGATCGCTGGTCGGCTCCGCAAACCCCTGGCCGCTCCACGAGTAGAGGTTGAGCCGGTCGTCGATCGTGATCGAGTCGGAGTAGCCGCCCCAGATGAGCCGCGTCGAGCCGGACTGGATCTCGTCCTTCTGCACCACGCCGTCGTTGTTGGCGTCGAGCCAGAACGTCTTGTTATTGTTCTGATAGCTCAGCCGTGGCAGCCAGCCGTCGCCGACCTCCTCGTAGAGCGTGATGACCGAACTGGCCCAGCCGCCGCTGAGCAGGAACTTTCGGCCGTCGCGGGTGACGACGCGTCCGCCCACGTGGTAGGGCGAGCTCGCCAGAACCACGCCCTCCTCGACTCGGTCGCGGATGATCGTGGCGTCGGTCCGCCAGGTGCCCTCGTCGTAGTCCACGAGGTAGCGGACGTTCTGCGCGTAGAACTTCTCCGGATGAAGCGTGCCGTCGGGGTTCCACACCGAGTACCGCTTCGGCTCGCCGTCGCTCTCGCAGACCCAGAGCCTCGCGTTGCGATCCACGGCGATCGCGTGGGGCATGAGCATGCCGGCCCGGTCGAAACGGCCGACCGCGGGCCGGCCGCCCGGCACGCCGAACTTCTGCAGCACCTTGCCCGTCGGATCGAGCTTCCAGACCTGCATCGTCTTCCCCTGCAGCGAGACGAACAGGTTGCCTGCGGCGTCGCAGGCGAGCATTCTGGGCGCGTCGAGGTCCGCGGCCAGCGGAGTGAAGCCGCCTCCCTTCGCGTCCAGCCGGCCGACGGCGTTGCCGCTCACGGCGTAGATCGTCCCTTTCCCGTCGCGGGCGAGGCCCCCGGTGAGCGGCGCCGACGTGGTCATCTGCCCCTTCTCCTTGCCGCTGGCGAGGTCGACGAGGAACAGCTTCGTCGTGCCCGTCGCGGTGAGGAGCGTCGCGTTGTCGAGCACGACCAGGCCGAGCCCGACCGGGGCCTGCGCGTTCGGCCGACCATCGGCGAACGGCTCGAGCCGGCCGTTGGCCGTGCTGAATTTCGTGAGCGTGCCATTGCGGCCGAAGTAGCCGAATCCCTGGTGGAGCACGAGCACGTCGCCGGTGGCCGCCGTGCCGAAGAGCTTGCGGCCCTCTAGGTCGGTGCCAATGGCGGGCTTCTGGGCCTCGGCGTTGCCGGTGCCGAGCACCACGCGATCCCCGTCGGCGGCGACGAACGTCGGGGCGTTGTAGTCGCCGGCCCAGCCGCCGGTGTCGTCCTCGGTCTGGTAGGGAGGAGTGCCGCTCGTGCCCACGTCGCAGACATACCGTTGGCGGATGCCGTCGTGGGTGAGCACGTGGGCGGTGTATGCACCGGGCGGCACGGGCTGGTCGCGGTCGTCGAGGCCGTCCCACTGCCAGACGTGCTCCCCCGCGGGATAGGGCTGGCCG